>CACPPU010000017.1:0-2115 GCA_902635945.1 uncultured Candidatus Actinomarina sp. | reverse complement strand
GTATTCCTAAAGTGAGAGGTATTGGCAATCCTGCAAAAATGTCATATGTTGTTGTCAATGTCAGTGAATTAGAAGAAAAGAATTTAGAAGGCGAAGTTACTCCTGATATCCTAAGAGAGATGGGACTAACTAGAAAAAAAGGTTTGGTAAAAATATTAGGTGATGGTGAAATTACCAAAAAAATAGATTTGAAAATTCATGCTATAAGTGAAGTCGCTAAAAGCAAAATTGAAAGTGCTGGCGGTACTGTAGAAATTATTAACGAGTAATTATGAAACTATCTATTTTTAGATATATATTCAAAATTCCAGACTTAAGAAAAAGAATACTTTTTACTCTTTTCATGTTTGCTGTCTATAGATTGGGAGCTGCTGTACCAGTACCAGGAGTAGATCTTGATGCTGTACAGAGACTTACAGATTCTGGGTCACAGGCGGGTATTTACGGGTTGCTTAATTTATTTTCTGGAGGAGCCTTAGAGACTTTTTCAGTATTTGCTCTTGGAATAATGCCTTATATAACTGCCAGTATTATTCTTCAGCTATTAACTGTTGTAATTCCAAGGTTGCAAAAACTTCAAGAAGAGGGTGAGTCTGGCAGAAAAGTTATTACACAATGGACAAGATATATAACAGTTGTTTTAGCTCTATTACAATCCACAGCACTTACTTACTTATTTTCTAGAGGAAGTTTAACTGGAGGAATCTCATTGATTCCAAACTATACACCATCTCGAGTTGGGTTAATAGTCTTAACAATGACTGCTGGTACAGCATTTATTATGTGGATCGGCGAGCTTATTTCTCAAAGGGGTGTTGGAAATGGAATGTCTTTAATAATTTTTGCAAGTATTGTCAGTCAGTTACCATCTCAGTTTGGAAGTTCTTATCAAGTAACAGCTGGTCAAGGAAGATTAGGACAATTCGTGTTTCTTATGGTTATGTTCATACTTATGATTGTTGGAATAATTTATGTAGAACAAGGTCAAAGAAGAATTCCTATACAGTTTGCAAAACGAGTTAGAGGAAGAAAAGTTATGGGTGGACAAAGCACATATATTCCATTGAAAGTAAATAGTGCTGGAGTTATTCCAGTTATATTTGCAACCAGTATTTTGTTTTTCCCTGCTCTGGTAGCTACTTCTCTTCCACAAGACAATAATGTTACAGCCGCTATTAGAAATTGGATTGACATTAATTTAGCTAACTCTCAAGGGACAACATGGTTTTATGTTTTCTTTCTTGGTATATTGATAATTTTCTTTACATATTTTTATACAACAATCCAATTTGATCCTGTTCGTCAGTCAGACATGATTAGAAGACAGGGTGGCTTCATACCTGGAGTTAGGCCTGGAATTTCAACTACCAACTATCTTTCACATATTATTAATAGAATTACTCTTCCGGGATCAGTATTTTTAGCGTCAGTTGCGGTCCTTCCTTCAATAGCATCTGTTATATGGGACATACCTCTAGGATTTAGTGGTATTTCAATTCTTATTACAGTTGGTGTAGCTTTGGAAACTATGAAGCAAATTGAGAGCCAATTAAGTATGCGAAATTATGAAGGATTCATTGATTGAGCAATTTAGTAATCTTTCTAGGACCACCAGGTGCTGGAAAAGGGACTCAAGCAGTAACAATAGCTAAAGAAAAAAATCTTGCTCACATATCAACAGGCGACATGCTTCGTGAGCATGTAAGCAACGAAACAGAGCTTGGCAAGATTGCAAAAACTCTACTTGACGAAGGCAAACTTGTTCCAGATTCTTTGGTTATTGAAATGTTGCAAGAAAGGCTTCTTTCTAATGATTGTGTTAACGGAGCAATACTAGATGGGTTTCCTAGAACAATTGCTCAAGCAGAAAGTCTAGATAAAATTAGTAAAGAATTTAAAATTTCTAAAGTTATTGTTTTTGAAGCTGACCGAGATGAGCTAATAAAAAGAATTTTAAATAGAGGTGAAACTAGTGGTAGGAGTGATGATACTGAAGAATCTGTAAGTGTCAGGCTTGAAGTTTATGAAAATGATACAGCTCCTTTAATTGAATACTATGAACAAAGAAATTTAGTTTCAAAGATAAATGCTGTTGGTGAAGTTGAAAATATTTAC
>CACPPU010000016.1:0-2190 GCA_902635945.1 uncultured Candidatus Actinomarina sp. | reverse complement strand
GGGTGTTTCGGGAGGAGAAGAGGGTGCAAGAAATGGCCCGGCCTTAATGATTGGTTCAGAGAAATCAATTAATAATGAATTAAAAGATTCTTTATCTTCAATAGCTGCGAGTTATGAAAACTCACTAAGTATTGGGTTTTATAAAGGTTATGGAACTGGCCATTTTATTAAAATGCTTCATAACGGTATTGAGTATGCTGAAATGCAAATTATTACTGAGGCTTACCATATTTTAAAAAGAGCAAACTATACCAATATTGAGATAAGTGAGTTTTTCAAGGAATTTTCCACACAGAACAGATCTTCATACTTAATTGAAATAACTTCAGAAATTTTATTAAAGAAAAACGATTCAGGGTATTTACTTGATCAAATACAATCTAATGCAAATCATAAAGGAACAGGCAAACTAACAGTTGAGACATCGCTTGACTATGGTTTTCCATTACCTAGTGTCTTTGAAGCATTCAATGCAAGAGTAGAGAGTAACTATGAAAACTTATGGTCAAAAAATATTGATGGACAGTTAATAGATATTTCTTCAGAATCTTTAAACAATGCAATATATTTTGCAAGACTAGCAACAATGATTCAAGGTTTGCTCTTTATCCAGCATGTGAGTAACAAAGAGCAATTAGATATAGATTTGAAAGAGGTCTTGCAGAATTGGTCAGCTGGTTGCATTATTAGATCTGACCTTCTAAATGAATTGGGTAATGCAAAGCTGCTGAACCCTATTACTACAACCTCTTCTATTCAAGATTTATTACAGAATAATCTCAATGATGCAAAAGAAGTAATTAAATCGTGTATTGATAGCGGTATCTCAATTCCTGTTATAAATTCTTCATTCAACTGGTTTGTAGGAACATCAAGTACATTTAATCCCTCTGCTTTAATTCAAGCTCAAAGAGATTATTTCGGTGCACATCAAGTGCAATTTAAAAATTCTGACGAATTTATCCACCTGGACTGGGATTGATTTAAATTCTTACTAATATTTTTAAATGAATGAAAACATTAGACTACCAAAAATAGCAATACCTCACAGATACGAAATCAATCTAGATATTAACTTAGATGAATTTAGCTACACGGGCAAAGAAATTGTTTTCTTGGAAATAGTTGATGAAACAAAAGAATTACAACTTCACTCACTAGGAATTGATATAGAAAATGCTTTTATAGAAAATGACTCGGGTGAGCATATTGAGGCTTCAATTAATTATTTACCTGAAGAAGAGAGAGTTTCACTTATTTTTGAAGATAAAGTTACTCAAGGAGATTGGCAACTTTATCTTGATTTCAAAGCAACAATAGTTGATGAATTAAGAGGGTTTTATAGGAGTAGCTATAAAAATACAGAAAATAAAGATGTTTGGATTGCGACTACTCAATTCGAACCAACAGCAGCGAGAATGGCTTTTCCTTGTTGGGATGAGCCAGAATTCAAAGCTATATTTTCCATTGCTTTAACCACAGACAGAGATTTGATAAGAATTAGTAATGAAAAAGTGTTGAATGAATCAACTGAAAACAATAGAACTACAACTAAGTTTGTTGACTCTATGAGAATGTCAACATACCTAGTAGCTTTTGTTGTTGGTAAATTAGAAGTTTCAAAGATAGGGTCTTCAAAAACAACTGAGGTAGGAATAGTGCATAAGCCAGGTTTTTCTGACCAAACTAATTTTGCTGGCACTGCTGCAATAAAAATTCTAGATTTCTTTGAGGATTATTACGGGATAAATTATCCAGGATCAAAATTAGATCTTATAGCAATACCTGATTTTGCTATGGGTGCAATGGAAAATGTTGGGGCTGTAACTTTTCGAGAAACGCTACTGCTTATTGATGTAGAAAAAGCAACAAGAGCAGAATTATCAAGGTCTGTTGAAGTGATTGCTCACGAATTGGCTCATATGTGGTTCGGGGACTTGGTAACCATGAACTGGTGGGATGGTATTTGGCTAAATGAAGCATTTGCAAGTCTAATGGAAGTTATAGCTTCTGAAGCAACTTACCCCGAGTTTAAATTATGGAATCAGATGAACCTAGACAGGTCAAGAGGGTTTGGAGTTGACTCATTAAAATCTTCAAGGCCAGTTGAGTTCGAAGTAAAAACTCCAGAAGAAGCAGAAGAAATGTTTGATGTATTAACTTATCAAAAAGGCTCTACCGTACTCAGGA
>CACPPU010000015.1:0-2536 GCA_902635945.1 uncultured Candidatus Actinomarina sp. | reverse complement strand
ACGTTTAGCTTCTGAATTAAACTTTGAATTTTTTTCATCAGGCCTTCTTTACAGAGTTATTGCCTTACATAATGAAAAAACCAATTCTTTTAATCTAAATGAATTTGAAATAGTATCCAATGATCCATTAGTTACAAAGGTTCATCATGAAGCAAAAAAATTTAGTAAAGAAAACACACAAATTATTTATGTGGGTCATAAAAATCATGATGAAGCTAAAGGTGCAATTGGTGTTTCACCTGACAACATGCATTTAGTTGAGAGTATTGAAGATGTTAAAGCATTAGAAATTGGAAATGATGTTGCTCTACTTGCACAGACTACTTTAGCTTTATCAGAGTGGGAGCCAATTATGAAATATTCTCAAGAAAGATTTAATGGTTTAAAAATGCCTAGGAAAAGTGACTTATGTTATGCAACTACCAATAGACAAGAAGCGATATTAGAAATTCTTCCAGAAGTTAATACAGTTCTTGTTGTGGGATCAGAAAATTCAAGTAACACCAAAGCACTAGTTAGTATGGTTAACAATCAAGGTGTTGAAGCCTATCGTGTAGACAACGTTAACGATATAGAAAATCTAAATCTGAATGGTAATATTGCGATTACGGCAGGGGCGTCTGCACCAGATCATCTTGTTTACGAAATTATAGATAAAATAAATCCTATTAATCTGGAGCAATTTAGATTGAAAGAAGAAGATGAATATTTTCCACTACCTCAGCAATTGAGATCTAATATTAAAAATATTTCAGATTTTTTGAACATTTTGAATATTTCAGAAACTAATCCAAAGTCAGAATATGGAATTAATAATGATAAGAAATGGACTGCTACTGAAGCTTTAAATTCTCTTTAATAATTTCAATTACCTAACTATCAACTTGTAGTTAACATGGCTGGTGAACTAGTCGAAACTTCAGTGGATAATGGTGATGGAACATTTACATACAATGTTCCTGTAAGACAAGGATATACATGGAGTGATGGAAGTCCTATTACTGCTAATGACTGGCAGTTTACTTTCGACACTGTAAAAGGATTATCACTAGGTGGTAACTTTTTAAGTGCGTATCCATACTTGTGTGAAGCAGATGACGGATCTAGTAAAAACTGTGTTGTAAGTGTTGTTGCAACTGATGATTATACAGTCAGTGTAACTTTCAACTATGACCCAGGATTATCAACATGGCAATATGGTACTGCTCAAGGTCCTGCATTCAGCAAGGCATATTGGGAGTCCATAGCAACTGACAAAGAGTCTTTGTATGCTCATGACGCAATTAATGCTCCAGTAGCTAGTGCTTTTGTCTACGATAAGCTTGAGCAAGGTGCTTTCTATACATGGAAGTACGACGCTAATACTATGTGGTATGGCGGAACAACTACTATCTATGATGGTGGTGGTACAAGCTTAAACTGGGACAATGGTAAAGCTCCAGCATTCAGTGGTGACTTCGGTAACACATCAGGTGATTCGTTCTCATATGATAGCGGACCATTTGTTGGTACTGTTGAGTACACACTATACAGCGATCAAGATGCAGCATACTTAGCTTTCCAAAACGGTGAAGTTGATTTCGTTCTTAACCCATTAGGAGTTAAGAGAAACTTATTTAATCAGCTTGCAACTGTTCCTGGAGTTGAGTTAGTGCAAAACATGCCACTTGGTATGAGATATTTCGCACACAATACAAGATTATTCCCTGGAAGCGACAAAGCTTTCAGAAACGCAGTAGCTTGTGTTGTTGATAGAGATTTCATTATCAACAGTGTTCTTCAAGGAACTGTTGAAAGAATGGATGGAACTATATCAGGAGCTCTAACAGCTTGGGCACCACCTTTGACTGGTACTTTAGCTGATTGTCAAGATCTTGATACTGTAGGAAAATGGGAGAAAGCTATCTCAATCCTACAAGACGCAGGATGGACAGCGGATGACTGGGGAGAACACCCAGGAAACGATACAAGAGCTATCCCACCAACTGGAATTAAAGGTCCAAACGGTGAAGTTCCACCAGCAGACATGTTAATATACGCACCAGGTCCTGGTTATGATCCATTGAGAAATACATTCTCATTGTTCATTGCTGACTACATCAGACAATTAGGTTTTGATGTAACTGCAAGACCAACTGGTTTCAGTGTTATTGTTGACATTGTCTTCGGCGCAGAAAACTGCGAAAATTGGAATTTTTATATGTTAGGTTGGGGTGTAGGAATATATCCTGACTCAGCTGTAGCTTTCTTCCATTCAAGAAATGATTCTTGTAATGGTGGATTTAATACACCTGGATATAACAATCCAGAATTTGATGCGGTAGCAGATGCTTTTGAAGCTGCAAAGACAGTTGATGAAGCAATCAAGTTATCTAATCAAATGGAGGCAATACTTTTTGAGGATCTTCCTTACTTAGTGTTGTTTAATCCTCCTGTATTAGAGGTTTACAGAGGCGATACAGTAGAATATCCATTTACAGATGTTCTTGGAGGACTCACAGACGCATGTGAAGGTTGTCCAGGTATCGTTAAAACT
>CACPPU010000014.1:0-4039 GCA_902635945.1 uncultured Candidatus Actinomarina sp. | reverse complement strand
ACCTAAACTTCTTACAGTCTCTCGAGCTTTTGGTTTTTGACCAATTAAGCTTCTTTTTAAAGTAATTTTAACTTTCATCTGCTACCTTTACTTTTTTTTCAGCTTTAGTTTTTTCATATGCCTCAACTAAACCAGCTGGTGCGACCTCGGATGGTTTTTTTCCTCTGAGTCCAGCAACCATGTCTGGCGTTCTTTGATTTAACAAGCCATTGATTGTTGCTTTAGCAACATTGAGATGAGTAGGTGAACCTAAGGATTTTGCGAGTATATCTTTAACTCCAGCAACTTCAAGTACCTGCCTTGCTGCACCTCCAGCAATAACTCCTGTACCTGGAGCTGCTGGTTTTAGAAGTACTCTGGAAGATCCGTGCTTTCCAATTATGGAGTGAACAATTGTTGAACCTGCCATTGGAATATCTTGAATATTTTTTTTAGCATTTTCTATGGCTTTTTGAATGGCTAGTGGAACTTCAGAACCTTTTCCATATCCAATTCCAGCCTTTCCATTCCCATCTCCAACTGCTACAAGAGCAGTAAATGCAAAATTTCTACCACCCTTTACAACTTTGGCCACTCTATTAATGTGAATTACACTTTCTTGAAGTTCTAGCTCAGCCATTAAAATTCAATTCCTTTTTCTCTAATTCCGTCTGCTAAAGATTTAACTCTGCCATGATAAACATAGCCACCTCTATCAAAAACTGCTTTTGAAATTTTAAGGTCATTTAACTTTTTACCCATAAGTTCCCCTACCTCTTTTGAGGCGTCAACTGATAGATTTTTAGATTTAACTTCTTTTGAAAGAGTGCTAGCTGATGCTATTGTCACTTGATTTAAGTCATCTATAGCCTGTACATATATATTGTTGTTACTTTTAAAAACAGCAATACGCGGAACAGTAGCTGTGCCGTTAATTTTTTTTCTAATTCTTATTTTTCTGTGTTGTCTTTTGTCTTTAACTTTCATAATATTTTTTATGCTCCAGCGGTTACTGCAGCTTTACCTGCTTTTCTTCTAACATATTCATCTTCATACCTAATGCCTTTACCCTTGTATGGCTCAGGTGGTTTTATAGCTCTAATATTTGCTGATACTTGTCCAACAAGTGCCTTGTCTATTCCAGAAACAATTATTGTATTTTGATCTGGAACTTCAAAATTTATACCTTCAACTTTTTTGAAAATTACAGGATGTGAAAATCCACAAAGAATTTCGATATCATTACCCTTCAAAGTTGCTCTATGTCCAACACCTTGTAATAGTAAAGTCTTCTTATAACCTTCCAGAACACCTTGAATATTATTTGCAATTAAAGATCTGTATAATCCATGAAGGCTTCTCACTTCAGCAACTTCAGAACTTCTAGAAAAATTTAAAATGTTTTCATTAATCTCGTAATTTATTCTGTCATCAACTATTTCAACTGTTAGTTCGCCTTTAGGGCCTTTGACAGAAATTAAATTTCCCTCGATTTTTAATTCTACTTTTTCAGGTATTTCAATTGGTTTGTTGCCAATCCTACTCATGACCAAACCTCACAAATTAATTCTCCACCAAGTTTTCTTTTTCGAGCTTCTGAATCTGGTAATAAGCCTCTTGAAGTTGAAACTACAACAGTACCCAACCCACCATTATTTCTTGGGAGTGAATCAGAACCTACATAAAGTCTTCTTCCTGGTTTGCTGAGTCTGTTTAAGCCGGCTAAAACTGGTGAACCATTTTCAGAATATTTTAAATCTATTTCTATCTGTTTATCTGAACCATCTCCAGAAACTTTAACATCACTAATATATCCCTCATCCTTTAAAAGTTTTGAAAGTTCTAGTTTGAACTTTGAATGAGGTACCGAAACCGATGGCTTGCTAACCATTGATGCATTTCTTATTCTTGTAAGAAAATCTGAAATTGGATCTGAGTTCATTTTTACCAGGAAGCTTTCTTAATACCAGGCAACTCGCCTTTTAATGCTAAATCTCTAAATGTATTTCTTGACATTCCAAATTTTCTGAGGGTACCTCTAGGTCTACCTGTTACTTCACATCGGTTTCGATGTCTTGTAGCAGAAGCATCTCTCGGCATTTTTGCAATCTTTTTTTGAGCTTCACGTTTCTCATCATATGATGTATTAGGATCTTTAATGACCTTAAGCAATTCTTGGCGTCTTTCAGCATAGACTGTGATTGCTCTCTTTCTTTGATTGTTTTTTACTATTTTGCTCGTTTTTGCCATAATTAATTCTCCCTAAATGGAAATCCTAGCGATTGTAATAATACATAACCTTTTTCGTTATCGTTAGCAGAAGTACAAATTGTAATATTCATTCCTCTAATATCCCTAACCTTGTCATACTCAACTTCAGGAAAAACTAACTGTTCATTTAATCCGAGTGTATAATTTCCGTTTCCATCAAAAGATTTTTTGTTAAAACCTCTAAAGTCACGGATTCTTGGGACAACAACTTGTACAAACCTGTCATAAAATTCCCACATTCTGTCGCCTCTTAAAGTAACAGATGTACCAATTGGCATACCTTCTCTAATTTTAAATCCAGCAATTGATTTTTTTGCTCTTCTGATTACAGGTTTTTGTCCGGAAATTGCAGTTAATTCATCAACCATAGACTCAAGCGCCCTACCGTCTGTAGCTGCTTTTCCATCACCGATGTTAATAATTATTTTTTCAAGACTAGGTATTTCATTTATATTACTCAATTGAAGATCAGACATAATCTTTTGCTTTAACTCAGTATTAAACTGCTCTTTTAATCTAGGAATCATACTTCATCACCTGTCTGGGCTAATACTCTATATTTTTTGCCATTTTTATCAAACTTATAACCAACTCGTCCCGATTTCTTTTTTACAACTAATGCAACATTGGAGACATTTATTGGCATACTTTTATCAATAACTCCGCCTTGCATTGTTTGACCCTGTGGTTTTTGATGTTTTTTATTAACATTTACTCCCTCAACTAGGACAGTTCCTTTTTTTGGAAACGCTTGTAAAACTTTTCCTTCTTTTCCAGCATCTTTTCCTGATATTACTTTTACCATGTCTCCTTTTTGGATTTTCATTACAAAACCTCCGGAGCTAAAGACACTATTCTCATAAACTTTTTTTCTCTTAATTCTCTACCAACTGGTCCAAAAATTCTTGTTCCCCGTGGTTGCTCTTGTTCATTAATAATTACACATGCATTTTCGTCGAAACGTATATAAGTTCCATCTTTTCTTCTAGTTTCTTTCTTAGTTCTAACAACAACGGCTTGAACGATGTCACCTTTTTTGATTTGACCACCTGGAATAGCGTCTTTTACTGTAGCAACAAAAGTATCGCCTAATCCAGCATATCTAATTCGAGAGCTTCCTTTAACTTTGATACAAAGTACTTCTTTTGCACCAGAGTTGTCAGCAACTTTAAGTCTAGATTCTTTTTGAATCATCTTGCCCTCTCCACTACTTCAGTTACACGCCATTTTTTTGTTTTAGAAAATGGTTTAGTTTCCATTATTTTGACTGTGTCGCCTACTTTTGCTTCAAAGCTTTCATCATGAGCATGTAATTTTCTTGTCTTTTTAACAATTTTTTTGTATTTTGGATGAGGAAATTGAAGTTCTATTGCAACTGTTACGGTTTTTTCACGAGCATCAGAAACAACTATTCCTGTCCTTACTTTTCTTGATGATCTTTCCATACTTTCCATTATTCAGTTACCTCATTATTTAGTTCGCTTAGTTTTTCAGTTAAAACTGTATTTGCTTGTGCAATCTCTTTTTTAATTTTTCTAAAAACGGAAGTGTCTTCTATCTGGCTTGTTGCAAGTGCAAATCTTGAATCCATAAGTTCTTTTTTCAAATCAACTATTTTATTTTCTAACTCTTGAACAGAAAGTTCTCTTAAATCATTAACACTCATACGTTATCCCTCATAACAAATTTAGTTTTCATAGGTAGCTTGTGACCAGCTTTTCTCATTGCTTCACGAGCAACATCCTCCGGCACACCAGATATTTCGAATAGTATACGACCCGGCTTAACC
>CACPPU010000013.1:0-4119 GCA_902635945.1 uncultured Candidatus Actinomarina sp. | reverse complement strand
ATTATGTTGAAACAATTCAATCCTCATTAAGAACAATTACACTTCCAAGCGATAGAGTTGCAAAGAATTTTTATGAAGCAAGTGGAATAACAGCCAGAGTTTTATTAATGGAAGAAAAACGTGAGCATAATCGCTACAGACCTTGATGGAACTATATTCAAAGGACAAACTTTAATTGATGGAGTTAAAGAAGGTTTACTGAAAATTATTAATGAAGGTATTGAAATATACTATACAACAAATAATAGCTCTCAAACTCCTAGTGAAATAAAAGATAAGCTTGAATATTTACTCCAATTAAATATAGATATATCAAAAATTATTACACCATTAGTTATTTTTCAAAATCTGTATTCAAATAATAAATCAAATATTTTTATTTACGGATCAGATAATTTAAAAAATTATATAAAAAATTTGAATATTAATGTCACAAGTCTAGAAAATGCAGAATTAATTCTGATAGGTCGTAAAGAAGAAAACAATTTTTCAGAAATAAATGAGATTATTAAAAATGTAAGTTTAGGTAAAAACATACTGAGTCTTAACAAGGATCTTACATTTCCAACTGAGTTTGGTGAAAAGGCTGGGAATGGAGCAGTTGTAAAGATCATAGAAGATGAATTGTCGATTAACATACCTACTTTAGGAAAATCAGGAGATCACTACAGTTCATATTTTATTCAAAACAAGATAACAGTAAATTATGTAATAGGAGATAGGGTTGATACAGATATTATTTTCGGAAAAAATTTAAATGCAAAGACATTTTTAGTTTCTTCAGGGATAAAAAATTATTTAGATGTCAATCTTGCTGATATACAACTTAATAAGTTTTCAGATGTTGTACCTTTTCTTACTGAACAATCTTAATAAAAGATAACCAAATATAAATCCACCCACATGTGCTTCCCAGGAAATATTTTGATCACCTAGTGCAATAAATATTTGAGAAATAAACCAAAAAATCATAAAAAATTTAGCTTTGATTGTAGTTGGAAACAAGAAACCAAATGGGACTAGAACTAATAACCTTGCATTAGGAAACATATAAACGTAAGCTCCCATCAATCCAGACACTATTCCAGATGCTCCTACTATAGGAACTAAACTTTCTTGGTTGAGAAAAGTATGAGATACAATACTTATTACACCTATGAATAAAAGAAAGAATAGGTATTTTAATTTACCAAGCTTGTCTTCAACATTATTTCCAAAAATCCAAAAACTCCATAAATTTCCTAATATATGTAAAAAGTTTGCATGAAACAAATTTGCAAAAATGACACTTAAATATAAATTCTTGCTTGGAAAGATCACTTTGAATTGATCGTAAAAGCAACTGTTATTATAAAATTGTGATTCTGATAATGGAGCAAAATTGACAAGTTCACATGGAATCGCTGAGTATTGATAAAAGAAATTTATTAATTCAATTTGGTTTTTTGGTTGTATCAATATAAAAACTAAAACTGTTGAAATCATAAATACTCTGGTAATAAAAGGTGTATTTCTTGCAGGATTTATATCTGATATAGGTATCACTTTATGAACATTATAAGTCACCTATAATGTATTTATGGTTAAGTTGGCAATTGTTTCTTCAAAAAAATATCTTAAATCGAAACAAGCTGTTGATTTTCTACAGTATTTAGATAATCAAAATATAAGTTATGAAAAATTAATACTTGAAGACAAGAGTTATGAAAATACATCCAAAGATACTTTTAATTTAATAATAAGTATAGGGGGCGATGGAACAGCTCTTAAAGCTATGAAACTAGGATGGACTAACTCTGTACCTGTTTTAAATCTAGGTTCTGGCAGAGTTGGTTACTTAGTAAATTCATTCGAAACCATTAATTTACAGGAATTAGTAAAAAGTGATTTTAACAACTTCAAGAAAAGAGTTCCTATTATTCAAAATAATGATGAACAAGAACCAGCATTTAATGAAATAGTTTTAATTAAGAACTCTCCAACACGTATGTTAGATATTCAAATAGAAACATATGATCAAGATGTAAAGTTGAGAGCTGATGGAATTATAATTTCTACTTCCATGGGTTCTACTGCATACAATTATTCTGCAGGAGGTCCTATAGTGCAAACTAGTATTGATTCATTAATAATTACTCCCATATCACCATTTACAAAATTTCCAAGATCAATTGTTTTAGATAAACATTCAGAAGTAAAAATTATTGTTCAGAAGAATCAAGATTTCTCTGTCCAGTTTGATGGAAATGAATTACAACAATGTAACGAACCCAACGATTTATCCTTTACTTATAAATTATCAGCTAATGCACTCAAAGTTTTAGAAGAAAGCAATAAGCCTAAACTAGATCACTTTTTAAACCAAATACTTAGATAATTCTTCACAATAAAAATAAACCTGTTATTATTTTGACGTGACCAAATACATATTTGTCACTGGCGGTGTAGTCTCTGGTCTTGGCAAAGGGATTACTTCTGCGTCTCTAGGAAACCTGCTCAAAGCTAGAGGTTTATCAATTGTAAATCAAAAATTAGATCCTTATATTAATGTTGATCCAGACACAATGAATCCGTTTCAACATGGAGAAGTTTTTGTTACTGAAGATGGTGCTACAACAGATTTAGATTTAGGACATTACGAAAGATTTACTGGAGTTAATTTAAGAAAAGATGCAAATGTTACAACTGGAAGCATTTACAGAAAAGTAATTGAGAGAGAGCGAAAAGGCGACTATCTTGGTGCAACTGTCCAAGTTATTCCTCATATTACAGATGAAATTAAAAGAAGGATTAAAGGCATATCCAATGAAGTAGATGTGCAAATTACTGAAATAGGAGGCACAGTTGGCGATATTGAGATACTACCTTTTCTAGAAGCAGCAAGACAAATTAGAAAAGAGTTTGGTCAAGAAAATGTAATGTTTGTTCATGTTACCCTCGTACCTTTTATTGGTCCAAGTACAGAACTCAAAACAAAACCAACACAACACTCAGTATCAATGTTAAGAAGCTATGGTATAAGTCCAGATTTAATAGTTTTGAGATCTGAGCAAGAGTTAACTGATGAAATAAAAAGTAAAGTTTCACTATTTTGTGACGTGAGTTTTGAAAACGTTATTAACGCACCGGATCTAGATGATATTTACGATGTTCCTATCAAAATGTATGAAGAAGGTTTAGATGCAGCTGTTGATAAACGTTTAGCATTAAATTCTGAGTCCCCTGATTTATCAAGGTGGAATGAAATGCTTTCATTAAAAAACGGTGTTAACAAAAATGTTAAAATAGCAATTCTCGGAAAATATTTTGGCTTACCTGATAGTTATATGTCAGTCGTAGAAGCTTTAAAACACTCTTGTCTTCAAAATAAAGTAAATTTAGATTTAGTTTGGATAGATGCAGATAACTATGAAATTGAAGATCTTAAAAATTTAAATGGTGTAGTAGTTCCTGGAGGTTTTGGCTACAGAGGAATTGAAGGAAAAATAGGTGCAATCGAGTATCTAAGAAAAAATAAAATACCTTTTCTTGGAATTTGCTTAGGTCTACAGTGTGCTGTAATTGAGTTTGCGCGCAACGTATGTGGTATTTCAGACGCAAATTCTACAGAGTTTTCTCAAACTACAAAAAATCCTGTCATAGATTTATTACCTAATCAAGATTTAGAAGCAGATGATGTCGGTGCATCTATGAGACTTGGGACTTATCCTTGTAAAATACAACTAGACACTATGGCTAAAGATATATATAACAATGAAATAATCTATGAACGTCACAGGCATAGATACGAAGTAAATAATAAGTTCAGAAATGAATTGGAATCTAAAGGATTAGTATTTAGTGGATTATCACCTGATGAAGATTTAGTTGAAATGATTGAACTAAAAGATCATCCATACTTTGTAGCTTCACAATTTCATCCTGAATTTAAATCAAGGCCATGGGACCCAGCACCTATGTTCAATTCATTTATAGCTGCATCAAAAGAAATAAAATTTTTTGATGAAAATGTAAAAGATGAACATAAAGTCAAAGATTAATAAATCAATAAGTTCATTTTCAGAATATCTTTTATATCAAAAGGGACTATCTCAAAACACTGTTGATTCATACAAATCT
>CACPPU010000012.1:0-5589 GCA_902635945.1 uncultured Candidatus Actinomarina sp. | reverse complement strand
TAAACCAGCTTCATCATTGTCAAAACAAATAAGAATTTTACTCGTATACTTTGAGACAGATTCTAATTGTTGATAGGTTAATGCTGTTCCTGAAGGTGATGCAGAATTTGCATAACCTAACTTGTTTAAAGAAAGTACGTCAAAATAACCCTCCACAATAAATGCATATCCCTTCTTTTTAGTTGCAGTTATAAATTCATTAGTAAAGTAGAGATTTCTATTTTTCTTATATAGTACTGAATCTGAAGAATTTAAATACTTAGGACCAAAATCGTCTATTGCCCTTCCTCCAAAAGCAATGATATTGTTTCTAAAACTTAATATTGGAAACATTATTCTGTTCTTAAAAAGCATATTTCCATTACTGCTTATGAATCCAAGTCTCTGAAGATCATCTTTAGTTATTTCATTTGTTTTACAAAATTTATTAAAACTTTCTTCATCTTTACTGATAAAAGAAATGGAATATTTCTCTATATCTATGTTGTCATACTTTCTTTTTTGTAAATATGCTTTTGCGTCTTTGGATATGTTAGATTTCATTGTTTCTAAGAAATAGTTGTTAATTAGATCTATCTTTTCTTGATAAACTTTAAAATCACTGTTGTCACTAGTTTGGGTATAAGTAAGCTTAAATCCATATTTTTCTGCGACAAACTCTATTGCATCTTGGAACTCTAAATTATTTATTTCTTGTACATATTTAAAAATATCACCCCCCTCTTTGCATCCAAAGCAATGAAAGAGGTTTTCGACATCTGTAAAACTCATACTTGCAGTTTTTTCGCCATGAAATGGGCATAAAGCCATTCCTTTTGTGCCCCTTAATTTACCTGATGTTGTGGCCAGAATAAAGTCACTAATTTTTGACCTTTTCTTAAGATCCTCTATGGATTGCCTAGCTATTCCCATTACAAATCACTAAAGAAACCAGAAAGGTCTGTTATTAAAATTCTTTCTTGTTCCATTGAGTCTCTGCTTCTTATTGTCACACTATTGTCATCAAGAGAATCAAAATCTACTGTAATGCAGTATGGAGTACCAATTTCGTCTTGCCGTCTGTATCTTTTTCCTATTGATTGAGTAACATCAATTTCAGTTCTATAGTTTTCCTGTAAGATATTTTTGATATTATTTGAAACCTCAATTAACTCATCTTTTTTGCTTAATGGCAATATTCCAATTTGTATTGGCGCAATATTAAAATCAAAACGAAAAAGTGTTCTTGTTGTATCATTCACTTCTTCTTCATCATAACAAGAACAAAGTAGAGCAAATAATGTTCTAGTTAATCCTCCCGCAGGTTCTATTACGGTAGGTGTTATTTTTTCATTGGTTTCGGGGTCAAAGTAAGACATATCTTTCCCACTTGCTTTTTCATGAGAAGAAAGATCAAAAGTGCCTCTATTTGCTATTCCCTCAAGCTCTCCCCATCCCCATGGGTACAAAAACTCAATATCAACAGTTTTTGAAGCATAATGAGCTAATTCGTTTTCACTATGCTCTCTAAGTCGAAGGCTGGCATCTGGGATTCCAATAGATTTATACCATTCCATTCTCTTTTTTACCCAATAATCAAACCATTTATTTTCATCTTCTTCTTTACAGAAGAATTCAATCTCCATTTGCTCAAACTCTCTAGTCCTAAAAATAAACTGTCCAGGTGTTATTTCATTTCTGAAAGATTTTCCAATATTTGCAATTCCAAAAGGAATCTTTGCTCTCATTGTTCTCAAAACATTCTCAAAATTTACAAATATACCTTGTGCTGTTTCTGGCCTTAAGTAAACAGTTGAGTTTTCATTTTGTACCGGACCAATGCTTGTTTCAAACATAAGATTAAATTGCCGAGGCTCAGTGAGATCTTCTTTGTCTATATCGTCTGGTACTTGATCAGCTCTATATCTTTCACCAGTTGGTTTATGATCAACCATAGGATCTGAGAATTCAGCTAAATGACCTGAAGCTTTCCACACTTCAGAACTTTGAATAATAGCTGTATCAACAGGAAAAATAGATATTTCGCTATCATTATCAATGTCTTTCCACCAATATTTAGATATATTATTTTTAAGTAAAACTCCAAGAGGTCCGTAATCATAGGAGCTTCTGAGGCCACCATAAATAGAAGACGCATTAAAAACAAATCCTCTAGCTTGTGCGACCTTTACTACTTTTTCAAATAATTCTCTGTTAGTTTCTTCCATAAGTTCTATTCCTTTTGTTAAATTCTAGTAAGACATCGTCTAATATGTCTTCATTTACATCAGGCCACAAAGCATCAATAAAAATAAGCTCAGAATATGAAAGCTGATATAGCAAAAAATTACTAATTCTTTTCTCACCTGCAGTTCTAAGTAAAGCATCAGGGAAAGGAACTTCTGGGTATTGAAAAAAATTATAGAAACTACTTTCTATATCACCCAATTCAAGATTTTCATTAATATTTTCATTGTGTAAATTTAAAACTGCATTGTGAATTTCATTATGAGATCCATAATTAAATGCAAACACAAGATTTAGTGTGTTATTATTTTTTGTTATTTCTTCAGTTTCTTTCATCAGGTCTTTATTTTCTTCTGGTATTTTTGAATCTGTCAAATCACCTAAAAATTTAAATCTGACTCCCTTTTGATTAAATTCTTCTCGTCTTCGAATTAATATGTCTCTGTTGAAAAACATTAAAAAATCAACTTCCTCTTCAGACCTGAGCCAGTTTTCAGTTGAAAAAGCATAGACTGTCAACCATTCTAGTTTGTTTGCTATGGCCCAATCTATAGTTTTTGATAGTGAATGCTCACCTGCAGCATGACCTGCTGTACGAGGTAAATCTTTATTCAGTGCCCACCTTCCATTGCCATCCATGATTATGGCAAGATGTCTTAAAGACTTATCATTTTCCATTATTCCAGACCTTGTTTAATATTTTGTTTTCAATCATTTTAAGTTTATCTTCATTTTCATGGGAATAACCAACTAAATGCAGTAAACCATGAACCAAGACTAATTGAAGCTCTTCTGCCACCGTTTTTTTATATTTCAATGCGTTATTTTTAATCAGTTGTCTGTTAATAAACAAGTCTCCCAGAACTTCGTTGTTTTCTTCATTTAGCTTGTAAATTTCCTTTATATTTTTATATAGTGGAATTGTAAGTACATCAGTAGGTACATTTTTTTTAAAATAGTGTTTGTTAAGTTTTTCAGACTCTTCTTTAGATACAGAATGAAGAAAGAATAAGAAGTTTTTAGAAATATTAAAATGCTTTAAATACTCTTCTCTAGCATTTTCTAATGCATTTTTTTCATTGCTATAAAAATACCCTTTGTAAATAATTTTCAAATTATTTATTCTTCTTCAGTTATTTCAGGATAAAGAACTCTTTGGTGATATAAACCTTCAAGACTAATTTGAAAAGATTCTCTGATAACTTCTAGCTCTTTAAATGTGATGGGAGCATTATTTAGCTGGCCATCAGAAATTTTTTCGTTAAAAATTTCCTCTATTACATTCTTAATTTTTTCTTCATCTGCATCTTCACTCATAAAAATAGCTCTACAAGCAGCCTCTAATGAATCTGCAAGCATCAAAATTGCTGCCTCTCTTGAGGAGGGTTTTTCACCCAAATGCCTGAAGTCTTCTTTTGAAACATTTGGATTCACTATTTTTTCTTTTTCGTAAAAAAATCTTAAAACTGCATCACCATGATGTTCAAGAATTCCTTGATACACAATTTCGGGAATTTTAAACTTTTTAGCTAATTTAATACCATCAACAACATGGCTTTTTATTATGTTCGCAGATTCTATTGGTGAAAGGGAGTCATGTGGATTTGTTGAGCCAATTTGATTTTCAACAAACATTGTTGGATTCATAGTTTTGCCTAAATCGTGATAATAAGCCATAGCCCTTGCGAGTTGGCTATTTGCACCAATCTTATTTGCAGCTCTGTCAGCAAGTGTACCAACTACAAGCGAGTGGTTAAAAGTACCTAATGCATTATCTTCTAGATACCTTAATGCTGGGTGATTTCTATCTGCTAGTTCTGAAAGTTTGAAACCTGAAGTAAGTCTAAAAATACTCTCAACATATGAAGTTAAAGCAAACGCAGCTAAATTTGCCAGTAAAGCACTTAAAAAAGAAAAGATTAATATTTGAGTTAGATTTGCATCATCGCGCAAAAAGAAATACACACCAAAAGCTAACAGTGGTTGGGTTAAGGAAATATAAACAATTCTCTGTCTTAATAATGACCTATCAGTGTCCTCTGATAGGAATATAGCTGGAACAATTGTTCCAAGTGCGCCAAGAGCTACTAAACCTATATTCCCACCACCAGCAAGAGCTAACAATGAGCTAGATAACGATAAGATTAATGTCGCTCTTAAATTTAATAAAGTAACAGACAAAATACCTACAAAAGAAATAGGTAATGCATACTGAATAAATTCTAAATCTGAAACTTGAGAAAAGTATGAAACACCTCGTAAGAATATTGAAGAAATCAATATAAGTGTAAGCATCAATAATAATTCATTATTATTTAACCAAATACTGTCTCTCAAACGCCATAGCAATATATATAAAACTACAAAAACTGCAAATATAATAGGTATTGCAGCAGTTTGCACTGTCCTTGATTCTCCAGATAGAAAACCAAACTCATTCAAAGCCTGATATGTAACTTCATTAATTGGATCACCCTCATTTACAATTACTTCATCCTTGAAGAATTGGACTGTAACATTTTCTATGGATTCAGCTGCTTTTTCTTTTTGTTCATTCCATAATTCCTCTTCAAGCTTTTGATTTGCTATTAAGTTTTCAGCAATAATTTCTGCAACCGTCGAACTAATTCTTGCTTCAGGGACAATTGCATAAAGTTCACTTGATAAATTTAAAGTAGGTGGATTGGAAACTATTGTTTGTCTCTGTTGATTTAAGTTTTCATTACCAATACCTTTTGACAAAAATTCATTGGCTTTGTTTTTTGCTTCAAACTCAATTTGAGTTAAAAAATTAGTATTATTATTTTTATCTGTGTTTGAGATTTCAACTAAAACTTCAATGGCAGATGTGGAAATTGTAGAAAATAATACTGAAGTTCTAATTTTTTGAATCTGCTCAGATTTTGTAAGTTCAATTATTACGACGTTTGGATCAGACTGTTCAAGCTCTTCATCATCATTTTGTTCAAGTATTTCTTCATTTCTTGATTTAATTACAGTTAAAAACATCTCTGTAATTCCATCAATAACATCTGTAGTTATTGAAGAATCTAAAGAATATACGGGAGGAACATTGCTTATAGCTTTATCTCTAAGTGATTTTGTAGCATTTTCATCAACAACACTTAAATATCTTGGTGCAGAAAAGCTGGTTGGTGATTCCTCCCCTATCTCTAATTTAATAACCTGGTTTTCAGGAAAAATTGTAAAAGATATAAACCATACAGCAGAAGAAAATATCAAAATATAAAAAATCTTTATTAAATGTATTATGTATTTATTCATTATTTGTCTGGGAAAATTTCTAAAATTTTAGACACTATTTTATTTCTCACAATGTCAGTGTTCTCAAATTCTAGTACA
>CACPPU010000011.1:0-8330 GCA_902635945.1 uncultured Candidatus Actinomarina sp. | reverse complement strand
AATATTCCTGCAATAAACCAAACTAAACCAAAAATTCTACCTACGTTAATTCCCTGAGCTAGTGCAGCTTCTTGATCAAAAGATGTTGCTCTCATAGCTACTCCATATTTAGATCTTTTGAAAAAAATAGACAATACGGTTATTAGGACTATAGCTGTAACTAAAGCTGCAATTTCTAAATATTTCAGGTTTATACCACCCACATTTACAGATCCTAATGTTCCATAAGTAGGAAATGGATCACCCAAGTATCTGGGGCTAATACCAATCCAGCTATCTAAAAAAGTTCTTAAAAGTATATCAATTCCAATTGTTAGTACTGCTACTGAAAACACGGGCTCACCAACCATTGGTCTCAAGAATGTTCTCTCAATTATTAAACTTAAAACTCCAGTAAGAATTATTGCTAATAATAATGCAGGTATAAATGGTAAACCTCTATCCACAGCTAGTGAACTTATTATTCCAGCACCAACTACTGCAAGTGCTGGTTGTGCAAAACTCAGTACATCCATAGACTTATAAATTAATACAAACCCTATTGCAACAAGTGAATATATAGCTGCAAGAGAAAGCCCCTCAACTGTTGCCTGTAAAAAGATTGTCAAGAATACATCTCCTCTATCAACTCACTAAACTGTTCTATTAAAACATTTCTCTTTATTTTTTGAGTAGCAGTTAACTCTCCATCTTCATGATCTAATTCTTTAGGTATCATCTTGAATTTTCTAATTTCAAGAGTTGATGTCTGTTCATTTGCTTTGATAATTTCTTTCCAGACTAAGTCTTTAACTTCTTTCTTTTCTGAGAGATCTCTGTAGGTGGTATGAGGAATATTTTTTCTTAATGCCCAATTAGAAACGGTATCAAACTCTATAGCAATTAGGGCTGAAAGAAATTTTCTCTTGTCGCCAATTACAATTGCATCTTTTATAAAAGGAGAAATTTTTATCTTGTTTTCAATTTCTTGAGGAGAAACATTTTTTCCACCACTTGTAATAATGATGTCTTTTTTTCTATCTACTATCTTTAAAAATTCTCCTTCAAATATACCCACATCACCGGTGTGGAGCCATCCTTGTTCGTCAATAACTTCTTTGGTAGCTTCTTCATTCTTAAAGTATCCTTTAAAAACAGCGCCACCTCTTGTTAAGACCTCACCGTCTTCAGCAAGCTTTACTTCCATTCCATGATTTGGAACTCCAACTGTGCCTAATTTTATTTTTTTCTCATTATTTCCGGTTGCAAAACCGCAGTTCTCAGTCATCCCATACCCTTCAAATATAGGAACTCCCAAAGCTAAGAAGAATTTTAATATTTCTGGTGCGATGGGTGCAGCTCCAGAAATAGCTGTTTCTGCTTTGCTTAATCCTAATTTTTTCTTTAGTGTTCTAAAGGACAATACCCACCCTATTCCTAATAATATTTTTGCTATTGGATCATTAAAACTTTTATTTAGTTTTCTCTCAGCAGCAATGTTTCCTAAAAACATTGAAATCTTAAATAGTTGACGTTTTAGAAAAGTTGCGTCTTTCATCCTTACCATTGCTCCTGAATGCATTCTTTCTAAAATTCTTGGCACTGCAGGAAAAATGGTTGGTTGAATTTCAACCAAATCAGATTGAACAGTATCAATCGACTCTGCAAAATTTATAGTTGCCATTGTGTGAGAAGCAACTAACAAATCTATAAGTCGTCCAAATATGTGGCACAGTGGTAAGTACGATAAAAATTGCGGTTCTTTTGATTTTACGTTTTCAACAAGTGAAAAGTTTGGAATTTGAGTTGCTACCCAAGCTATGTTTCCATGTGTAATCATAGAACCTTTAGGCTTTCCAGTTGTTCCAGAAGTGTAAACTAAAAACGCAACATCATCATCTTCTATGTTTTCTAATTGTTGATCAACATACTCAGGAAATGATTCATATTCAGATTTTCCTAAATCAAGAAATTCATCAAATCTCATTAATTTAGGATGGTCATAACTATAAAGTCCTCTATCTTCAAAATATATAATCTTTTCAAGTTTTGGAAGTTGATCAATTACCTCCAGTGCTTTATCAACCTGTTCTTGATCTTCTGCAAATAAAATTTTAGATTCAGAGTGAGAAAGAAGATATTCTACTTCTGAAGATGGGTTTGTAGGATAAAGACCAACACTTACAGCACCAATTGACTGTATGCCAATATCAGCTATAAACCACTCTGGTCTATTTTCAGAATGAATTGCTACAGAGTCTCCTTTTTGGATTCCAAAAAATTTAAGTCCCATAGATAGATAGTTTGATTTTTTCCAAAAATCTTCATACGTAGTCTCTTGCCATACACCAAATTCCTTATATCTCATGGCAATTTTATTTGGAAACCTTACTGAAGTATCTTTAATTTTTTTTGATGGTGTCACTCCACCATCTCTTAGAATTTCTTCATAAATTTCATTCATAGTCATTGCCATAATTAACTTACTCCTAAATATGCTTCTATTACTTTTGGATCCTTAACAATTTCTGTAGGTGTACCTTCTGCTAATTTTTCACCAAAATTTAAAACCATAACTTCTTCTGCAATATCCATAACCATATTCATGTCATGGTCGACTAAAATAACTGTCTTTTCCATTTCTTCGTGAATATCAATAATAAATCTTGCTATATCTTCAGTCTCCTCATTATTCATACCTGCTGCTGGTTCATCGAGTAAAAGTACATCTGGATTTAAAGCTAATGCTCGTCCTATTTCAACTCTTTTTTGGACACCATATGGTAAAGATAAAATATAAGAATATCTAAATTGTTCTATTTCTAAGAAGTCAATGATTTCCTCAGCTATCTCTCTAGCTTCTAATTCGTTTTTTCTTGCTTTCTTATTGAAAAATAAACTTGAAATAGCACCATACTCTAAATGTCTATGAGCACCTATAAGAATGTTATCAAGGACAGTCATGTTTTCGAAAAGTTCAATGTTTTGAAAAGTTCTAGCTATACCTAGATTGGCAACTTGGTCTGGTCTCAAATCATTGATATTGTTCTCTCCGTAATTCACTGACCCTTCTGTGGGTCTGTAAATACCACTAATACAATTGAAGATAGAAGTCTTTCCTGCTCCATTTGGACCAATAATCGCATATAATGTTTTTGGTTTGACCTCGAAACTGACATCATTTAATGCTGTTATTCCACCAAACTTCAAAGTCACGTTGTTAAAATTCAGAGATTTCATGAAAGCCACCTTTTTTTTCTTTTGTAATGCTTTACATCTTTAAAAGATTTTCTTTTTGTACCCTCTGGATTTAAACCTAAGTAAAATTCTCGAACATCTTCATCTTTTAAAAGTACATCACTTGGGTTATCCATAACTATATTTCCTGTCTCCATAATATAACCATGGCTTGAAACATTCAGTGCCATGTTTGCATTTTGTTCTACAAGTAATACTGTAACTCCTTGAGAGTTGATTTCTGTAATCAGCTCAGCAATTTGATCAACTAGTTTTGGCGCTAATCCAAGGCTAGGTTCGTCAAGTAATAAATAATTGGGCTCTGACATTAACGCACGGCCAATTGCTAACATTTGTTGTTCTCCACCAGATAAATAGCCAGCTTCTCCTTTTGATCTTTCTTTTAAAATAGGAAATAAATCTAATACTCTATCAATATTTTGAGGAACGTCTTTACTATTGGTGTGTCCACCTAGTCTTAAATTCTCTATAACCGTTAACTCAGAAAAAATTCTTCTTCCTTCAAGAACTTGGGCAATCCCTTTTTCAACAATTTTTGATGGATTCAAATTAGTAATATCTTCCCCATCTACGGTAATGCTGCCTTTTGTTATGTCTCCGTTTTGAATATCAAGTAAACCTGTGATTGAACGAATAACTGTAGTTTTGCCTGAACCATTACTGCCTAATAAAGAAACGATTTTACCTTTAGGTATTTCGAAAGATACACCTCTAAGAACAAGGATTACATCTTGATATACAACCTCAAGGTTTTGAACAGATAACATTTACCTAATTACTTTAAGTACAAGAAAAAAAATTTTCAACCAATACAAAATTAAATAAAAAATTATATGAAACCTGTTTAAAAATATTTCCCACAAATATTGGTTACATCTATTGCTTATTTATTATGGAGCTTATGAATGAAGACAATTATTCACAACAAGAATTATTTGAGCAAGAGAAATACATCTCTGACTTAATTGAAAAGAAATCTGACAAGAAAAAGAGTTCTATAAATATCGTTTTTGGAGCTTCATTAATTTCAAGTGGAATAGTTTTATCATTTTTATTTTTGTTTGGATTATTTGATGAAGAAGAGATCGTCATTCCAGAACCAGTAACAATTACTGAAACTGTTACTGAAAAAGAACTCGTAATGCCTAGAGTAGATTCAACAGAGATTGTGTCAATTGCTGAGTTGGCTACAAAAACCATAGTACAAGTACAAGTAGGAAATATGTCTGAAGATGGTGAATTTTTACCAAATGGTGGTGGCTCAGGGGTTGTAATTTCTGCCGATGGATTAATAATGACTAATCACCATGTTATTGATAACTCAACTCAAGTAAGGGTTGTGTTTGAAGATGGAAGGATGTATGAAAGTGAGATTATTGGATCTGATAGGCTCACAGATATAGGATTACTAAAAATCTCTGCGTCAAATTTAGTTCCGATATCAATAGGTAATAGTGAAGCGCTAAAGGTTGGTGACCTTGCAGTTGCTATCGGCCATCCATTAACTCTCGGCGCTGCGCCTACAGTAACAACTGGTGTTGTTTCTGCATTAGAGAGAAGACTGGACGTTGGTGGTGAAGCTATGAATTCAGGAGTTACCTTATTTGGCTTGATTCAGACTGACGCTCCTATCACAAGAGGATCGAGTGGTGGTGCATTAATAAACAGTAATGGAGAATTAATTGGTATAACTACTGCTATCGCTACTGCTGATGTTGGTGCAGAAGGTTTAGGATTCGCAGTTCCAGTCAATTTAGCACTAGGGATAGCTGATGATTTACTCAAAGAGGGACGAATCTTACATGCTTTTCTTGGAATTTTAGGTGCGCAGCATTTTGACACAGCGGAAGATGGAGCAAGAGTTTTCTCTGGAGTCATAATACAAGAACTCTATGGTCCAGGAAATGAAGTCTTTGCGATTGGAAAAGCTGGTGCATTAGCTGGTGATATTATTAAAAAAATTAATGGAGTAAATGTAAAAACATTAGACGGTCTAATTACAGTTTTAAGGCAAAAAAGAGCTGGTGATACAGTAGAAATTGAAATATTAAGAAACTCACAAACAATAACACTTGTTTTTGAGTTGGATCTTCGCCCATCAGATGTCTGACGATATTTTTTCTCAACTATTTAATTTATTTAACAATGACGATGGTGATGTTAATTGGAACCTAGCATCTCAAATTAATAATCATATCAATAAAGAAGCTGAAGAGAGTTTTCTGTTTTCTAATAGTGAGATGAATTATGAAGAGATATTTCGAGCAATCCAATTAAACAATCAGTCTTTAGATATTCCTTATGAAGATATTGAAAATTTGCAAATACTAAATTCTAAAGAATATGGAAATTGGTTTTTAGATTCTGTAAAACATTTTGATTTTAGTAATTTAAATTTAGCAAACTCAAGTCCATTTAATTTAGCTGGAGCACAATCATCTTTAATTGGTATGCAGCTTGGAAATATTTCTGGTTTCCTTAGTAAGAATACCTGGGGGCTTAGTCATTTTGGAGTTGTTCTGCCAAGAAGTAAGAGTCTTGCAATTAACAAATTAAATTTTGAATCTAGAATTACTAAATTTGAAGTTGATGATAAAGAGGCCACTATGGCTTTAATGGCTCTAGAATTTATAGCGCTTTCTTTGGGAAAATTTAATGCACCTTTTTTATTCATTCTTGAACAAATGCAAAAGAGTAACGAGAGCTTAATTGAAAGCTTAGGTGAAATGAAACCTGATTTAGATCCAGAAAATTTTTCAAATCCAGAAGAAATGTTTTCAAATATGCCGGAATTAAACAACATCAATTTTGATTCAATATTCGATTCAATTTTTGCGCCATTAAGTTTTTATAGACAAGTGATCAAAAGTACTACTAAAGATTTTTTAAATTACATCGATCCAAGCGTTATAGATTTAGTCACAGATTTAGATCTAGTAGGAACAAACGATACTGTAAGCGATTTCGAGAACAAGATCTCAAAATATGACGATAAATCAGAAGATTTCATAATTTACCTAGTCGAAAGTGAAAGTCAATATTCAACTTTAGACATATTGTCAAATATCGATCTTATTCCTTCTTCATCAGAAATTGAAGACCCAATTTCTTGGGCAGCTAGAACTTCTTTACCTCCTATTTAAATTTAAATTCGCTAATATTGATTTATTAAGAAAGGATATTACATATGTCATTAAATATCGGAGATCAGATACCTGAATTTGAGTTATACAACCACGATAAAACCAAATACAGCGACAAAGACTTCTTGGGTCAAAAAACAATGTTTGTCTTTATGCCATTCCCATTTAGCAGTGTTTGCGATAAAGAAATTTGTGAATTAAGAGATTATCAAGAATCTTTTATGAAAGAAGATACAAATACAGTGCTCGTAACAGTAGGAGCGAGCCCTACAAATAGAGCTTGGGCTGAACATTACAATATTGAGTTTCCTATTTTATCTGATTTCTGGCCACATGGTGAAGCAGCTAAAAAATTTGGATGTTTTCATGATGGTGCAGGAATATCTTTAAGATATACATTTATTACAAACGAAGAAAACATAATCACAGAAATAATTAAAAGCGATGAAATAGGTGTTGAAAGAGATTTCAGCGAATATTCAGAAAGTTTTGGTATTTAACCTACATCTCTGACGTCAAATTCAGCTGCACGCTGTCTTTTAATACGTCTTCTTTCTCTTTCTGAAAGGCCTCCCCAAATACCGAACTTTTCTGACTGTTCAACTGCATATTCAAGGCATTCATCTTGTACTGTACAAGCTCTGCATATTGCTTTTGCTTTTCTTGTGGATGCTCCTCTTTCGGGGAAAAATAGATCTGCGTCTGCCCCTTTACAATTTGCTTCTTCAGTCCAAGAAGGCATTCCGCCAATTAGTTCATCTATTATTTTTAACTCCACCCCTGCTCCTTACAGTAAATTACATAAGTGTAATTTATTACATCAATATCCGATTGTCAAGAGGTGTTTTGTCTAAATAATTATTAGTTATTTTGGGAATATAGGATAATTAAATAATGCAAAATCAAAACATTGTGTCTACTGGTTCTGTTTATAAAGGAAGGACCGGTATGTGGTTATACCTCTTCCACAGGATTACAGGAGTTGCATTATTTGGTTATCTTTTGCTTCACATTATATCTACAGCACTTATCTTGGCTGGACCCGAAATATACGAAGGAGCTGAGGCAATATACAAAAACTTTTATTTTAGAATTGGAGAAGTTGGCCTAATGGCTGCTGTCTTAGCTCATGCAATCAACGGCTTAAGAATTATTGCTGTTGATCTTTGGAGCAAAGGGTCTGATTACCAAAAAGCACTAAACATAACAGCGATGGTTGTATTTATTGCAATATTTGTTCCTACAACATACAAAATGATAGATTCTTATTTTGAACTCTGTTTAGAAAAAAGTTCTGCTGGAACAACTGTGGTTGACTGCATGGTAAGGCCATTACCAGATTGGAAAACAAAGTGAAGTCGGTAAAGAGGACTGACTGGGGAAGAAGAACTCCACCTATTGGTGGAAGTAATTTTGAACTATATGCTTGGTTTTTTATGAGAATAAGTGGTTTATTTCTAGTTCTTTTAGCTGCTGGGCATATGTTTATAATGCATGTCTTTAATGACACATTGAACCTAGATTACGAATTTGTTGCAGCTAGATGGGACACACCCTACTGGAGAACCTTTGATTGGCTTTTATTAACACTTAGTATTCTTCACGGAACCAATGGGCTTAGAATTGTGATGCACGACAATATTGCAAACAAAACATTCAGGCAACTTGCTCTTTACGGTTTGTACTTCACATCAACTGCATTTTTTGTATTAGGAACTTACGTATTGGTAGCATTTGTGAGGGAAGTATGAAAGTTATAAAGCATTCGTTTGATGGTGTAATTGTTGGAGCTGGTGGAGCAGGTTTAAGAGCAGCGATTGAAGCGGCTCCTCACATGAAACTCGCAGTAATTACAAAACTTTATCCTACAAGATCTCATACTGGTGCTGCTCAAGGTGGTATGAGTGCTGCTTTAGCAAATGTAGAAGAAGACAATTGGAATTGGCATGC
>CACPPU010000010.1:0-19723 GCA_902635945.1 uncultured Candidatus Actinomarina sp. | reverse complement strand
TTTCAATTTGGATGTGAAGTTGGTTGGTTAGTTAAAAATGGAAAAATAATTGATATGGTAAAGAACCCAACCTATACGGGAATTACACCTGAGTTTTGGGGAAATATGGATATGTTGTCAGGTGAGGAAGAATGGGTATTTTGGGGAACTCCAAACTGTGGCAAAGGACAACCAAGCCAAATTGGACATACTGGACACCCAGCTTCTCCAGCAAGATTTAAAAATACGCGTATTGGAGTTCGTGGATGAAAATTTGGGAAGACCTACTTCAAGATATTGAAAAAAATATTCCTTCTGATACAGAATGTGAATTAAAAATGATGCACTCAAAAAGTGCATTAACTAGGTTTGCTAATTCTCAAATTCATCAAAATGTGGATGAAGAATCTGCTGACGTATTTTTGACATTACACAATGATTCTAAAACTGTAACTATGTCAACTAATTTAACAGCATTAAAAAATCCAAAGGAATTTGTTTCTAAAGCTATGGACTCTTTAAGTAAAAGTCCAATAGACAAAGGTTGGGCTGGCCTTCCTGATGCCACCCAATCCTACAATGGTCTATCCAAGCTGGTTGAATCATCACCCGAGGAAAGAGCTAATAAGGTTCGAGAATTTGTTTCTGAGGGAAAACAAATGAACGCAGCAGGATACTGTTCTAGCTATATAAATAATTACTTTGTATGGAACACTAATGGGTTAAATTCTTCTGATTCATCTAACAGCGCATTTATTGATGGAATATTTAGAACAGAATCATCAGCTGGGTCTTCTCACAGGGGAGGAATAACATTATCAGACATAGAAGCTGAACGTGCTGGTAGTGAAGCAGCAAAACTAGCAAAGGACAGTGAGAACCCAGAGGACATAGAACCGGGAAACTATGAAGTAATTCTTGGTCACGAAGCGGTTAGCACTATATTGGTTTTTCTTGGAGTTTATGGTTTTAATGCAAAAAGCAAAATTGATGGTATGAGTCCAATAAACATTGATGAAAACCAGTTTGATAGCCAAATAAACATTTTTGACACTCCTGAAGATAATGAATCAATTGGGTTTAAGATTGATGCGTCCGGATCAAAGAAAAAAAACTTAGAAGTTGTTAAAGATGGAGTTTCAAAATCTTACTTTCATACTCGGCGAACTGCTAAGGAATTAAGTGCTGAAAATACTTTTCATGAATTGTTTGGTTGGGGAGAAAATTTTGGCGGAATAGGTACAAATATTAAACTTTCGGAGGGCAATGTTTCACAAGAAGAAATGATAAAAAGTGTTAAAAAGGGTATTTACATAAATGAGTTTTGGTACTGCAGGGTTTTAGATCCAATCACCCAAGTTGTAACTGGGTTAAATAGAAATGGATCTTTTTTGATTGAAAATGGAAAGATAGTTAAACCTATTGGTAGATTAAGATTTACACAAAGCTTTATGGCTTCACTTGCACCTGGAAATGTTTTATCTATTGGGGATAGGTCTAGATATGCAGATTCAGAATTTGGAGAAGGCATGTTAAAAGTACCAGCCATACATTTAAAAAACTTTAATTTTACAGGTGGAGTTTCTGGATAATAAATCATATTTTGATGGTGATAAACCACTGATTATTCCTCATCGTGGAGGGTCAAATATAGTACCTGAGAATACACTTCATGGTCTTGAGCTAGCAATTAAAGAAGGATTTTCGCATTTTGAAACTGACTTACGTATGTCTAAAGATGGTGAAATATTTCTTCATCATGATGAAACTTTTGACAGAACGACAAATGTATCTGGAAAAGTACAAGACTTTAATTGGAGTGAAATTTCTAAAATTAATGCTGGATATAAGTTTTATGAAAAAAGTCAACAAAAAGATAAAACTACTAATTTTGTTAGGTTAGTTGATGCCTTAAAAATGAGTGAAAAGTTAAAATTTAATCTTGATCTAAAGCAAACGGGAATGGCAAAAAAGGTTGTAGAAATAATAAACTCACTAAATGCAAAAGAAAGAGTATTAGTTTCTTCATTTAGCCCGAAAAGATTAGACGAGTTTTTAAATGTAAGTAAGGGAGAAATATTAACCTCCGGAACTTTTCGAGAAAATGCTATTGCACGATTTTTACCTTTACAAAAAAGAAATTTTAAGGTTCAAGCTCTCCAAGCCCCATTTAAGTGGAGGGGGATACAAGTTTATTCAAAAAAACTAGTGGATTTTTGTAAATTAAATAATCTTCAACTACATGTATGGACTGTAAATTCAATAGAAAATTTTAAGACTTGTTTAGAAATTGGATGCGATGGTGTCATTACAGATGAACCAATTTTATTTCGTAATTATTTAAATAAATAAAAAAATATTTAGATAGTATTTTGCTTTATAAAATCTTCAGCTTTTTTAAAAATGTGATTTTTTCTTTCTGGATTGAGACGATCAAGCGATCTTGTTAGCAGCGCAAGTCTTGGATTATTTTCATAAAACTTTCTATTCTTTTCTGTAAATTTCCAATACAAACCATCAAGAGTGTCACACCAATCACCTTTTTTGTAATTACTCATTTTCAGAATATAGTTTGAACCACATGTATATGGTTTTGTAGACATCATTCCTCCATCAGCATATGTAGCCATCCCGAAAACATTCGGAACCATAACCCAATCTGAAGAGTCTATATACATTTCCATAAACCATTTATAGATTTCTTTAGGATCTACTCCACATAAATTCATAATATTACTTATAACCATTAACCGTGGAATGTGGTGTATGTAACCATCTTTGAGGGTAGTTTTTATACAGTCATCAAGCGGATCAATGCCAGTTGTTCCGTCGTACCATGATGAAGTTAGTTTTTTTGAATGCTTCCAGTAATTACTTTTTGATTGTAAAGCACCTTCTTCATGATAGATTCCCCTAATAAATTCTCTCCAACCAATTATTTGCCTAACAAACCCCTCTACTGAGTTCATAGGCACATTATTTTTTTCAGCATATTGTAAAGTTTTTTTTATAACCTTATCAGGCGTTAAAAGACCTATATTTAAAAAGGGGCTTATGCAGCTGTGAAAAAGAAAATTCTTCTCTTCCAGCATTGCGTCTTCGTAAATTCCAAAGTTTTCAAAACGAACTTTAAGAAAATTATCAAGCTGTTTTTCGGCTCCAGCCCTGTTTACAGGAAACCAAGTATTTTCTAAATCACCTGGATGATCATCAAAATTGTTAATAATAAGTTTTTTAATTTCTTCATCATATTTTGATTTTTTAAAAACAATCATTTCAGGTGGTTCTACATTTTTTGGTATTTTTTTTCTATTATCTTCGTCAAATGACCATTTTCCACCGACTGGCTTTCCATTTTCATCCATTAAAATATCTAAATTTTTCCTAGCTTTTTGATAAAAAGAAGACATTCTATAAACTTTCTTTCCTTTTGCCATAGAAACAAATTCATTTCTTTCAAATATAAACATTGGTGATTGGAAAATATTTACTGTTACATTGGCAGCTTTTAATGCTTTAAGAAACTCTTCTTCAAAACCTTTATCTTCTATTTCAAATATATTGATTTCAGATAAATTTTTCTTTTTTAGGAATTTAATTAGAGAGTCGACATAACTTTCTCCTTTTTTACGACTTGAAAGTTCAAAGTAATTTACAGATATAGATTCATTTTCCAGTTCATCTCTGTATTCACGCATACCAGCAAGAAACAAATAAAGCTTTAGTTTATGATGTTTAAAATATGTACAAAGACCAAAGTCTTCAGCCATAAACACTTCATTACAGCCATTTTTTTTTAGAATTTTTGGATTAAATAGCTGACTTCCAAGTATTACAAAAAATTTACTTCCCATCTTAACCAAGAATAGTTTACCATTGTAATGTAGAAGCTATAATTCTGCGGATCTTGAGGGGGGAAATGCATCAAGAAATATTAGATAGTGGTTTTATACCAAACCAAATATGTGAAAAGCTACCAGCGAGCTTTGATGATATTGAAAACCTTGCAATCGAACTTCCAAAAGTACTTGCGAATGAACAAATTGTCGAAAGAGTACAACAATTAGGTCAAGAAAAAGATATCAGCAATCTAAATAACAGTGAATTGGAAAGAGCGATGCTACTGTATTCCTACGTAGGTCACGCATATATGTGGGGAAAAAAACATGTTGAAAATACAATCCCTAAAGAGCTTGCTACAACATGGTTTGCTATATCTGAAAAATTAGAAAGACCACCAATTCTTTCCTATGCATCATACGCCTTAAATAATTGGAAAATGCTAGATGATACAAAGCCTTTTGATCTAGAGAATATAGTAATCATGCAAAATTTCCTGGGAGGAGTAGATGAAGATTGGTTTATTATGATTCATGTTGCTATTGAGTATGAAGCAAAAGTTCTACTTTCAAATCTAAAATCATATTTTCTTGATGAAAACTTGGACAAATCATTATTAGAAAAATCTTTAGAGAGTATTAAAAAAATCAACTCAATTATGAATCGTATGCCTGAAAAATGCGACCCATTTATTTACTACAATCGGGTGAGACCATACATCTTTGGTTGGAAAAATAACCCTGCTACGCCAGAGGGTGTAATTTATGAGGGTGTTGAAGATTACAATGGAGAACCTCAACTTTTCAGAGGTGAAACAGGAGCACAAAGTTCAATTGTTCCCGCACTCGATGCTCTTCTCGGCGTCACGCATTCCAATGATCCACTGAAAGAATACTTGGATGAGATGAGATTGTATATGCCTAAAGAGCATAGAGAATTACTCAATGGTCTTGATGAATGGTCAAAAAACAAAAGAGAAAATCTAAGCATAGATGAAAAATCTAGGATGATCATAAATGAAATAATAAATGAAGTCCATACTTTTAGAGATAAGCATTTGGAATATGCAAGAGTATATATTTATGAACAGTCTCTAACAAATAATTCAAACTCAAATATTGTTGGAACGGGTGGCACTCCTTTTATGAAGTATCTTGATAAGCACCTACAAGAAACAGTTCCATCAAATGATTAAAAAGTTAGGTATACCAAAAGAAGTTAAACAGGACGAAGGTAGAGTTGCTTTAATTCCCGAACACATAACTCAATTTACTGGTTTAGCAGATATTTTTGTTGAAACCCAAGCCGGAGTTGGCTCTGGTTTTACTGATGAAGACTATAAACAAGCTGGAGCAAAAATTGTGTCTTCAGCAGAAGAACTTTATGGAACTGCACAAATTATTTGTAAAGTCAAAGAACCTCAACCTGAAGAGTTTGAACTCTTAAATTCTGACCATGTATTATTTGGTTATCTTCATCTTGCATCAAATCTTTCGCTTACAAAAATACTATTAGAAAAAAAATTAACAGGTATTGCTACTGAAATGATTATGAGTGGGAAAGAGTATCCGCTTCTAATTCCTATGTCAAAAATTGCTGGGAATCTAGCGATCCAGAAAGGTATGCAATTTTTAGAATATTCTTCAAAAGGAAAAGGACTACTTCTTTCATCAATATCTGGTGAAAAAAATTCAAAAGTTACTGTCATTGGTTGTGGTGAAGTTGGCAGAAGCTCAATTCATAAGTCTATTCAGATTGGTGCATCTGTTACTGCGATTGACATAACTGAAGATATTTTAAATGATTTAAAGAATCAATATGGAGAAAATATCACTACTTTAGTCAGTGGAAGTGAGTCAGCCACAAAGGCTATTAGGTCTGCTGATTTAGTTGTTGGTGCAGTTTTGTTACCTGGAAGAAAGCCTCCAATTGTAATTACAGAAGAAGACATTAATTCGATGGAAAAGGGTTCAGTCATAGTAGATGTTGCTATTGATCAAGGTGGTTGTGTTGAAGGCGTAAAGCCTAATACTCATAGTGAACCTTTTGAAATAAGAAGTGGTGTGATAGTTTCTGCAATTGCAAACTTACCAGGCGCAGTTCCTAGAACCTCTTCTATTGAGTTATCTACAAATTTACAAAAATATGTTGATTATCTTTTAGTTGAAAATTGGTTTGATGAGTACAAAAATAACGAAAGCTTAAGACCGTCACTACAAATACACAATGGACTTTTGTTGTCAGAAGAGGTCGCAGACAGCTTAAGTTTAACTTTGTCTAAACTAGTTTAGGCATCCAATTTTTTCTAGATTTACTGAAGCTTTCTATTTGATCTGTGTAGCCCAATGTAATATCAATTTTGTCTAAACCTTCAAGGATTCGTTTTTGAGAAAAATCATCTAAATTAAATGAAAATGTTATTTCCTCACATTGAACTGTTTTATTTTCTATGGAGATTTCGATTTTAGTTTTTGGATTAACTTCAATTTTTGCAAAAAGCGCATCTATATTTTCTTGACTTGTCTCTATAGGCACAAGACCAATATTGATTGAATTTAATCTAAAAATATCTGCAAATTTAGTTGAAATTATGGCATCGAACCCCCAATCTTGTAGGCCCCAAGGTGCATGCTCCCTAGAAGATCCAGTTCCAAAATTATCTCCAGCAACTAAAACTTTTGACCCTTGATATGCTTCATTGTTTAGAGGAAAATCAGGCTCTTTCTTCCAATCATAAAATAAGAACTCACCATAACCTGAGCGTTCAACACGCTTAAGAAATTGTTTAGGCATTATTTGATCAGTGTCAACATTAGACATATTAAGTGGAAGCATAGTTGAATTTATAGTGTTTAATTTTTTCAATTACAGGCTCCTAATATCGACAAATTTTCCGTGTAAAGCAGCAGCAGCAGCCATTTTAGGACTTACTAAATGAGTTCTACCTCCAGCACCTTGTCTTCCTTCATAGTTTCTGTTGGAAGTAGAAGCACATCTTTCTCCAGGACTTAAAATATCCGGATTCATTCCTAAGCACATGGAACAACCGGCTTCTCTCCAATCAAAACCTGCTTCAATAAAGATTTTGTCTAAGCCTTCTTCTTCTGCTTGTTTTTTAACAAGTGTTGAACCAGGAACAATCATTGCGCCGATAGTTTCAGCTACTTTTTTACCTTTTACTACAGCAGCTGCCTCTCTCAAATCTTCAATGCGTCCGTTGGTACAGCTTCCAATAAAGACTCTATCTAACTCTATTTCACTAATTTTCACACCTGGTTCTAGGTCCATATACTCTAATGCTCTGGATGCAGCCTCTTTTTCAGATTCTTCTTTAAAATCATCTGGATGTGGAATTTTGTCATTTACAAAAATAACTTGTGAAGGATTTGTCCCCCAAGAAATTGAAGGCTCTAGTTCATTTGCATTTATAGTTACAATTTTGTCAAAAGATGCATCTTCATCGGAATATAAATCGCTCCATTCATTGACTGCATCTTCCCAGTCACTACCTTTAGGTGCATAGTTTTTATCTTTTAAATAATTAAAAGTTACTTCATCTGGTGCAATCATTCCTGCTCTAGCCCCACCTTCGATAGACATATTGCAGATTGTCATTCTGTTTTCCATGCTCATTTTTTTAATAACGTCACCTACATATTCAATGACATGCCCTGCTCCACCACCAGTACCAATTTTTCTAATTATCCCTAAAATAATATCTTTTGGGCCCACCCCATCTGATACATCTCCTACAACTTCAACTTTCATTGTTTTTGGTTTTTCCATCGCCAATGTTTGAGTAGCAAGTACATGTTCAACTTCTGAAGTGCCTATACCAAAAGCTAACGCACCGAAAGCCCCATGAGTTGCAGTATGGCTATCTCCGCAGACAATAGTCATCCCAGGTTGTGTTATTCCCTGTTCAGGACCTATTACATGGACAATACCTTGGCGCGGATCATTTATACCAAATAATGTTACTCCAAACTCTTTGCAATTATTTTCTAGAGCTTCTATCTGAATTTTTGAAAGAGGATCTTTAATTCCTAATAACCTATTCGAGGTTGGAACACCATGGTCAACTGTTGCTAATGTCAATTCAGGATGTTTAACCTTTCTATCAGAAAGTCTTAAGCTATCAAAAGCTTGTGGGGAAGTTACCTCATGTACAAGGTGTAAATCTACAAATATTAAATTAGTACTTTCATCGATTGAAGCAATTAAATGCTTATCCCATATCTTTTCAAATAATGTTTTTCCCATATCAGTTACAAATTATATAATTTTTTTTTAATTTAATCTATAGTGTTATTTTTTGTTTCATTGATTAATTTTTGAGACAATAACCTAGGAGCACTTAAAAAAAGAATAAGCATAAAAATACCACCTAATAAAAAGGGGAATCTTAAAGCAAACTCTCTTGAAAATGAATTATCAAGAATTTTAACAATTGTACCACCAAAAATTGCACCAATTGGATTTAACCCAAGCGCTAAAAGACGGTAAACGCTATTAACTCTTCCTAATAAATTGTCTGGAATTAATGCTTGTCTTATTGAAACTGCTTGAACATTCCACAAAACACTTCCAAAGCTACTAAGGCCAAATGACCCGGCGACAACAAAAGGATTTGTAGTTAAATAAGGTGCAAACATTCCAATCCCAAATAAAGCAACAGAAATTAACAGAGTTTTAGATTCTTCCAATCTAGCATTTATTTTGTTTGCTACCTGACTTCCAACTAAGCCACCAATAGCTGCACCATATGCAAGAAAAGAGTATTGGATAGCATTCAAGCCAATTAATTCTTGTGCGAAAAGAATCATTATTGGGAATTGCATTGAACCAAAAAAATTTGCAATTCCGGTGTAAATAGCCAACCTTTTTAATAATGTATTATTTTTAAGCCACTCCACCCCTTCTTTAATCATTTCTGATGTCTTTTGATCTTTATTAATATTTTCAACCCTTTCAAATTTACCCTTTATTCCCGTTATGAAAAAAACAGATACCAACATTAATAGAGTGTCGAATATGAAAGGTGTTATTAAACTCAAGCCAATTAAAAAACCACCGACAGGCGTTCCAAGAAAGTTATTAGTTACAATTTCAATTCCAAATAATCTTCCATTTGCTTTAGGTAGATTATCTTTAGACACTATTTGTGGAAGAAATGCTTGAGCAGCATTATCTCTTGTTACCTCTAGCAACCCAAACATGAATGCCAGTAAATATGCAGCTGATATTATTAAAAATTTTGATTCAAATTGAGGCTCGTTAAACTGTACTTCTTTTGGTATGTTATCTAAATTCAAATAAATAAGAACTATAAATATTGAAGTTAAAAAAACTTGACCCAACCTAGTAAAAATTAAAATTTTCTGACGGTTAAATTTATCTGCAATTACTCCCGCATACAAAACAAAAATCAAACGAGGTAAGTTAACTAATACAGAGACAATTGAAATTAAAATAGGATCTCTTGTTAAAAGCGAAAACAACCATGGATAAGCAAATCCTGCTATTCCGTCTGCAAGATTACTAAAAGTTGATGCAGTCAATAACAAGTTAAAGTTTTTATTTGATTCTTTTTTCATATTTCTATTTTCTTATCATTTAATCTATGCTCATTTAGAATAAAACATCATGGAAACAATTATTGAAAAGTTTTTAGAAATAGCAATTATATTAGTAGCCGCTAAGTTCGGTGCAGAATTAATGAGAAGAATTAATCAACCTGCAGTAATAGGAGAGTTAGTCATCGGAATCATTATTGGTTATTACGGACTAGGCCTTCTTCCACATTTTGAATCTGGAGATGTTGTGTCTACTTTAGCTGAGATTGGTGTAGTTCTTTTGCTGTTTGAAGTAGGATTAGAAACTAATTTGGACGAGTTTATTGAATTAGGCTCAACTTCTCTTCTTGTAGCATTGATAGGTGTTGTAGCACCGTTTGCTTTGGGCTTTGGCTCAATCTATGCACTCAATTTAGGAGGAGAAGATCAGTTCGGAATAGCTTTATTCGTAGGTGCGGCAATGACCGCAACCTCTGTAGGTATTACCGCTAGAGTGTTTGGAGATTTGGGCGCTTTAAAATCAAGAGAAGCAAAAACAATTATCGGAGCAGCAGTTGTAGATGATATTTTAGGTTTATTAATCCTTACTGTTGTTGCAGGAGTTTTAGGAAGTTCAGGAGATTTCTCAATAGTTGATCTTGGGATAATCAGTGCAAAGGCAATCGGTTTTTTAGTTGCAGTTGTAATTGTTGGAAGAAAACTTTCAAAACCAATATTTAACTTCTTTGTAAAAATTCCATCACCTGGAACGTTTGTAACTGGTAGTTTTATATTTGCAATGTTGCTTGGTGCAGCAGCCCACTTTGTAGGACTTCATCCTATTGTAGGAGCATTTGCAGGGGGGGTAGTTGCTGGAGAATCAGGCATGACTCATAGAATTAGAGATGAGATGAAGCCTCTAAACTTTTTACTTGTTCCAATATTTTTTGTATATATTGGTTCGGAAGTAAACATTCAAACTTTAGCTTCACTTGATGTATTTTTATATGGAATGCTGGTCAGTCTTTTAGCGTTAGTTGGTAAATATGTTTCAGCTCTAGGAGCTATGGGCAAAGGATTAAATACTTCTTTAATTGGAATTGGAATGTCTCCAAGAGGAGAGGTTGGGCTGATATTTGTAGCTGTTGCTACAACTACACTATCAGACATAATTACAGGTGATATTATTTCAATTATTATTTGGATGGTTATAGTTACAACAGTAATTGCACCTATATTATTGAATAGAATTCTGCAAAAGGTACCATTATCAGAAAGAGATGATGATGAAAGGTTTGAGACTCCAGTTGTAGAATAATTTTTACTACAAAATTGTTAAATTTTATTATTATTAATTTGTTCAAAAAAGGGGAAAATAAATGTTATTAAATTACCAGGGCTCAGTTATTGCAGCACTTTTAGGACTTGCGCTTGCTGCATATTTTGCAAATAGAATTTTATCAATAGAAGTTACAGATAATAAAGTTCAAAGTTTATCCGATGCAATTAGAAAAGGATCTATGGCATTTTTAAAACGTCAATACTCATGGGTGAGTATTTTTGTTGTTGTTTTAGCAGTATTAATTTCCACATTAACTGAATGGGGATATCCGTGGGGATCTCTAGCATTTGTTGGAGGAGCTTTATTTTCTTCTCTTGCCGGTTTTATTGGTATGAGGATTGCAACTGCTGCAAACGGCAGGACTACAGAAGCCGCAAGAGATGGCGGCACCTTAAAAGCATTACCAGTAGCGTTTAGAGGCGGTGCTGTTATGGGGTTTTCAGTTGCGGGACTTGGTTTATTAGGAGTAGCTTTAGGTTACTGGGTATTCATAGACATTATGGATCTTGAAAATGGCTATGATATTCTTGCTGCGATTGGACTTGGCGGCTCTTCAATAGCCCTTTTTGCTAGAGTTGGTGGTGGAATTTACACAAAAGCTGCTGACGTGGGTGCTGACTTAGTTGGTAAAGTTGAGGCTGGAATTCCAGAAGATGATCCAAGAAACCCAGCAACAATTGCAGATAATGTTGGTGACAATGTTGGCGACGTTGCAGGAATGGGAGCAGACCTTTTTGAGAGCTATGTTGGATCCCTAGTAGCTCCACTAGCATATGCTGCAATAGTTTTCAGCAGCACAGACGTGCTACCATCATTACTTTTCTTTCCACTAGCTGTCGGCACAATCGGCATGCTAGCATCAATTGTTTCCTCATTTTTAGTAGTCCCCAAGGAAGGAAAGCTTGCTCAGGCATTACACAGAGGAACATATTCTGCAGCAGGTCTAACTGCTATTGGCGTTTACTTTTTATCGAATGCGATGTTTTCAGATTATTCAGAAAACCCAATAGGTTTATTTATTTCTGTCATTATCGGACTATTAGTTGGAATAACTGTTGGACAAATATCTGAGTGGTTTACATCAGATCATTATTCAATTGTAAAAAATATTGCTGATCAAGCTAAAACTGGGCCAGCAACTGTAGTTTTGTCAGGGATTTCTGAAGGAATGAGGTCTGCAGCATTTTCTGTTGTTGTAGTCGTAGCAGGTGTTGGGGGAGCTTATACATCTGGTGCATGGGCTTTGGGAGAAGCTGGAGGAATATATGGTGTAGCAGTTGCAGCAATTGGCGTTTTAGCAACATTGGGAATTACAGTTGCTGTTGATGCATATGGCCCAATAGCAGATAACGCTGGCGGTATTGCTGAAATGGCTCACCTAGATCCTGAAGTTAGAAAAGCAACAGATGAATTAGATTCACTAGGAAACACTACTGCAGCAATTGCCAAAGGTTTTGCAATCGGTTCAGCAGCAGTAACCGCTCTTGCGTTGTTCTCAGCATTTGTTCAAAGCGCTGGACTTACGGAACTAGATATTACTCAAGTTGAAGTTACCGCTGGACTGTTTTTAGGTGGAATGTTTCCATTTCTTTTTGCAGCCATGACAATTAATGCTGTTGGTAGAGCAGCTTTCAAAATGATTGAAGAAGTAAGAAGACAATTTAGAGAAATTCCTGGATTAAGGGAAGGTAAAGAAGGTGTAACGCCAGAGTATGAAAAATGTGTTGATATTGCCACCACTGCAGCTTTGAAGGAAATGCTTTTACCTGGTGGTTTAGCTATTGTCCTACCACTTGCTATTGGATTTTGGAACAAAGAGGCATTAGGCGGATTTTTAGCTGGAGCACTGGTTACAGGCTTCTTATTAGCTATTTTTATGGCTAACTCAGGCGGAGCTTGGGACAATGCAAAGAAGTATATCGAAGCTGGTGGAGGAGCAGGCAAAGGTTCAGAAGAACATAAGGCTGCTGTAATTGGAGATACGATAGGTGATCCATTTAAGGATACATCTGGTCCAGCAATGAATATTGTCATCAAAGTTATGACAATTGTAAGCCTTATATTTGCATCTGCTTTTTAAATTAATTGAAAACAGTTCACTTCATAAGACATGGTGAAACTGAGCAGAATGCACAAAAAGTTTGGCAAGGACACACTGACACACCTTTAAATAAAAAAGGGTTAGAACAAGCTAAATTATTATCTGAAAGGATAAGCAACAGAGTCACGAAAGTTTACTCTTCTGATTTAAAAAGAGCGTCTCAAACAGCCTCATTTTTGACTAGTTCTCAAGTTCTTAGAGATAATCTTAGAGAGATTAATGTCGGCGACTTTACAGGAATGTCTGTGAAAGATACCTACACTACAAATCTTGAAATTTTTCAATCTCTCCAAAATGACTCTTTTCAATTTCCTAATGGTGAGTCTGTAAAAGAATTTAAAGACAGAGTTAGGAACGAGTTAGAATACATTTTTAATCAGACTGAAGAAGATTCAGAAACTGTTGTTGTTACACACGGATTTTTTATAGGCACTGCCATAGGTTTGACATTAGGGTTTAACACATATCCTTTTCCAATAGGAGATATTACAAATACTTCAATTTCAACAATTGTGAAAAGAGAAACAGTTACACAAGTAAATAAATTTAATGATTCAATTCATTTGAGCAAAGAGAATATAGATTTTCCAGCTAAATCTAAAGATAATGCAATAACATTTATCAGACATGGGCAGACTGATTCAAATTTAGAAGGCATTTGGCAAGGTCATATAGACAACCCTTTGAATGAAACGGGAATAAAAGAGGCGAGTCGTTTAAAGGGTTTATTTAAAAATTATGATCTTTATATTTCCTCTCCATACAAAAGAGCAAACCAAACTCTTTCCTTAATCACCGAAAACAACATTGAAATTTCTGACGAGTTAACCGAGATGAATCTGGGCCAGTGGGAAGGCTTAACGACTTCTGAGATACTAAACAAGTATCAAGAAAACTTTATAGAAGCATTATTTTTAAATCATAAAACTAAATATGGCATTGATGGAGAGTCAATACATGAAGCGGGAAAAAGAGTTGAAAATCTCATAAGCGATCTTGAAAAGAAAAAGTTATTAATGGCAAGCCATGGAGGAACTATTAAATCAGCAATTACAAATTTAATTAAATCTCCGGATTCAAAAGCAGCATCAGCTTTCACAATTCCAAATAATCTTGGAGTTTCTTGTTTGGTACCTAAAGATAACAAATATTTTCTTTGGTCTTATAATGTAGGAAAAATAGGATATGAAAACATTAGTTATAACAAATGATTACTCACCAAAAAAAGGTGGTATTTCTACATATATTGAATCTTTTACTAAAAATTTAGATTTTGAGACCTTTATATATGCACCTAATTGGGCTGAAGGTGATAATGTAATCAAATCTAAATATAGTTTTATCTTCGCTGGAAACAGATTCGTACGTGAAATAAACGATATTGTTAATCAAAAAAATATAGAACTTATCTTACATGCTTCAAGCAACCCACAATTTTTATTAGTTAATCAACTTGAACAACTAGGGAAAAAACAATACATGATTGTTCACGGCGCTGAATTTAATATAATCAATTCAATTCCTGTATTAAAAAAAATATTGAGAAGAAGTTTTAATGCGCTAGAAAAAATATTTACTGTTAGTTTCTTTACTGCAAGAAAACTAGAAGATATTTCCGAAACGGAAATAGTTTTAATAGGAGCTGGAGTAGAACCAAACGAGTACACAAAAGATTATTCTACAAAAGATAACCTTACAGTTGGAGTTGCCAGCAGGTTTGTATCCAGAAAAAAAATTGATTGGGTAATAGATGCTTTGCATGAATTAAAGATGGACGGAGTTAATGTTGACCTAAAGATCTTTGGGTATGGAAAGCTAGAGAAATATTTAAAAAGATTGAGCCAAGTTTCATCACCTAATATTGAGTTTTTTAGCGATAAAGAAGAACATTCATTATCAAACTTTTATAAGGAACTTGATATATTCGTAATGCCAGCCAAATCTAGATTTTTTGGAAAAGAATTTGAAGGCTTGGGTCTTGTTTATTTAGAGGCAGGTAGTTTTGGTTTGCCTATTTTAGTCGGCAGTTCTGGTGGAGCTTTTGAAACTATTATTCCAGGAAAAACCGGTTTCATTGTCGGTTCTAGACAAGATATATATGATGGCGTAAAGTATTTCAATGATAACCCTAAAGAAATAGAACAATTTGGTAAGCAGTCAAAAGTTTTTGTTGAAGAAAATTTTTCCTGGGAAAAAACTATAAATAAGTTTACTTCCGAAATTTAGACTTCTAAGCTATCTCCAAACAGTGACATTATTGCCTCTTTTTCAATAGTTAAAGCATCCCGAGGATTTTCTAGGGGTTTATTTTTTTTCTCGATGAGAATTTTATTGACAAGATTATCTTTTGTAGCATCTTCTGGCTTCATTCTAAATCTTCCTCTATAAAAAACAATATCAAGAGACTTAGCTAAACCAACCAAATGTTCTTTAGATAGTTTCTTGATATACTTTTCATCTAACAAATAGTGATTGTTTATCATTTCAATGATTTTATTTTTAGTTGCACTTTTTGGAATTTTAAGAATTTCTCCACCTAAATAATTTGAAATAACTTTATTTTTTTCATCATCTAGCAACTCTCTAAGTTCATCTTTCGACAAAGCCTGCAAATCATCATTATCGAAGACGGTTCTATTTTTTTGTTTCATTGCATACCCACCATAGGGCCCCACGGCAGAAGAATAAGTCCAATCACCAACTTCAACTACTTTTCTCGGATTTTTTGCAGATAATGAAAATCTTTCGATACATTGTTCCTCAGTTAAAGTATCAGGATCTTCTCCTTCAAATATTGGACCGATAAGGTTTTTGAATTCACATTTTTCTTGTCTAACACCTTTTTGCTTTTCTCCATGCTGAATATAAAAACCTCCATTAGGTCCTAGTTTTATGAATATCGAAGCAGAACAAAGATTACATTTGGAAACTATCCGCTCTTTTTTCAGACTCTCTTCTTGATGACTTTCTAATTCTTTGATATATTCATTTTCTATTTCCTCAAGTGTAATTTCTGGAGGAAGACCAACCTTAAAATCGTCGTCTCTTAATAGATAAGGGTATGGAATCTTACCTTGTATTCTTCCAGTTTTAACTACATATCTAGATTCAAATGGAAGATTTACAGTAGTAAGTAAAAGGGGGTCTTGTACACCATAATGTTCAACATGATTATTAATTGTATTAAATGAGTTTTCTAAAAATTCAATTTTAGATTTTTCTGGATCACTACTTTCTAAGATTTTATCAAGATCATCTTCCATAGATTTTGAAAATTCATAATCGATATATTGATTAAAGTGTGGTTTCATGAAATTATTAATTAAAGCCATTGCTAAAATTCTAGGTTTTAAACTAGATTCAGCATTTATAAAAACAGATGTAATACTTTCAATAATGGAGACGTAGGTTGAAGGTCTTCCTATTCCAAGCTCTTCTAGTTTGTTAATTAGTGAAGTAGATGAATATCTATTTGGTGGATTTGTAAATTTTTCTTCTTTTTTAGCAGAAACAATAGATACCTCATCATTTTCTTTTAAGTCAGGTAACTCTTGAGACTTTTCAGTAGCATCTTTTATTAAATCTCTATAACCACCAAATGTCCATGTGGTTCCAGAGATGCTAAGTGTCAGAGAAGAATATTCAGGATCTGTAACTTCTATTTCAATTGTTTTAGTTATTCCCTGAGCGTCAGTCATTTGTGAGGCTACTGTGGTATTAAAAATTAATTTATATAACTTGTATTCATCGCTATCTTCTTTATGAGTTGATAGCAATTCTTCAGGTGTGATAAATTTATCTCCAGAGGGTCTTATTGCCTCATGAGCTGCTTGGGCATTTTTTGTATCACCATATAAATTTGCTTGAGGCGGAAGATGTTTGCTTGAAAAATTTTCAGAAATATAATCGCGGGAAGCTTTAATTGCATTATCAGAGAGCCTTATAGAGTCTGTCCTCATATATGTAATTAATCCCTCTTGATAAAGTCTTTGAGCAATGCCCATTGTTTTTTTAGGTTGAAAGCCTAAGTTGCTTCTCGCAGAAGTTTGCAAACTTGTAGTTTTAAAAGGTTTCGGTGGCTTCCCGCTTCTTGATGATTCTTTTATATTTGAAATTTTTGCAATCGAATTAGTTAATATCTCTACTATTTTCACAGCATCATTTTTATCAAGATACTTCTTATCTTTATTTGTTTTTTCACCTTTATCGTTAAAGTCAGCTGATGTTGCAATTCTTTTTTCACCAACTTTTTTTAAATTAGCATCAAAATTAACTTTATTGCTTCCACAATTTGCTCTTATTTCAAAATATAAAGATTTAACAAATTTTAATCTTTCCTCTTCTCTCTCAACAATCAGCCTTATTGCTGGTCCTTGAACTCTACCTGTGGATATAAAAGCACCACCTAAATCTCTAACTTTCGGAGAAATTTCATAGCCAATCATTCTGTCTAGGGTTCTCCTGGCTTCATAAGATTTAAACTTACCTACATCAATTGTGTCAGGATTACTCATAGCTTTTGTCACTGCTGATTCAGTTATTTCATTAAATTTAATTCTTTTGGGCTCCCCTTTAATTTCAAGTGCTTCTTTTAAATGATAAGCAATTGCTTCACCCTCTCTATCATCGTCAGTTGCTAAGTAAACTTCTGGAGCTGTATCAGCTATTTCTTTTAGTTCACTCACTATTTTTTTTCTGTCTTCAGGTATGACATATATGTTCTCAAAATTCCCAGGTTTAACTGCCCCCCATAAAATTTTCTTACTATCAAATTTAGAAGGTATAGATTTTGTATTTCTAGGAAGATCTCGTATGTGGCCCACGCTTGACTTAACAATATAGTCAGGGCCTAAAATTTTCGATATAGTTTTAACTTTTGTTGGTGACTCAACAATTACTAAAGGCTTTGACATGTTCTTATTGATAACACTATTTTGTTCATATGTACAGTATTTAAGAAAAAAAGTATTTTTAAATATTATTAGGATTAAATAAAAGAAATGAAATCAGTAAAAATATTTTCAAGATCACCCTTTTCTATTTTGTGGTGGTCAGGCACCCTCTCTAGCTTTGGTGACTGGGCAACGCTTTTTGCATCTGTAGCACTTGCTAGTTATTTGGGTGCAACTGATGGAAATTCTGAACTAACTGCTGTAGTACCTGTTGTAGCAAGAATAATTCCAGCATTCATGTCTTCATTTGCTGGTCTATTAGCGGATAGATTTAATAAAAAAAATGTAATGATTATTAGTGATTTAGTAAGGATGGTTGTTGTTTTAGGATTATTTTTTACCACAACTCTTTTTCAACTATTTCTAATAAACTTTATTGCTGAAATCTTTTCATTAATCAGACAACCTTCAAGAGAGGCAATTGTTCCAGAGTTAGTAGAAAATGATTACTTAGTTAAAGCAAATTCATTATTTGTTGTTGGAACCTATGCATCTCTTCCTTTGGCATCTTTACTATTTGGATTTTTTTCTGATGCAAAGTTTATAGAATCAATAGTTTCATATGGAAATGGTTGGAGTGGTTCAGTTGTATTTCTTGTAGATTCATTAACATTTTTAATATCAACTATTTTATTATTTTCCTTAAAAACCAGTTCTAAAAGCGTTGGAACCACAACTCAAAACAATGCTATTTCTGACTTAAAAGAAGGAATAAATTATTTTTTTAAGAATAAAGAACTCAGAACTGTAACAACATCTATATCTCTCAGTCTTATTGGAGCCGGGGCATTATTTGTTTTGGGGAGCTCATACCTTACACAATCTCTCAAATTTACTCAGAGCTCATTTGGTTTCATGATTGCTTCATTTGGTTTTGGGATTGTGTTCACAATGGTAATTTTGAGTTATTTTGTAACCACTTTTAATAGAGTATCTTTTTTTATAGGCACCAGTATGATTATCACAGGCCTTTCATTACTGTTTGCCTTCAACTCTTATGAGTTTTCTACTATTTTATTTTTTATATTTATTTCTGGAATTGGTTCAGGCTCTGTTTATTTACTAACAATAAGTTATTTGCAAAGCACAACTTCTGAAAATCTTCGAGGTAGAGTTTTTGGTAATTTTTATACAATTGGGAGATTATCTCTGTTGGTTTCAGTTTTCATTTCTGGTTTTGTTGCAAGCTTTGCAAATAACTACTTTGAGGTAGATGGAGTTTTATTGGTACTTAGATTAAGTTCCTGCTTTATATTATTTTCTGGACTCATGACTTTTATAAGAGGATATAAAAAAATTATAAGAGAATTTGGGTTTGAAAATTCAAATTTTAACAAGTTAAGATTAAACCTTGAGAGCAATGAGGATGAGCCATTATGAATTCTAATTACATAGCCTTTGAAGGAATTGATGGATCTGGTAAAACCAGCATTATTGAAAATCTTTCAGATATCTTAAACTCTCAAAACAAAGAACATACAATCGTAAGAGAACCTGGTGGGACATCCGTAGGAGAGGGTATTAGAGAATTATTATTAAGTCACGACTATCAAGTAAACCCACTGGCTGAAGCACTATTGTTTTGTGCTCAAAGATCTCAGTTGATTGAAGAAGTAGTTCTCCCATCACTTAATAATGGGGTTGTGGTTTTGTCAGATAGAAGCGCGTATTCTTCTGTTGCTTATCAAGGAGAAGGAAGAGGTCTTGGATATGAAAAAATATATCAATTAAACGATATCTCAATACAATCCAATTGGCCTGAAAGAGTTGTTCTTCTTGATATAGATCCAGAAGTTTCACTTTCAAGACAACAAGTAGCAGACAGGATTGGAAGCGACAAAGTAGAATTTTTTCAAAAAGTGCGTAAAGGATATTTAAAACTTGCAGAAGAGTTTAAAGATAGCTTTTTAATTTTGAATGCAGAAAACAATATTGAAGTAAATATAGAGGCCAT
>CACPPU010000009.1:0-32938 GCA_902635945.1 uncultured Candidatus Actinomarina sp. | reverse complement strand
ATGCTGCCGACAGAACCGGTCATATGATTCTGCAAACTTTGTATCAAAAATGTGTGTCAATGGGTGTTACTTTTTTTGATGAGTTTCAAGTTCTGGATATAAAAATCGATGACGGCGTTTGTAAAGGTGTCATTGCTTATGAAATTGCAACAGGTGATATACATATTTTTGAAGCTAGAGCAGTAACTTTTGCAACAGGAGGTTTTGGGAAGATTTACAAAGTTAGCTCGAATGCTCATTCACTCACTGGTGACGGTCCTGGAATTTTATATCAAAAAGGAATACCTCTTGAAGATATGGAATTTTATCAATTCCACCCTACTGGAATATATAGACTCGGAATATTGTTGTCTGAGGCTGCCCGTGGAGAAGGTGGTATTTTAAGGAATAAAGATGGCGAAAGGTTTATGGAGAGATATGCACCATCAATCAAAGACCTAGCACCTAGGGATATGGTTTCTCGTGCAATCGCTACAGAAATTAGTGAAGGAAATGGTGCTGGACCAAATAATGATTTTGTATATTTAGATTTAACTCACCTTGGTGCTGAAACCATCAAGCAAAAACTGCCCGATATTACTGACTTTGTAAGAACGTACGTAAAAATTGAGCCTATTAATGAACCTATTCCGGTGCAACCAACTGCACATTACGCTATGGGAGGTATTCCAACAGATGTTAACGCTAGAGTTTTAAGCGATGCCACCGGCACAGTCCTTCCAGGAGTCTATTCCGCTGGAGAATCAGCGTGTGTAAGTGTGCATGGAGCAAATAGACTAGGTACTAATTCACTCCTAGATATAGTAGTTTTTGGAAAGAGAGCAGGTCAAAGTATGGTTGATTATGTCTCATCAACTAAACCAATGACACTCTCTGATAATGCTGCAGAAGATTTAACTAATAAAATTGAAAACTTAATGGAAAAAGATCATAGCCTTGAATTTTCAGTTCCAAAAATTCGAGAAGAGTTACAAGACACTATGGAAGAAAACGCCAAAATATTTAGATCAGAAGAGAGTTTAGAAAAACAAACAAATATACTATCCGATCTTCGTGATAGATATCAAAATGTAACTATTTCAGATAAAGGTAAAGTTTTTAATACAGAGCTCTTAGAAGCAATTGAGCTTGAGTACTTACTAGACATGTCAGACACAACTGTTGCTAGCGCACTTCATAGAAAAGAAAGTAGAGGTGCACATTCAAGGGTCGATCATGTAGAGAGGGATGACAAAAATTGGCTTAAGCACTCATTTGCATTTAAGAATGGAGATTCAGTTAAGCTAGAATATAAAGATGTTGAACTTGGAAACTATGAACCTAAGGAAAGAAAATACTAATGGATGTCAAAGTTAACATTTTAAGATATAACCCCGAGACAGATAGAAAAGGTCACTGGGAAGAATATATCCTCGAAGCTGATCCTGATGAGAGAATATTAGATTTACTTCACAAAGTTAAATGGTTTGATGATGGAAGCTTAGCATTTAGAAGATCGTGTGCTCACGGAGTTTGTGGATCCGATGCAATGGTTGTTAATGGGGAAAACATGCTAGCTTGTCAGGTTCTTGTTAAAGAAGTTAGTACACCAATTAAAATCGAACCTATTAGGGGCCTACCTGTCATAAAAGATTTAGTAGTCAATATGGATTCTTTTTTTGATTCTTATAAAAAAGTAATGCCTTATCTTGTAAATGATGATGAGCCTGGTGAGAGAGAAAGGCTGCAATCTCCTGAAGATCGAGACAGGTTTGAAGATACCACAAAATGTATTTTGTGTGCAGCTTGTACAACAAGTTGCCCTGTTTTCTGGACTGCTGATACATATGTGGGACCAGCGGCAATTGTAAATGCACACAGATTTGTGTTTGATTCACGAGACAATGCTTCAAAACAAAGACTTGAAATTTTAAAAGATGTAGATGGAGCATTTAGATGCAGAACCGCATTTAATTGTACTTCTGCATGTCCTCGTGGTATTCAGGTTACTAAAGCCATTGAAGATGTTAAAAGAGAAACCCTTACCATCAATTGATTGAAGATATCCTTAAACAATTCAAAAGTAATCTGACAGATAAAAATATTGATCTAAGTTCCATTTATTTTGAAATTACAGATATTAATAAAACATTTAACCTCGATAGTTGTGTCCAAATAAATTCATCAATTGAAGATGAAAGATTTTTAAAATTTAAAATCTCTACTGAAACCTTATTATTAATTGTTGAAGGAAAAAAACATCCAGAAGATCTTCTTTTTAGTGAAAAAGTAAAGATTTCTGGGGATATAAGTATTCTTGCTCCATAAAAAGAAAAGACGACTTTCGTCGTCTTTTCAAATTTGATTAAATTGCTTTAGTTTAAAGCGTCTTTTAATCCTTTTGCAGCTTTAAAAGCTGGTGCATTCTTCGCAGCAATTTGGATTGTTTCTCCTGTTGCTGGATTCCTGCCTTGTCTTGCAGCCCTGTATCTTGACTCAAAAGTACCAAAACCAGCAATACTTACTTTATCGCCATTTTTCATACCATTTGTTACGCCATCGAACACGGCTTCTACAGCTTTTTTAGCATCTGATTGTGACAACCCTACTTCTGCTGCAACAACGCTTGCTAATTGATCTTTATTCATAGCTGTTTAGCCTTTCTTTTTTGAGTTTTTATAAAACTCCTTACCAATAAGTATAGTTTTTTTTAATGATTTGTCTTAAAATCCCAAATTTATTGCCTTTTTTATAAAAAAGACTGAATTTATTGACTTAATATGCTATTAAGCTCTTGTACTTTTGCTTTAACAGCCTCTGAAGCGCCTTTTAAGGCGTTTAGTTCACTTTCTTCAAGGTCAATTTCTACTACCTCAGTAACACCATTTGCTCCAAGCTTTGTTGGAACTCCTAAAAATACATCATTTATACCAAATTCACCATCCACCCAAGAGCATGCAGGCATTACTTCATTGGAATCTGAAACTATTGACTTAACCATTGTTGCTGCAGCAGACGAAGGTGCAAAATATGCACTTCCAGTTTTAAGTAATCCAACAATTTCAGCACCACCATCAGAAGTCTTTTGAACTAATTCTGAAATCTCTTCATTACTAAGTAGTTCATTAAGTGGTTTTCCTGCAACTCTGCACTGTGACGGAACTGGAACCATTGTTTCTCCATGACTTCCAAGTGTTAATGCCTGTATTTCATTCATGTTTACATTTAATTTTTCAGAAATAAAGTATGCAAATCGAGAAGAGTCTAAAACTCCTGCTTGTCCAATTACTTTGTTTTTAGGTAACCCAGAAACTTGAGAAACTAGAGTTGTCATTTGATCTAGTGGATTTGTAACAACAATAATGATTGGTGATTTAGAATAATTTAGAATATTTTTTGTAACATCACTGACTATGTTTGCATTAACTTCAAGCAAATCCATTCTGGTCATACCTGGTTTTCTTGGTAAGCCGGCGGTAATTACAACTACATCGCTGTCAGCAGTATCTTCATAATCATTAGTTCCAATTATTTTGCTAGAAAAATTTTCTACATATCTTGATTGGTTCATATCTAACGCTAATCCTTGTGGAAGGCCATCAACAATGTCCGTCATCACAACTGAATCAACAAGATCATACTCCGCAACTCTAAGTGCAGTCATAGAACCGTATTTTCCAGCGCCAACTACAGTTACTTTTTTCATATTAAAAACTTTCTATGTTTTCAACAAGACTTGCAGCAAAATTAGATGATGATAGTGTAGTGGCATTTTTTCGACCTCTAGCAAGATCGTACGTCACATTTCCTTCACTAATTGACTTCTCCATGGCTTTAATGATGAGATCTGAAGCTTCATTCCACCCCATGTATCTAAACATCATCTCTCCAGACAATATCAATGAACCAGGATTTGCTTTGTCTTGACCAGCATGTTTTGGTGCTGTTCCATGGGTAGCTTCAAAAACTGATTTACCATTTTCATAATTAATGTTTCCTCCAGGACTAATACCAATTCCACCAATCTGTGCAGCTAATGCATCTGATGCATAATCGCCGTTTAAGTTTGTTGTAGCTATAACATCAAATTCCTGAGGTTTAATTAATATTTGCTGCAAGAAGGCATCTGCAATAACATCTTGTACTAAAATCTTATCTCCAGCATCACCATTACAATCATCCCATGAAACAGCTACATCAGAAAATTCATTTTTGACTAATTCGTATCCCCAGGCTCTAAATGCTCCTTCTGTAAATTTCATAATGTTTCCCTTATGAACAATGGCCAGGTTTTTTTTGTTATTTTCTACAGCATAATTTAGTGCAGATCGAATTAGTCTTTCAGAGGCAGTTTTTGAAATTGGTTTTATCCCAATTCCACTATCACTTCTAATTTCCCAATTGAATTCTTCTTTAAGAAATTTATTTAATTTAACAACATCATCTGAGTTCATTTCTAACTCTTTCCCTGAATAGACATCTTCAGTGTTTTCACGAAATAATGCGATATCTACATTTCCTGGATTCTTTGTTGGTGTCTCAACCCCTTCAAACCATCTAAGTGGCCTCAAACAGGCGTATAAATCCAATTTTTGCCTAATTGCAACGTTGATTGACCTAATTCCTCCTCCGACTGGAGTTGTAAGAGGTCCTTTAATGCCAATTCCAAATTCATCAAACATTTCAATTGTCTTTTCAGGTAACCATTCACTTGTATTATCAAATGCTTTTTGACCAGCTAGTACTTCTTGCCATTCAATCTTTCTTTCGTTTGAATAAGCTTTTTCAACAGCAGCATCAAAAACTCTCTGTGAAGCAGGCCAAATATCTATGCCTATACCATCTCCTTCAATAAAAGGTATAACAGGTTTATCTGTATCAAATGAATCTCTGGTTTTCTGAATTGCTAATTCTAAATCTTTTCTGTTTAAATTTTCATTCATACAACATCCTTAATGGCCTGACCGATTCTTGTTGGATTTTCAACGACATTTGCACCAGCATCAGTCAGTGCTTCAATTTTAGCACTAGCCGTACCTTTGTTTCCAGAAACAATTGCTCCTGCATGGCCCATTTTTTTCCCTGGTGGAGCTGTTAGTCCAGCAATGTAAGAAACAACAGGTTTAGTTACATTCTTCTTAATAAACTCTGCTGCTTCCTCTTCAGCACTTCCACCTATTTCACCAATCATAACAATAGCTTCTGTCTGTGAATCATTTTGAAAAGCATCAAGTACATCTATAAAAGATGTTCCTGGAACTGGGTCTCCCCCAATACCAATACAAGTTGATTGGCCTATGTTTAAATTTGTTAATTCAAGAACTGCTTGATAAGTTAAAGTTCCAGATCTAGATACAACACCTACGTTTCCTTCCATGGTAATTTCATGAGGCATAATTCCAACATTAGATTTACCTGGAGAAATTAACCCAGGGCAATTTGGACCGAGTAATCTTGAAGATGTTTTTTCTTTTAATAGGTCATACATCTCTGCTTCATCTTTAGCAGGGATTCCTTCAGTAATACATACTATTAAATCACACCCAGCATACGCAGCTTCTAAAACTGCATCTTTTGCAAATGGTGGTGGGACAAATGTCATAGCTGTATTTGCTCCCGTTGCTTCTACAGCTTCTTCAACTGTATTGAAAATTGGAATTCCCTCTACAGATTCTCCACCCTTACCAGGTCTAGTGCCCGCAACAACTTTTGTACCGTAATCCCTATTTCTCAATGCATGAAACTTTCCCTGTTCTCCAGTAAGTCCTTGAACTACAACTTTTGTTTCATTATCAATAAAGATAGACATTAGATTGCTCCTTCAACTGCTAACTTAGCTGCTTCATCCATAGAACTAGAAATTGTAATTTTTTCATTTGTATTTTGTTCCAAAATAGATAATCCTTCTTTTGAATTAGTTCCATCAAGCCTTACAATTATCGGCCATTTAAGTTCTTTACCTTTAGTGGCTTCAACTATGCCATTGGCTACAAGGTCGCACCTTGTAATTCCCCCAAAGATATTAATTAGTACACTTTTAACATTATCTTCTGATTCCAATACTTCTAGTGCTGCCGTAACAGTCTCTGCTTTTGCGCCACCACCTATGTCTAAAAAATTTGCTGCCATTCCACCATGTTCAGATACAACATCAAGCGTAGACATCACTAATCCTGCACCATTACCAATAATTCCAACACTCCCCTCAAGCTTTATAAAATTAAGGTTTTTTTCTTTGGCAAATTGCTCAGAAACTGGAATAGGTATTTCATTTTCGAAATCTTTAAAATTTTCGTGTCTATAAATAGCATTCATATCTAGTGAGACTTTTGAATCTAAAGCAGAAACTCCATTGTCTGTAATTGCTAGTGGATTAACCTCAACTAAATCACAATCACCTTCTACAAATAATTTGTATAGGTTTGAAATAACATCACTTAATTCAGCTTTATAACTTTCATTGAGTTTTGCATCCTCTATTGACTTAATGATTGTTTCTGAATCTAACCCTTTGGATGGAGAAATATGAAGCATTATTAAGTCGTCTGGATTCTTTTCTGCTACTTCTTCAATATCCATACCTCCTTTTGCACTGAGCATCATTAAGTAGGATTTTGCTGATCTATCAAGTGTGAAAGAAATATAATACTCTTCTAATATATCTGAAGCCTCTTCTAATAAAAGACTCTCTACAATATGGCCTTTGATATCCATTCCTAAAATTTCACCTGAAAATTTGATAAGTTCATCAAAATCTTTTGCGACTTTGATACCTCCAGCTTTACCTCTTCCTCCTACTTGAACTTGAGCCTTAACTACAACGGGATATGTTAGTGCATGATTATCAGTAATTTCAGATATGCTAGATACAAAAATTGATTTGGGTGTTGGAATAGAAAAGTCTTGATAAAGTCTTTTACCTTGGTATTCAAAAAGATTCATAATGTTATAACAAGAATATAGATTACAAAAAAATAAGATTTATGCTGCGTGTTTATAGAAATTTTATTGGAGCCCATTCAATGTCCAAATATTTAGTCCCTATATCGTCTGAAAATTCAACAGTAATTTCATTTCCTTGAACTTCCTTTATTACCCCTTCTCCGTATTTTTCATGAAGAATTTTTTGTCCAACTGATGACGAATTATTTTTTTCATCTGACTCTTGAAATTCTGGAGAAAAATCTTTAGTTTCAAAATGTTCTGATCCTTCATCTAAAAATCTACTCGGTAAATTGTATGTTGTGCCACCCCATAGAGTTCTAGACCAAGCATGGGATAAGTAAAGCTTTTTTTCTGCTCTAGTTACACCAACATAACAAAGTCTTCTCTCTTCTTCAATTTCAGATTGATCACCTTGTGAGCTTCTCTCGTGTGGAAATAAATTTTCTTCCATTCCAGTCATAAATACGTAAGGAAACTCTAAACCTTTGGCATTGTGCAAAGTCATTAATAAAACTTTATCTGAATCTTTAAGTTCATCAGTTTCTGAAAAAAGTGCAATGGATTCAAGATAATCTCTCAACTTTGCATAGGGTTCATCAATCTCATTTTCATAAAGATTTTCAAAATTATATGCAGAATTTAATAGCTCATCTATATTTTCAAGTCTCATTTGTGATTCCATTGTTCCTTCTTTAATGAGATTCATTTTATAGCCAGTTAAGTCGATAATTTTTTCTATAGATTTTGATGGTCCTTCTAATGAAAATGTTTTTAAATCTAAAATTAAATTTTTGAATTCAATCAATTTATTTTTTATTCTTGGAGATATATTCTCAACCTGTTCAATGTTTTGCAACAATTCGAATATCGACATTTCATTTTTGTCGATATGATCTCGCAGCTTCTTGACACTTGACTCACCAATCCCTCTTTTTGGAACATTGACAATCCTTTCAAAAGACACTACATCATTTTCATTTACTAGAAATTTCAAATAAGAAATTATATCTTTTATCTCTTTTCTGTCATAAAACCTAACGCTTCCAATTAGCTTGTGATTTATATTCAATTTTCTTAATTCTTCTTCAAATAATCTCGATTGGCTATTTGTTCTGTAGAAAATTGCAACTTCTGCTTCTTTATCATTTTTAATAATTTCCTTAACTTCTTCAGCTACCCACCTGGATTCATCTTTTTCAGATCTAAATCTCAAAGAACTTATTTCAAGACCATCTTCATTATCAGTCCAAAGATTTTTTTTAATTTTTCTTGGATTATTTGAAATAATTGTGTTTGCTAAATCTAATATTTTTTTTGTAGATCTGTAATTTTTATCGAGTTGAATTATTTTGGCGTTTTTAAAATCTTTTTCAAACTCAATAATATTTCTTATATCCGCACCTCTAAAAGCATAAATACTTTGATCAGAATCACCAACAACACATACATTTTGATTATTTGAACTCAATAGCTCGACAAGCTTATATTGAACATAATTTGTATCTTGATATTCATCTACCATGACAAATTGAAATTTATTTGACCAAAAATGTAGTATTTGATCATTTGTTTGTAAAAGTTCTACAGTTTTGATCAACAAATCATCAAAATCCATGGAGTTAGCCAAAATTAATTTCTTTTCATAGCTCGAATATATTTCTGCAACTTTGACCTCAAAAAATGACTCTGCGTTTTGTAATGCTTCTCCTGGTGAAATCATATTATTTTTTAAATTTGAAATATGAGCTTGAAATCTTTTTGGTGAGTACTGTTTCAAATCAACATTATTTTCTGACATACAGTTTCTTACTACTTTGTTTGAATCTGATTGATCATAAATTGAAAAATTGTTTCTATAACCAATTTTATCACCATGAATTCTAAGAATTTTTACGCACAAGCTATGAAAAGTTGATATCCATTTAGGAGATATTTTTAAGTTCAATAAATTACCAATACGTAATTTCATTTCCTCAGCAGCTTTGTTAGTAAATGTAATGGCTAAAATCTGCTCTATATCAACTTTGTGCTGTTCAACCAAATGAGCATATCTATGTGTTAATACTCTTGTTTTACCAGATCCTGCTCCAGCCATAATTAAGACGGGTCCATTGATAGTAGTTACAGCTTCAATCTGACTTTCATTTAAAATATTTTTCCAAGCTTCAGGAATTTGAGGATCTGACGACATTAAAGAAAGGACACTACTTGCAAGAATGGAAATATTTTCAACTTATACCTAAAGCTTCTTCAACTTCAATAATTGTTTTTCGAGCAGAATCTTTTGCTGATTTTAAATTTGATACAACAATATCCTCTAAATTATCACTGGTTAAGTCATCAAAATTCTTTTTTATTGGGTCAAGATAGTCAATTACTGTTTCAGCAACAGCTATTTTAAATTCTCCATATTGAGAATTTTCAAATTCTTTTTCTGTTTCAGATATTTCTTTATCATTAACTGCAGCATAAATTTCAATCAAATTACTAATACCTGGTTTATTTTTAGGATCATACTTAACAATGTTTTCAGAATCAGTAACTGAAGATTTAAATTTTTTTAATATGATGTCTTTTTCGTCATTAAAGTAAATAGTTCCATTTATATCATCAGAGCTTTTAGACATTTTATTTTCTGGATGTCTTAAAGACATCAAACGAGCACCTGATTTTCCACTTGTTTTTTCAGGGATTGGAAATATTTCACCATAATTTGTATTAAAACGCTCTGCTATATTTCTGGTCAATTCAAGGTGTTGAGTTTGATCATCTCCTACGGGAACTTCATTAGCTTTGTGTATTAAAATATCAGAGGCCATCAAGATAGGATATGTCAGTAAACCTGAATGAGTACCAAAAGAAGAAGCTTTTTCCTTAAACTGAGTCATTCGTTGTAGCTCTCCTACTTGGCAAAAATTAGACAGTATCCAAGAAAGATAGGCGTGTTCCTGGAGATTACTTTGTGTGTATATGACCGAAGTTTTAGTATTAATTCCAGAAGCTACAAGTACTTTTAAAGTATCATTTATACTTTTTTTAAGATCATTCTTACTTGGTAGTCCTGTTAATGAATGTAGGTCAACAATACAAAAGTAATTTTTACTGTTTTCATTTGATAGCTTAACCCAATTATTTATTGCACCAAGTAAATTGCCTAGATGCACTAAGCCACTTGGTTGTATACCAGAAAAAACTGTTTTCATATCTGCTATTCTAATAAACTAAATCAAATTGGAGAGTTTTTATAAAATCCGAATATAAGTTGTCAGCAAATGCAGGTTTAATAAATATAGTAATAATTGGAATTTTATTTGGATTTCATGGTTTGCTAAATAGAAGTTTATTAGTAGATGGTGTAAATGAAATTTTTGTTGTTACTACAAGAATATCGCTAGTCACTTTTTTACTTACTATTTATTGTGCTAAAGAGTTCTTTTCTGAAATCAATAAAGAGTACTTTTTGAAAGGAACTTTAACGGGGTTTTTAGCAATTACTATTCCCGGATGGACTTTTATCTATGCTTTAAAAAGCATCTCTTCAGGTCTTCAAAGTATTTTTATTTCAACAATTCCTATGTTTACAGTCTTTTGGGTTTTTCTTGTTTATAAAGAAGAAAAGATTACACGACTTAAAGTTATTTCAGTATTTATAGGTCTTAGTGGACTAATTTTACTTTTTGCCTCTGGAGCTACTGGTCTATCAAGTGATGGAGATCTTGTAACTGGAGGATTACTAGCACTTATTGGTGTACAGGGACTTGCATTAAGCAATATTACAAATAAAAAAGACTCTCAATACATTCCTGCGAAAACTTATTTATTAGCTCAATGGATAGCAAGCACAGCTTTTTCTTTAATTTTGTTTTTTATTCTTGGAGGGGAAGTTGAAATTTTAAATCGTTCACAGGCACTAAGGTTATCTGGCTTAGTTTTTATAGACATCTTTAACTACTCTCTTTTCTTTTATACAATTAAAAGACTCTCGGCTACGTTTACAACTCTAGTTGATTATGTTGTGCCAATAGTGGGAATTTATGTTGGCTATGTTTTTCTGGATGAAGTAATTAATAATATCTTTTTTGTAACATTATTTTTTATATTTATTTCACTTTACTTAGCAGTTAAGGATGAAGCTCGGAGTCTTGATTAAAATCTAAATCGAGATTTAATATATTTCTAATCATTTTTGCCGTTGCACCCCATAAAATTTCGTTATCAATATGAAAAATCCAATCATTTGGATACAGACCTCTGTATACCCAATTTTTTTCTAACTTTAGATCATCAATTGATGCGTATAAAACTTTTTGTACTTCATCTTTGTTGAACTTTTTTGGTTTGTTTTCTAACAGGCAGAGAATAGGGTAAACTTCAAATTTGTACTCTACTGTGTCAACGGAGTCTATGTAGCCAAATGGAGTGATCAAATTATCAGATATCAATAATTCCTCGGTGGCTTCACGTACTGCGGTATGAATAATACTTGTATCATTTTTTTCTTTTTTTCCACCAGGAAACGCTATATGTCCCTTGTGTGTAGGCATGTTTTCTGATCGCTTTATAAATAGAATTTCAACTTCATCAAAAAATAAAACAGCTACCGAAGCATAATTATTTTTTGTGTTTTCAACAGAGCTATCTAATTTTTTATAAACTAATTTATTTTTTACCAATTTATTTTTGCTTTGCGACCAAATCTACTGTCAAACCTATTGGATTCAAAACTTCCCATGCATTAAATTTTGTTGGAGCATCAAAACCAAACCAAGTAGTGTCGATTTCTGAGAATCCTTGAATACGTATTTCATCACCCACTAGTGATGCTGTAATAGAAAACGGTGTGTCTAACTCTATTTCTCTAATTGACAATTTACCAACTATTGTATCTTCAACTTTAGAATCAAAATTTTTATTTGGAATAACCAATTCATCTATCTTAAATACAGCCTCTGGAAATAATTTTGATTCAAGCCACTGAGATTTAATTGCTGAATCCCTGATTGAGTTATTACTTTTTAGAGTAGAGATATCAACGCGAATCAACAAATTTGTTATGTACAGACAAGAATCTGATCGGTCGCATTCAGATAGTTCAAGAGTGAATTCTCCAATAATTTCACTTGTAACACCCTCTACGGTTTCAAGGCCAGAGTTCAAAAATTGCTTTGGAGCTAAATAACCCACCTTGCTTTTGTCCTTTAGAATTTCATAGACTGTACCCTCAAAAGAATCTAATTGTACAATTTCAGTAGTAGTTGTAGATTCCTCTTCTGCAGTAATTGTTGCTTCTGTTGTATCGGTACTAATAGCTTCAGGTTGAGGTGTTTCATCAGAATTATCACCACAAAAAGCAAAAAGTAGAAATAAAACAATAAAATATTTTTTCATTTTACTAATTTTAATGATATTTATTTCAATTATTTGATATCAAGGCAATTCTTTTTTTAAAATACAAATATGAACACTAAAGTCACAATTCCTATTTTCATCAGAACATTTTTTCTATTCCCAATTTTTATGATATTTGTATTAATTCCGATAATGATTCTAATTATCATTGCTTCTTTTTTGCCTTATGGGAAATTAATTGCAACAAAGCTATATGAATTTTTTGGTTGGGTCGGGCTTAAATTTGTAGGTATAAAACTTATTGTTAAGGGTGCAGAAAAAATAGATTTAAATAATAGCTATGTTGTAGTTTCAAATCATCCCTCTACTTTAGATATTTTTACGCATATAACCGCTTTACCTGTATCAATAAGGTTTCTTACAAAAACTGAGCTTTTTAGGATACCAGTGTTTGGAAGAGTATTAAAAGTTTTAGGACTACCCCGAATAGATAGAAAAAATGCCAGCGCAAATTTCGAAAAAATTAATGACTCTATATCCAAAGTAATTAAAAACAAGAACTCTATCATGATTTTCCCTGAAGGAAAAAGAAGTAACCAAAAAGATCTTCTCCCCTTTAAGAAAGGAGCTGCTTATATATCAAAAGATTTTGATCTACCAATTGTCCCTGTAGTTACTCATAATGCACATAATCTTATGAGGAAAGGAGAGGTTTGGTTGAGAAGTGGTGAAATAACTATTGAGATATTAGACCCAATTTATAAAACCAAAGAAATTTCTGTAGAAGAATTAACAACAAAAATTTATAACTTAATTGATGAGAAACTAAAATTCTAAAAATCTATTTACATAATCTGTAATATTTTCAAAAACTTTTTGATTTTCTTCGATTGAGGTATCTTTTTGGTGTTCCTTATTTGTAATCAAATGAAATTCTTCAAAAACTCTTAATCCATAATTCGTTAATTGCGCACTCAGTATCTTAAAAGCATTTTGAGCATTTCCACCACCACCTCTTACTGATGTAATGACACCTACAGTTTTATCTTTAAATAATGAATTATATCTATTTTCATCGTAAGCAAGAGATAACCAATCAAGAGTATTTTTTAAATGTGCCAAAAACCCTCCATTGTAAACTGGGCTGAAAATAATAATCTTGTCTGCGCTTTCAAGAGATTTTCTCATTTCCAATATTTTTTTTGGAACATCTTTTTGATTATTTAGCAAAAATGGAATATTTTCATAAAGATTTTCATGAATTTCATTAGGCACAGCCTTTTCCTCAAGAAATTTGTTTAGCTTTTTTGCTAATTTAGTATTATTTGAGTCTTCACTAACTCCTGCGCTAAGAATTAATAATTTTGACATGAATTAAGTATGTAATTATGTTTGTTATATGGAAAGTGATAAATCAACTAATTTTTTTGAATTAGACATTCGTGTCGGGAAAATAATTAAGGCAGAAATTTTCGAAGAAGCTAAAAAACCAGCATATAAACTGACAATTGATTTTGGTGATTTAATAGGTACTAAAAAAACCAGTGCACAAATAACAAATTATAAATTAGATGAACTTCAAGAAAAGCCTTGTATAGCAGTTATAAACCTTGGAAATAAACAAATAGGACCATTTATGAGTGAGTGCTTAGTTTTAGGATCAATCGCTGAAAGTGGAGATGTACTTTTACTTCAGCCATCTGACAAAGCAGAGCTTGGAGACAAAGTTTCCTAACCTATTTTATTTTCGAAATACTTAGGATAAAATGTACCAACTCTTCTTCCAAGTTTTTCACCTAGATTATTAATCAATACATATGTTGGAGTGTTGTTTAAGTTATATATATCAATAAACTCATGATCTTTTTGCTTACTTGCATTTATAGAAACAAAATAAACATCTGGATTTTTCTTTTTAAATTCATCAACTATGAATTTTGAAGCAGTGCAACCTAGTCAGTAGTCTGAGTAAAACTCAATGATTGAATATTGATGTTCTGAAATGTTATAAGAGTCATCAACCATGTTCCTATTTGATGTATAAAGAATAAGGAATCCAAAAATACCCAAAACAAATAAACTAAGAAAATAAAGAACAGTTATTGGTTCATAAGCAATAAAAATGATAGCAAGTCCGATAACCCATCCAGTGGGAAGATATAGCAAACTGTATCTGTTTAATATTCTAAGAAACTTTTTTTTCATTATTTTTGCCTGTCAGACATATAATATACTTGAATATGGATTTCGTTAATGAATTACGAAAAAGAGGTAAAAGAATAACTAATGCAAGAGAAGTTGTTTGCAAAATTCTTGAAACATCTGGGCATAAGCACTTTACTGTTGAAGAGCTACATAAACTTTCATTAAAAAAAGATAAAAATATTGACTTAGCTACTGTTTATAGAACTCTAGAACTTTTAGAAAATATAAATCTTATTGAACATTCCCACCAGGTACATGGCTCAGGACTATATTTTGTAAAAGATGTACATTCAAATATACATATTGTTTGTGAGTCTTGTGGAGACATTTCAGATCTTGATAAAGAAACATCTGAAAAAGTAAATAATCTAATAACTAGTAAAACAAATTTTAGAGAGATAACAAATCACTTCGTATACTCAGGGTATTGCAAAAAATGTAAATAAATCTTTTATTGCAAATAATTTGCATTAAGATATACAAATATGGAAACATCCCATTCTCATCATTTAGAAACTCATAGTGACTCGTATTTAGTAAAAATCAAACCCGAAATAAAATTACTTTCCTTTTTTGCAATTATTCTCTCTATTGCCTTTTTGAGTTTAGAAAACAATGTTTCGGTTGTACTTCAAGCAGTAATAGTTGCGGGTTTATTGATTGTTTCAAAATTACAACTTAAGACATATTTAAAAAGACTTTCAATAGATATACCATTTGTATTGTTTGCCTTGTTTTTACCATTTGTGAGTAAAGGGAATGGAGAAATCTTAACAAGTTTTTTCAATTTCAGTATTTATAAGACTGGAGTTGATGAAATGATATCAATTCTGATAAAAATCACTCTTTGTGTCACATTGGCAATTGTTCTTACTGCGACAACGTCTAATATCGAAATAATATATGGATTACAGAAACTTAAAGTATCACCTTTGTTAATTTCTATATTTTCTTTTGCAATTAGATATATTGATGTATTTATTGATGAGGTAAAAAGAGTAAAAATATCAATGCGCTCAAGAGGTTATTCTGAAAAAGGAATAAAAACACTTAAACCCCTTGCTTTTGCATCTGGTGCCTTATTGATTAGAGGGTATGAAAGAGGAGAAAGGGTTTATAATTCTATGATCTCTAGAGGCTTTAAAGGAACGTTGGAGCTAGAGGCACGAGAGTTTAATTCATCTAATTTAATTCTTATAATTTCTGTATTTTCAATTGTAATTTGTATTGTAGATAGGTTTGCTTTATGAACCAGCAATATCTCAATGTAGATAACTTAAGTTTTGAATATCCTGATGGATTTAAAGCTCTTGAAAATATAAATCTAAGTTTATCAAAAGGTGAAAGACTTGCTGTATTAGGCCCTAATGGAGCAGGAAAAACCACCCTCATTCTCCACTTGAACGGAATTCTAGGTGATTTAAACGGGCAAATTACATTAAATAATAAAGATTTTTCGGAAGAAAACATCTCAAAAATTAGAAAATCTGTAGGTTTGGTTTTCCAGGATCCTGATGATCAACTATTTATGCCAACTGTTTTAGAAGATGTAATGTTTGGACCAAAAAATTTTGGATTCAGTGATGAGTTAGTAGAGAAAAATTCAATCAATGCACTCGAGCAAGTTAAGATGTTGCAGTTTAAAGACAAACCACCACACCATTTAAGCTTTGGTCAAAAAAGAAAAGTAGCAATAGCAAGTGTTCTGGCTTCAGAGCCTGAACTACTAGTTTTAGATGAACCTAGTTCAAATTTAGATCCTGCATCTAGAAGAGAGCTAATAGATATACTTAAAAATTTAGATGTATCAATTATTCTTGTTACTCATGATTTACCAATGGCGTTGGAAATCTGTAATAGAAGTGTAATTTTAAACAACGGTAAAATTACTGCAGATGATGACACTTATAAAATTCTTAAAAACGAAAAAATTATGTCAGACAACAGGTTGGAATTACCTTTTGGATTTGCCCTTCATCATTTAGAAGAGTGAAATTCTGAGGACTTAATATATTCAGCTATGTTATCAATAGCCTCAAATGCTTCCTTAATTGGAAAAAAGTGCCATGCATGCCAAAGCTTATCCCATGTTTGAAGTTGTACATTTGTATTCTTATCTCTTAATTTTTTCACAAATTCAATTGCATCGTTGTAAAGTAATTCATCGGAACAGACTTGAATTAAAGTATCTGGAAAATTATTAATATCTGCATAAACTGGTGACAGTATTGGGTTAGTTGTGCCATACTCTCCCGCATAAAACTCTCCAACCTCAAACATTCCCTCAATAATTATTGTTGCGTCTCTGTTTTTAAGAAACCTTTTGTCTTGAAACCCATCTGACAAATCAAGCCAAGGTGAGAGCAAAATGAGATTGTCAGGATTGTATACAAACCCATCATCAACCACAAGACCTGTAGCTAGGCCTCCCCCAGCTGACTCGCCCATCCAAATGGATTGTTCGTCTTTGTGAAGGTTGTCAATAAATTCTATAGCTATCTTTGCATCTTCATGGGCAGCAGGAAAATTATGTTCTGGACTGAGCCTATATTCAAAAAAATAAGTTACTAAATTAGATTTTTGAGAAACGATTGAAACAAAATTTTTATGGGATTTAATACTTCCTGCAAAATAACCTCCTCCATGAAAATAAACACCATACTTTCCAGTCTCTGCATTTTTTGGAGTAAATTTATAAATTTTTACTGGAGAGTCTTCTAGTTCCTCCATTAGAACTTCATCATTAAAAGATAAAATTCTTTCACCTGAATTATTTAGATTTGTTCTTGAATCAATAGCATAATTTAAGCGATCTTGAAAAGTAGGATTTTTTTTCGTTACATCGAGCCTAATTCGATCACGAACTTTTCTAAGTTTTAATATATTTACATATATTGGTGTTCTTATAAACATAGGAAGCTTTGGAATGATCTCAATTGTAAATTTTTCAAGAACTAAAGCTAAAAAACTTGCCATGATTAAATTATACACCTTTAGTTGTGTACAAAAAAAATATATAATAGATTCATGAAAAACGCTACAGGTTCACTAGCTATCTTAGGGTCCGGTGAAACAAGCCCTAACTTAGTTAGTGTACATAGAGAACTTCTCAATGGGCTAGATGACTCTTCAGATATTTTTATGATTGATTCACCCTTTGGATTTCAAGAAAATGCTGACCAATTGGTCGAAAAAATTATAGATTTTTACAAAGTTAGTTTAAACGTTGATATGAAATTAGCTACTTACAGAAAAATTGAAGAATTGCATTCAAAATCATTCTTTAAATCAATTAAATTATTAGAAAATGCTTCATTTATTTTTGCTGGACCTGGAAGCCCTAGCTATGCAAGCAAGCTTTGGTACGGTAATGAATTTCAACAAACTTTAAAAAATCATCTTATAAAAGGCAGCAACAGTTTATTTGCAAGTGCAGCGGCCTCTACTCTCGGAGAGTATACCTTACCTGTCTACGAAATTTATAAAGTAGGCCAAGACCCTTATTGGGAAAAAGGGTTGAATATTTTAGATGTTTATGATTTGTCTTGTACTGTAGTTCCTCACTTTAATAATGCAGAGGGTGGAAATCATGATACAAGCTTTAGTTATGTTGGTGAAAATAGAATGAAAACTCTTTTAGATAACTCTTACTCAAACATTCTTGGTATCGATGAACATACTGCGCTAATAATTTCTGGAAAAAAAGAAACATTCAAAGTTGTTGGATTAGGTAATGTAACTGTTTTAAACAATGAAGGAACTCATGTTTTTGAAAAAGATTCTGAAGAAAGTTTGAGTACATTACAAAAACTTCTTATTTCTGACAAAAAAAGCTCTGTCGAAAAAATAGATAGTAAGGCAACTGAAGTAAATTCTGCAGATAAAGCTACTTTAAAAGAAATTGCTAATTTAGAAATTCAAATAGAGTCTAATAAAAAAAATAATGAGCGTTTTGAAATGTTAGTTGAAAATTTAATATTACTTAGATCAAAGTTAAGAAATGAAAAAAACTATGAGCTTTCTGATCAAGTAAGAGATATATTAGAATCATCTGGTTTACAAATAGAAGATTCTGAACAAGGCATTCAATGGAAAGTTACTGAATAGCTTTTGGATAATGCCCCAATAACTTGAATTCTTTAGAGACTTTACTTATTTTTTTCTCAAGCTGAGATTGTTTTTCCAAGTTTTCTAATTCATAATCTATATAAAATTTATACTCCCAAGGTCTTCCAAGTATTGGTCGTGATTCAAGTTTTGTAAGATTTATATCCATTTCACTAAAAATATTCAAAGACTGCAATAACGAACCCGGCTTATCATCAGATATAAGTACTGATGAAACCTTGTTTTTCATTTGTTTCTGATCTAAATCTATGTTTCCAATTAAAAGGAATCTTGTATAATTTTCTTCATGATTTGATATATTTTTTTCTAAAATCAAAAATCTTTCATCGCTTTCAAAATGTTCACCGGCGATTGCAGCTGTAGAGAGTTCATTTTTTTCTAAAATTTCAAATACACTTCCCGCTGTATCAAAGACTGGAGTGATTCTGAACTTATGCTTTTGTATAAACTTGCTGCACTGCTGTAATGCCTGTGGGTGAGAAATAACATTGGTAATATTTGATATATCTGAACCAACTAAGCCAATTAAACTATGGTTAATTCTATGTACATATTCAGCAAATATTTTTAAACCACTGTCTATTAGCTCTTCGTATGCTTCATTCACAGTACCTGCAATTGAATTTTCAACAGGTAATAACCCAATTCCAGAATCAGATTTTACATAGGAAATTAATTCAGTAAATGTCTCAGTTGGATGATATAGATAATCTGGATATTCTTTTTTTAAAAGTTCTTCTGAATATGAGCCAGATGAACCTTGGTAAGCAATTATTTTTTTACTGTTCATTAATATACTCCAGTGCTTCAACATATCCCTGTACACCTCTTCCAATAATTGATTTATTACAAATATCAGAAATTAAGTTTATTTTTCTAAATTGTTCTCTTTGATTTATATCTGAAATATGAACTTCAACTATTTCATTGTTTTGCGAGTAAGTCTGTAAAGCGTCTCTTATTGCAATACTTGTATGTGTGTACGCACCAGGGTTAATCACAATCCATGTATTTTCATTATTAACTAAATTTTGTATGTAATTTACAATTTCGCCTTCAACATTTGATTGAAAAAAATCAGTTTTGATTTTTAACTTTTTAGCTTCAGAAATTACTAAATTTTTTAACTCATCAAAACTTGTGGAGCCGTATTGTGTAATTTCTCTTATACCTAAAAAATTAAGATTGGGACCATTGATAACGTATATATTTTTAATTTTGAATCACCTCAATCAATTCATCAAAACTTATACTAATTAAATTAGGTTGTGATATATCTGACAATAAAACAATATCTACAGAATCAGATTTACTTTTTTTATCATCTTTTAAAATTTCTAATAAGTAATCGATACTGTTTTCAAATTCATATGATTTCTTAAAATCAAGTTTTTCTAGATAAGATATATATAAATCAATAACCTCTTGTGGTAATCCGAAATGTTTTTTTGATAGTTCGAGTTCATAAATCATTCCTATAGCGACTGCTTCACCGTGTGATAAATTGAACTTTGAATCTTGCTCAATTAAGTGGCCTATTGTGTGTCCGAAATTTAAATATTTCCTTTTTCCAGTTTCTAAGTAATCTTCCTTTACGATATCTTCTTTGATTTGTATTCCTTTTTTGATTGTCTTAGTATCTATTTTGAAATTTTCTGTAGAAACCAATGTATGAAATATTTCTTTACTTCCAATTAGTCCGTGTTTTACAAGCTCAATTAATCCATCTTTATAATCATTGTCTTTCAATGTGTTGAGAAGTTCAAAACACACAACAACACTCTTTGGCAAATTAAAAGTTCCAATCTGGTTTTTTCCATGAACATTATTAAAACCGTTTTTCCCTCCATGAGATGCATCAACCATAGCTAATAAAGTAGATGGAACTAATGTGAAGGCAACACCCCTTTTATATGTACTTGCAGCAAAAGAGCAGAGATCGAGCATAACCCCACCTCCAATAATTACTACTTCATCTGATCTATTTAAATTTGATAAAAACATTATTTCCCAAATTTTTTCAATTGTTTCTAAATTCTTTGTTTCTTCAGAAACTTCAAGATAAACATGGCTTGCGTTGAAGTTGCTATGCAATTGAAATTGCTCAAGAGCAGAATCCAAAATAATTAAGCTCTCATTTGGTAAATCTCCATTAATTTGTTTGATTAATTCTTCAGTGCTGTTTAAGTAAATATTTTTAGGCATTTTGAGTTTCCATTATTTCTAATACTTTACTTGTAGTATCTTTTACATTTTCATTGGAAATTTTATATTCCATCATTTCGTATCTTTTTATTCTATTTTTATATCTACTTTCAAGAACTTCTCTTCCGTTACTAACTAGTGGCCTGTTGCTATTTTTAATTCTTTCCCAAAGAATTTCAAAGTTAAGACTTAAATAAATGGTTCGATGACTGTTAAGTAAATTCTCAAAAATATTGTCATTTTCTATCACACCACCACCTAAAGAAATTAAATCAAATTTGTTTTGATTTGCAAAAAATTCTTTTTCTTCAATTTCCCTAAAAAAAGTCTCTCCTTTTTCTTCAAAAATATTTTCTATGTAGCCATATTTATTCTCTATACTTTCATCCAAATCAATACACTTATATTTAGTTTGTTGTTTAATGTTGTTTAAAATCGTAGTTTTACCAACACCCATAAACCCACATAAATAAAATGAATTATTCATTTTCATATCTCATAGACCATGTTTTATTTGCCAAATTAAAACTATCAAGAGTTATGTCTTTTATTTCATTAATTCGTTTAAAAATTACTTCTTTATTATCTCCGCCTGTATTTTCAATCAGGGAATTTAAAAGATCTATAGATATTACACTTTCAAAAATAGGTACAGCTCTAGGGACAGCACAGGTGTCAGACCTTTCATAGGTAGTTTCTGTCTCTTTCTGTGATGCCAGGTCAACGCTCTTTATAGGAGTCAAAGTTGTACTTATAGGTTTTAAATAAGAAGTTATCATAATAGGCTCTCCGGTTGACATGCCTCCCTCAAATCCACCTAAATTATTTGTAATTCGTTCAACATTTTGTTCGTTTAAAACTATTTGGTCTTGTACGGCAGTACCAAAATCTTTAGATGCCTCTATACCAATGCCAACCTCAACTGCTTTAACACTCTGTACAGACATCATTGATGAGGCAAGTTTTGCATCTAGCTTTCTATCAAAATGAACATAGCTACCGCAACCTGCAGGAAAATTTTTTGCAATTAATGTTATAGAGCCACCTAAAGTGTCTTTTTTCTTTCTTGCCTTTAAAATTTCATTTATCATTAATTCACTTGTTTCCTTATCTGGACAGGACACCTCAGATTCATCAACAAGTTTTTTAATTTGACCTATGTCTTCTAAATTAATATTTTCTAACTTTTGCTCACCAATAGATGAAACATAACCAACAACTTCAACTCCAAGTTGATTTAAAATTTGATGACAGATAGCTCCAATTGCACATCTAATTGCAGTTTCACGAGCACTTGCTCTTTCAAGCGAAAGCCTTATATCATCATGTTGATACTTAAATGTCCCAACTAAGTCAGCATGTCCTGGACGAGGAACTACGAAAGGTTCTATTTCTTTATCCTTCCAATTTTTCCAATCTTTATTGATTATCTTTATTGCTATCGGACCACCAGTTGATAAATTATTAATGACACCAGAAGTAATTAAAACCTCATCTTTTTCAATATTCATTCTTCCGCCAGAACCTAAAGATTTTTGCCTTCTTGCTAGAAACTCGTCAATATAATTTTTACTTACTTCAAAATTTGATGGAATGCCCTCTATAATTGCTGTTAATTCTGGTCCATGACTCTCACCAGCAGTCAGATATTTAATTTTCATGATCTATCCTTTCTAAAATTTCCTTGTAAGCTTCGTTAAATTTTATACTTTGTCCTGTCCATATGTTAAACGATGAAATTGCTTGAGCAATTAACATTATTGTTCCATCAATAGATGTTACATTATTAGGAAGTTCGCTTGTTAATTTCTTTGATACGCCATATCCAAAGTTATAGAACAATTCTAATTTTGAGAAATTTAGAAGACTTATTGGAAGTTTTTCGTTTTCATATGGTGGCATTCCTAGTGGCGTAGTATTTATAATGACCTCAATATCACCAGCAATCTCATTAAGATCTGAATAAGTTAAGTCTCCATCCTTTTTATTTCTAGACACTATGTAAACCTTATTATTTTCTGATAACGTATACTGTGCAGTCTGAGCACTTCCTCCACTGCCAAGAATAAGAACATGTTTGTCATTAATATCAAAATTTAAAAATTCAAAAGTTTGATTAATACCATCCACATCTGTGTTTGATAATGAAACAATATTGTCATCTACTTTTACAGTATTTACAGCTTTAATATTATCAACTGCCAATGACCTCGAAACATTTTTTAAATCTTTAGATAAGTTATAAATGTTTTCTTTATGAGGAATTGTTATGTTATATCCATCAAAATTATTATTTAAACTTTCAAAGATATCTAAATTAAAATTTTCAATTGGTAATTTTTTATAAGTAACATCAACATTAGAAATCTCAGAGAGAGTTTGATGTATATTTGGAGAAAATGTCTTTATTAATGGCCAACCTATTATCCCTAATCTAATTGTCATAATTTGCTCCAATTTTTTCAAGATCTGAAAAAAAACTAGGGTATGAATCTGAAATACAATTTATGTTATCTGGTTTAATTCCGTCATTAATTGCTAGGTTTGCAATTACACCAGTCATAGCTATTCTGTGGTCCTCAAAAGTTTTAATTTGTCCTGATTTGAGTTTTTGAGGACCTTTAACTTTAAATCCATCAGGGTTAACCTCTATTTCTCCACCAAGAGTTTTAATAAATTTTTCCATAGATTCTATACGGTCTGATTCTTTTAGTCTCAACTCACCTGCACCACTAACGGTAGTTATTCCCTTTGCTTGAGTTGCCAAAAGGGTAAATATTGGAAATTCATCTACCATGTCAGATACGTCTTCTTTACTAACCTTGATAGCAGAGAGATTAGATTTTGAAACATGTATATCACCTACTGACTCATTATTTTTGACTTCTAAATTTTCGATTGATATTTTTGCGTTCATCCTCTTTAATATCTTGAGGAAACCAATTCTTCTCTCATTAAGTAAAACATCTTTGATGATTAATTTTTTACTTTTCATTAGCCCAAGTGCTATCAAAAAAGCTGCTGAAGAGGGATCTCCAGGAACTATGTAATCCATACTTCTAAGGCTTTGTACAGGCTCTATTGTTATAGAATTACCAAGTCTTACTGTATTTACTCCCATTAAATTTAACATTCGTTCAGTGTGATCTCTTGTTGGCAACTCTTCAGTAACAGTCGTAGGAAATTCATCATGATATAGTGATGCAAGAAGAAATCCACTTTTAACTTGTGCACTTGGTTTATCTGAATGAATACTTTCAAATTTATAATCTTTTGGTTCAAAATTAATTGGTAATTTACCATTGGAATCTTTTATATCAGCACCCTTTTCATTAAGCGGATTAACTACTCTCTTCATTGGGCGTTTGATTAATTGAGAACTACCGGTTAATTCAGTGCTGAAATTTTGTTTTGACAGTAGACCTATAAGAAGCCTTGCAGTTGTACCAGAATTTACTGCATCAAGTGAACCTTTAGGTTGTTTTAAGCCACGTAACCCTACTCCGTGAATCTCAACTTCATTGTTATTTGTTTCATTTATTTCTACACCTAATTGACTAAAAATCTGTATCGTAGCTTTAGTATCTCCTGACAATAAAATATTTTTGATTCTTGAAACTCCAGTTGCTAAAGAGCAAAGAATTACTGCACGATGAGAAAGCGATTTGTCACCAATAATACTTAAAGAGCCTTGGATTTTCACTATGTGAGATCTCTTTCTCCAAATTTGTCTGCTAACGCCCTACGCCAATCAACAGTATCTGACAAATAATCTAACATAATTTTTTCGTCATTAATTTTTTGAATTTTTTCAAGTTCTGATATTAATTTATCTATTAAATCTTTGACATTGTCAACATTTGTTAAGTACATATCAGAAATCATATTTGGTGAAGTCCTGGATAGACGAGTAGCTCCATCAAAACCGCCAGAAGCTAGATTTATCAATTCGTTTAAATCCTGCTCTTTCATAGCAAGCGACACTAAGGCGGAACTTAGAATATGCGGCAAGTGACTTGTCAAAGAAATTAACTCGTCATGTTTAGATTGATCAATCCATATCTCTTTAGATTCAATAGATCGTACAAATTCTGAAACTAGTGCTTTACTTTGTTCATCTGTTGATTTTGTTTCACATAGCAAAAATGGTGCACCTTCATACATTTCAGGAGTCGGTACCCACGTACTATTATCAGCAATACCACATAATGGATGTCCACCTATTGAAGGAATCGTAGATGTATCCATTTTTTTACAAATTAGCTCTTTTGTACCTCCCAGGTCAACAATAGCTTTTGTTTTCAGAGATAATTGCGAATCAAAATAGTTGATAATTTCATTTATAGGTGTAGCAAGAACGGTAAGATCATAATCTATTGATTCTTTATGATCCAAAGAAATAGCACCAAGATCTTTTGCGCGTCCTACATTTTTTTCTGAAATATCAGAACCACTAACTTTAATGCCACTATTAACCAACTTGATTCCCAAATTAGTTCCCATTAAACCAAGACCAATAATATGAACTTTTTTTAGCATTACAGTGACCTTCCAACCGCCTTTGCGACAATCGATGCTTTGCTTATCAAAGTTTCTAATTCGCTAGGTAGTAATGCTTGTGGACCATCACATAAAGCTTCATCCGGCCTTGGGTGAATTTCAATTAATAATCCATCAGCCCCGGCAGCTATAGCTGCTAACGCAACTGGTTCAACTAAAGTATTGTCTCCTGTCGCATGACTAGGATCAGCAATTACAGGTAAATGACTGTTCTGCTTCAAAAAAGGAATAGCATTTATATCAAATGTATTCCTTGTGGCTGTCTCGTATGTTCTAATCCCTCTTTCACATAACATAACATTCTCATTTCCTCTGGATAAGATGTATTCACTGGCAAGTAATAACTCATCCAATGTTGCAGACATTCCTCGTTTTAACAAAACAGGCAACTCTGATTCACCAACAGCTTCGAGGAGTTTAAAATTTTGCATGTTTCTTGCACCAATTTGTAGAACGTCTACATATTTTTCCATCATTGATAAATGTTGAGCATCCATAATTTCACTAAAAAGAGGTAATGAAGTAATTTCGGAGGCCTCCTTTAGCATTTTTAATCCATCTTCGCCCAATCCCTGGAAACTATATGGTGAAGTTCTTGGTTTAAATGCACCACCTCTCAAACCATTTGATCCTGCATCCTTTGCAGCCATCGCAGTTTCAATTGTTTGTTCCTGTGTCTCTGCACTGTCTGGACCAGCAATAATTGCAATTTCATCACCACCAATAGTTAAATTTTGTATTTGAATTATGGAATTTTCCTTTTTATAGTTTTTGCTTGCAAGTTTATATGGTTTTCCTACTGGAATAACTCGACTTACATTTGGTAAAAGCTTCATAACGGCTCTATGATCGTCATTTACTTTTCCACTAACAGCAACAACACTTCTTTCAACACCGTTAATAACTAGTGGTTCGTGTCCTTGCTGTATTGCTTTTTCTTTTACTTTCTCAATATCTTTATCTGAATGAGACTGCTTCATTACTACTATCAATTTTTTCCTCCTAAAATAAAAAAATCGGGCTTTTGCCCGATTTCACACAACGTACTTTAGGGCAACCTATATGTGCTCTCTAAAGTAAAAATATGCGTTATTTAATTTCATTAACAAGTATGTTAGCAGACTATTTAGCTTTGCAAATAAATTTTTATCTATCAGGTCTTAACTTTTTTGCATCGTCTAAATAGACATGATTAATTTCTTCTAAATCTTTATTTAGGTAGATCAATATGCGAATACACCCTGAAAGGTCACTATTTATATTTGGTGCAAGTGTATCTATAGCGGCAATAGATGTCATTCCAATCTCTCGAAATGCTTTTGCTGGAAAAGCTTCAGTAATGTCGGAAGTTACTGTAAAAATAACAAATTCAATATCATTTTCAGTTAATGCATTATTAATTAGAATTTCATTAATAAGTTTTTTAGAAGAAGACATAATGCTTTCTTCATTGTTTTCTACAACTGCAATCGCTCCACGTATGCTTTTCATAATATTTGTTTACTATATAAAAAGAGTGGACTGATGTCCACTCTTTTTTAATTCTTAGATGTAAATTAATTACATCATACCTTCCATGCCGCCCATTCCGCCTGGAGGCATTGGTGGTTCATCTTCTGGCTCTTCTGCAATTAATGCTTCTGTCGTTAACACCAAAGAAGCTATTGAAGTTGCATTTTGTACAGTTGATCTTGTTACTTTAGCAGGATCAATTACACCCTCTTTAACTAGGTCAGTTGTTTCACCAGTTGCAGCATTAAGTCCTACATTACCTTTTTCAGATTTAACTTTCTCAACCATAACGCCACCTTCATAGCCAGCATTTACCGCTATTTGTCTTAGTGGAGCTTCAAGAGCTTTTTGAACAATGTTCCTTCCAACTATTTCGCCTTCTGTTCCACCAGTAATCTTATCTACTGAATCTTGTGCCCTAATTAATGTGACACCTCCACCAGCAACAATTCCTTCTTCAACAGCAGCTCTAGTAGCGGCTAGAGCATCCTCAATTCTCATCTTTTTTTCTTTTAGCTCGACCTCGGTTGCAGCTCCTACTTTAACAACAGCTACTCCACCTGATAATTTTGCTAATCTTTCTTGAAGTTTTTCTTTATCCCAGTCAGAGTCTGATTCGTCAATCTCAGCTTGAATTTGCTTAACTCTACCTTCAACATCAGCTTTCTTTCCTTTGCCATCAACAATTGTTGTAGCATCTTTTTTCACAACAACTCTTGCAGCTTCACCCAGCATGTCTACAGTTGTGTTTTCAGTCTTCAAACCAAGTTCTTCTGAAATTACTTCTCCGCCAGTCAAAATAGCAATATCTTGTAACATTGCTTTTCTTCTTTCACCAAACCCAGGAGCTTTTACTGCTACAGAGGTAAATGTTCCCCTTAATTTATTAACTACTAAGGTAGCTAACGCTTCACCTTCAACATCCTCTGCGAGGATTAAAAGCGGCTTTCCTGAATTCATTACTTTTTCAAGTAATGGCAATAAGTCATTTACAGCTGTTATTTTGGAATTAACAATTAAAATATATGGATTCTCTAAAACTGCTTCTTGTCTATCAGCATCAGTTACAAAATAAGGAGATATAAATCCTTTATCAAACTGCATTCCATCTGTGAATTCAAGCTCCATACCAAAAGTTTGGCCTTCTTCAACAGTGATAACTCCATCTTTACCAACTTTGTCCATTGCTTCTGCAATTGTTTCACCGATTTCAGTATCTGCAGCAGATATTGATGCTACTTGAGCAATTTCATCTTTTCCACCTATTGACTTTGAAAATCCAGCAATGAAGTCTGTTACAGCTTTTGATGCTTCTAGCATGCCTCTTTTGACTTCCATAGGGTTTACACCTGTTGCAACAGCTTTCATGCCTTCATTTACCATTGCTTGAGCAAGCACTGTTGCAGTTGTTGTACCATCACCAGCTACATCATTAGTTTTAGATGCAACTTCTTTTGCGAGCTGAGCACCCATGTTTTCATATGGATCTTCTAGATCAACTTCTTTTGCAATTGTTACTCCATCGTTAGTGATTGTTGGAGCACCCCATTTTTTTTCTAAAACTACGTTTCTACCCTTTGGACCGAGTGTTACTTTTACAACATCTGCTAGTTTATTAACACCAGCTTCAAGTCCTTTTCTTGCTACTTCATTAAAAACTAATGTCTTTTTAGCCATGAACTTCTCCTCTTACTTACTTACTTTTGCAAGAATATCTCTACTTGAAAGAATAAGATACTCTGTGCCTTCAACTTTAATTTCTGTACCACCATATTTTGAGTAAACGACTTTGTCGCCTTTTTCAACATCTGGTTTAATTTTTTCGCCACTATCATTTGGCTCTCCTGGACCAACTGCTACAACTTCACCCTCTTGTGGTTTTTCTTTCGCAGTATCAGGTATATAGATCCCTGATGGGGTCTTACTGTCTTCTTCTGACAAAGGTTTTACTACAACTCTGTCTCCTAGTGGTTGAAGATTCATATATATTTACCTCCTAAATAAATATCCACATTGTGAATTTAATACTGTCTTGTTTATATATGTAAATAAATTATTTAAAAATTAAGCAATTATTGAGCTTAAACGGACATCATCAGCATTTATGTCATTTGTTATTAAATTATTTTGAGCAGCTACACAAATCATTGCAGCATTATCAGTAGATAACTTTGGTGTTGGTAAGTAGATATTAAGGTCATTATTTTCTGCAAAAATATTCATTTTTTCTCTGAGTCTTGAATTAGCCATCACTCCACCACCGCCAGAAATATTTTTAACACCCGTTTCATTAACTGCTTTAACAAAATTTGATAATAATGAATCAACAATAGCCTCTTGATAAGATGCAGCAAAGTCAGCTTTTGTTACTTTGTCATTTGGATCTAGATTGTTCAAAAAATTTGTTGCGGCAGTTTTTAAGCCTGAAAATGAATAGTTATACTCATGCTTTGTTTTTGGTCGGGGAAGCTCTATTTTGTTAGGATCTCCACCTTCACCTATTTTTTGAATTGCAGGACCTCCTGGAAAACCGAATCCACAAAACCTAGATAATTTGTCAAAAGCTTCACCCGCTGCATCATCTATTGTTGTACCTAATAATTGGTAATTACCCCACTCTTCAACTAGTACAATTTGAGTATGGCCACCTGAAACTAAAAGTGTCATAAAAGGTGGTTTCATTGTTCTATTTTCAATTAATGGTGCTGCCAAATGTCCTACCATGTGGTCAACAGTTAGAAATGGTTTGTCTATGGACCAAGCTACTGACTTAGCAAAATTATACCCTACTACGAGACTTCCAACGAGACCAGGCCCATCTGTAGTTGAAACTACATCAATATCTGAAATTTGTAAATTTGCACTATTTAAAGATGCATGGAATATATTCCTTATCATCTCAGCATGTGCTCTTGATGCAACTTCAGGTACTACACCTCCAAATTTTTCATGTATATCTACTTGTGATGAAATTGTATTTACTAACAATTCTTCACCTTTTAATATCGCAATAGCTGTTTCATCACATGATGTTTCAAATCCAAGAATTATTTTGTCATCAAGCATAAATTTTCTCCAAGTGAAATAAGTTAGCATCTTCGTTCATATAATAATTTTTTCTTACACCATATTGTTTGAATCCAAATGATTTGTACAAACTCATAGCTATATTATTTGACTGCCTAACTTCCAATAAAATTTTGTTGAAATCAGAAACCTCAAAATAAGAAATTAGTTCCTGTGTTAGTTTTTTTGCAATTGAATTATTTCTATGACTTTCTAAAACTCCAATACCTAGAATGTGAATATCAAAAAACGTTTTTTGAATTGCAAGGTATCCAACAATTTGATTGTCTTGTTCAAAAACCCAATATACAAACTCTCCATTATTAATTTTGTTGTTAATCACAAAACTGTCCCAAGCAGTCCCAAATAAACTTTCTTCTAATTTTGCTAACTTATCCGTTAATTCAATTGTTGATCTTTCAATTTTCTTAATCATGGAAGTTAACCTTACCTTCTAAACTTTTTGTTGAAAAGGATACGTCTGGTTCTCGCATATATTCAAGCCTGATTTCGTTAAAATTTGGATAATCATTATTTTTAAACAATTCCTTTCCAATATTAAAAATATTTTCAGAGGACACATGTTCAGGAGACCCAAATTTAATGTATGAATTTTCACCAAATAAATTTTCATTCAAACTGTGCCAATCTCCTACTACAAGTTTTTTGTCATTATCTTCTTCTAATTTAATCTTTAGGTTTTCAGCATTTAGAACCTCGGGTTCAGAATCTCTCACAACTCCACCTGGTACTGGCTTATATAAACAAAAAGCGTATTCCTCTCTCTTAATGTCAATAATTGTACAAATTTTTCTATGACCAGTGTGTGCTGCAAAAGCTAACGCGTCTAGTCCATTTACAGGTACCAATGGGATTCCTAGGCTGCCACATACTCCCTGTGCTACTGCTAAACCAATTCTTAGGCTTGTGTAATAACCAGGACCAATATCAAGATACACTACACCAATGTCGGACTTTTCGATTCTCGACTTCTTTGTTATTTCATCGATTGATTTCATCAATAAATTCGTAGTACCATTTTCTGATAAAACTGAGCTGGTAGAAATCAACTTATCATCGTGAATGGCTACAGAAATATATTTGCCTGAAGTTGAAATGGATAAGCTATACATTTATAAAAATCTCTCTAGTGTGTTCATCGACTATATTAATTTCAATCAAATCCATTATAGGAATATTTGCTTCGGCCATTAAATTTGCCCACTCAATTACTACTAAAGTATTTTCTTCATTTAATGGTATATCTAAATCAATAAACTCCGACCAACTACCAAGGCGATACAAATCTACATGGAATATTTTAATTTCGCCAACTTCATAATTTTTGACAATATTAAAAGTTGGAGAAGTAACAACATCATTACATCCAAAGAATTTTATAATTTTTTTTGCAATAGTAGTTTTACCCGCTCCTAGAGGACCTGACAATCCAATTATTTTTGGAAGAATTAAACTTTTTAAATAACTGTCAAGAAAGCTATCTAAATCATCTTCTTTAATTAAATTACTCAACTTCAAATCTTTCAAGTCTTTTAGACATATTAGTCAAAATTTCCCACTCAATTGTTTTATTCCACTGAGCTATGTCAGATACGGAAATACTCAATTTTCCGTCCATAGAATTGCCTAAAACAGTCACTTCATCGTCAATTTGAACATTTGCATCCGTAACGTCAAATAATATTTGATCCATTGTGACCCGGCCAATTAAATTACAAAATTGATTATTTACAATGACTTTTCCATCAGGAAATGAATTCCAAGGATACCCATCACCATATCCAATAGGTGCAGTCGCAATAATTGAGTCTCTGGATAGTCTTTGAGCTTTTCCATAAGAAACTGCCTCACCTTTTTTTCTTAATTGTAAATTAGAAATTCTTGTCTTGATTTCCATAGTTGGTATCAGTTCGTTTTCATTTTCAACTGCTGTAATTTGAACACCATATGCAGCAATCCCAACTCTTGCCATATTAAAAGAATTATCTAGTTTGTATAAAGTTGATGCTGAGTTATCTACATGTAAAAGCATGTTGGTTGAGTCTATATCTGAAATAGTCTTTTCAAATAATTCAATTGATTTTTTAGTCTCAGTTTCATCAGTATCCGCCATAGGAAAGTGAGTACATATTCCTATAAGATTTAAATCTGAGTCAACTATTTCTTTATATAAGTCATAAAACTTTTCTGGAGAACATCCTAATCTGTGCATTCCAGTATCAATTTTGAGATGAACGCTATATTCATCTCCTGTCTCAATCAAAGTATCAATAAAGCTTTCGTTGTATACAGTAAGATCAATATCATTTTCCTTTATATTTTCTAACTGACTTTTTGATGGTTCAGCAAGTAATAATACCCTTGATTCTTCATATACTTTTTTAACTTGTATTCCTTCGTCAACAGAAGCAACAGCAAACCATTTAATACCAGATTCTTTTGCATTTTTTACGGCCCACTCCAGACCATGGCCATAGGCATTTGCTTTGACAACTAAACAAAGCTCTTTTCTAGATAAATTTTTAAGAACTTCTAAATTATGAAGAAAACTTTTTTTATTTAGGTATATATACCCTCTATCCATTTTTATTTTCTATTCTGAATCCTTTTCGCCTTTTGGTTTTTGTGAACCAAGCGCTGCTCCAATTGCAACTCCTACAGCTATCCATGTTGGTTCATTTGTAGCAGCATACATTCCAGCTCCTATTGCTGTGCAAACTCCAATCCAACTTCCAACGTTGTTTGAATTATTTGATTTATTATTCATTTTTATTCCACTGTCACAGATTTAGCTAAATTTCTTGGCTGATCAATTGACTCACCATTTAGGTTAGCAACATGATAAGCAATGAACTGGAGTGGAATTATAGATATAACTGTAGTTAGGATTTCATTACTATCTGGAAGAGTGACATATTCGTCAGATATATTTTCTAATTTTTCTGATTGATTATCACCAATTGCTATG
>CACPPU010000008.1:0-40814 GCA_902635945.1 uncultured Candidatus Actinomarina sp. | reverse complement strand
CAGACATAAAAGATCCTTCGGCTTCATCTGCATCATCTACCGATTTTTTTTCAGTTTCTACCCTTGCTTCTAGCGATTCTGTTTCTACTTCCTCTTTTTCTTCTTCTTCTGGTGGAGTTTCAATCTCTTCAATATCTTCTTCTTCAAGGTCTTCTAGCGTAGGTTCTTCTAATTCTTCAGTTTCTTTTTTAGCCATATAACTCCTAACTTGCCTTAAATATTACTAAATTTTGAAACGTATGGCAGAATTTTCAATAAATATATTGGCTGGACCGCTTGCAAAGTAATCACCATCAATCTCTATTGGTTCATTGCTTTTTAACTCAATTTTTGAAGCTTTTCTAACAATTACATCAGATTCCTTAAGGTGTAAACCTTTTTGCGCTAAGAAAAATATCTTCATTGCTTTAAGTTTTGATACTGCAAATATTTGTACATTGAACTTACCATCTTGCAAGCTAGACTTTGGTGAAATATTCCAGCCTCCACCAAAATATTGTGCATTGCATACACATATGTTGAAAGCATTATTGTTAAATTCGAAATTACCTAAATTTATAGATATTTTTTTTGCTTTAGCAAAAAATATTTTAATCCAAAAGCTAATAGGATATCTGAACCTTCGTATTATTTTAGGCATCTTTTCACTTACTTCTACTGAGGAAGCCAAAAATCCAATATTTAAAACATTTATAAAATATTTCGATTTATTTTCAGCTTCTATTCTTCCGACATCGACCTCATAATAAGAATCTGTGGTTAAGTGATTTATAGTTTCTTCAATATTTTGTGGAAGTGCAAATGTTCTTATAAAATCAGATCCGCTGCCAGCAGGTAGGCAAGCAACATCTGGATTTTTAATACCATTATTCATCAAAGCATTGATCAATGAATTTAAACTTCCATCTCCCCCGATAGCACAATATTGGAATTTGTTAGTATCTGAATACTCAACTATGACGTTATTAAGTTCATTGATTGTTGAAGTTGAAAAGTATATAAAAGGAATGTTCTTACTTTTAAATAAATCTTCAATGTATTCTTGTGAAAGATTTTTTCCTCTTGAATTAAGGTTATGAATTACAATGTATGTTTTCATGACATAGTTTTTTGTATCAAATTATTATCAAAGATTTTATTTATATCTTCAAAGGTATCGTCTTCATAAATAATTGACAATTTTTTTGATATTTCAGATGCTTCTTTTGCTACCTTTATAAAATCACCAATATTCAAATTAAATTTATTTATTACGTATTCAATATTTCCAGATTTCATATATTCATAAAATACACTAAACCAAGATAAATTAATTTGTGTAGGTTTTTTAATACCATGCGAGTATTCAATTTTGTTAACTTTTTCTATAGAAGAATAAAATTTATTAAATAAATGATTAAATTCATCCTTAAGAGTAAATTCTAGTTTTTCATTACTTATTCCAGATGAAACATACATTAGTTTCATTTCAATATCCTGATTATTAATTGTATGGTACAAATGAATTGCTGGAATTAGATTATCTCTATAAGTTTCCTTTAAAACTTTACCTTTAATTGAGTCAATAAATCCTAGGTCTTTCAAAACATTGTGCTTTCCTTTAAACAATTCTTCTAACTTCTCAGTTTTAAACATATTTTGATAAGCAAAAAAACTTTTTTCCAATAGTTCGATTGATTCCTCCATACTATAAATATTTAACAAGCTCAATATAGATGAATAACTAACAGAAAATGCTGAATTTAAATTACTGGATTTGAGTGTAAATAGATTACTATACCAGTCCTTATTTATGCTTCTGTCATATGATAAGAAGGCATATCCCATATCATCAATACCCCTTCTCCCCGCTCGGCCACTCAGTTGCAAAAATTCTGACTGAGTAATTGGTCTGGTTTTTATTCCATCATATTTATGCAACCTATCAATAAAGATAGCTTTAGCAGGCATATTAATTCCTAAAGCTAATGTTTCAGTGGCAAAAAGAAATTTTATATATTTATTTAAAAATAAATATTCTACAAATTCTTTAACTATTGGTGCTAAACCAGCATGATGATATCCTACACCTCTTGACCACATCCACATATGTTCATCAAGGTTAAGGAGTTCTAACTCTTCAGTTGTTAGATCACCAAATACTTCATCATATTTGTCCTTAATTTCATCTCTATTTTCAATTAATTTAAAATTATTCGATAATTGTCTTGCGCTTGATTCAACCCTTTCTCTTGAAAAGTAAAAAAATATGACTGGTAATAAATTTCTAGAATTTAAATATAATGCTTGTTCTCTTAAATTAGGTTTGTTAAATTGCGAATTTTTCTTCTCGATTTTAAATATATTTTTGTTTTTTTTATCTTTTGTTGATTTAATTATTTTTAAATCTCTACTCGACTTGGAACTAGCAACTAAAGATATTTCTAAAGGAATAGGTCTTGTACTTGAGTGAATTAATGATGTTGTACCTCTTAATGAAACTAACCATTCTAAAAATTCATTTTTATTGTTAATGGTTGCTGAAAGAGAAAGAAATTTTATATCTTTGTTTGCGTGTATCAATATTTCCTCCCACGTTGTTCCCCTTTCTTTGTCAGCAAGATAATGCACTTCATCTAAAATAATTAAACCTGTATCGTTTAACTTACTGTCCTTGCTAAAAATCATATTTCTTAATATTTCTGTAGTTGCTATAACTAATTCTGCATCTTTATCTATACTTCTATCTCCTGTAAGCAGTCCAGTTCTTATTCCTTGCCTATTGAAATCATTGAATTTCTGGTTAGAAAGTGCCTTTATGGGTGTTGTGTAGAAAATATTTTTTTGTTTTGATAAGTAATAATCAATTGATTTTTCGGCAATGTATGTTTTCCCTGAACCTGTAGGTGCAACAACTAATACATTGCTCCCTTTTTTTACATCATTAATTGCATCTATTTGAAATTTGTCAGGAGTAAACATTGTTTTTTAATTATTCTTACTTAGATACAAAACCAACTCAATGAGCATATATAAAGGTATTGTAAATATAAATAGCGTTACTGGATCGCCTGTAGGTGTAATAATTGCAGAAAAAATTAATACGGCTACAAATATTTCTTTTCTATTATCTGTAAAAATGTTCCTACTAATGATGCCACTTTTAATTAAAAAATAAATTACTAATGGTGTTTGAAATGAAATACCAAATAAAATTGAGATCCTCGAAATCAGTTGAAAATAATTTTGTGTTCTTAAAATGAAATCAGATTCATTAAATGATAATAAAAAATCTATACCTATAGGTAGTGTTTTGTATGCTGAAAAAATACCAAGATAAAATAAAGATATAAAAACAATCAAATACAATATAAAAAGTTTATGCGTTAGCTTTTCAAAAGCAGGTTTGAAAAAATATCCAATTATAAAAATAATTATTGGAAGGGATAAGGCTATTGATACAAAAAATGTATTTAAAACTTTAACTTGGAAACCTTCATATATTGTAAACGCAACAAGTTCGTCCGTTGAGTATCCAGCATTCAATAATGGAGAAGTTAGTATTTCATATATTGAGCTGTAATTTATATATACAATTGTGAAAAATATTGAAACTATAAATAGTGAAATTAATATTCTATAATTTAATTCTTTAAAGTGTTCAAAAAATTTTTTATTATCCAAATTTATTCCTCTTCTAACCAGACCCATTTTTGTTCTATTGTTTCATCGCCAATTACTTTTCTAACTTGATCAGAACTAGAACTATTGAATACACGAAAAAATTTACCTATTTTATCTTTATCTAGAATGCCTAGTGATATAAAAATTATTATTGTAAGTTCAATTAAACTCATATCTTTAATTTCTTTTTTAATTTATCGTTTCTATTTTTTAATTCATTTGTTATAAATTGTGGAGAGATAATATCAATATTCTCATAGTTTTTGATAGCAAAATTTATAGCGTTTAATTCTGAATAAAATTTTGCTTCTACGTGCTTATTTTTTAATTGATAATCATCTTTGTTTATATCTGTAAGAACCTTTTCATTTAAATATGTGAACTTCATTACAACCTCCATATTATTAGATTTTTTACTTTCTCTAAAGTCTTCAATAGATAATGAATCAACAATTCTATTAATTAAAAACGTTTTTGATTTTTCTACGTTTAAATCAACTGCTTCTAAAACAATGCCGTCAGTATTAGTTGTCAATAAGATGGGTTGTATTCTATAGAAAGTTTCTTCTGTTGATCCGAGTTTAATATATGAGATTATGTTTTCCTCAAAAAATGTTAAGTTCTCAAAAACACCATCATTACTCTCATCTAATATTTCTAAATTAAAATATGGACTAACTACATTATAAAATTCTTCAATGTCACTGTTATTTTTAACCAACTCTTTAAAAATTGAATTTGAAGTTAATAAAAAGACTAAATTAAATAACTCTCCATCGTTTATCTGAATTATATTTTTCAAAGAAGGATTAAAGCTAAACAATAGTTCCTGATTTTTATCATCATATTCATAGTCAATCAATAATTCACCTTGTTGTGAATAAATATCAGTGATTACTGACAATATATAAAATAAATCTTTTTCACTTATATTTAATTTTTGTAAAAGTTTGTTTATATTCCATTTTTCTTTATTTTGAATCAAAGAAAGAGCACTCATAACTAGTTGGAGATCAATTTTTTTTGACATCTAATAATTCCTTTAAATTAACTGTAGAGTTTATTTTGATAATTTCGATTTCATCATCTAGCAATAGTAAAAATTTTATAAACCCATAGCTGTCATTTGTGGATACATTGCAGTGTAAAAATTCATCTTTGATTTCTAATTGCATTTGAATGTGTGCAAAAATATTTTTATTTACGTCATATAAATCTTTCTTTAATTTTATTGTTGCTTGAATAGAGTATTTCTCATCGTCCCATGAAAAAGGAAAATTTTTATTTTCTATTTGAAATAAATCAGCTTTATTACCAATTTTTAAATTATGTATTTGATCTAAATTGAATGTCTTAAGTAATCCATTTTCTTCTCCGGCTAAATACCATTTATTATCAAAATATTTTAATCCTTGAGGTTTTACTTTTCGATATTTATCAAGGTAATCAAACCCAACTCTTCTTTTTTCGTTAATAGATTGGAGGATTTTTGATATAATTTCACTTTTATCATTGTCATAATTATTATTTGATAAATATTTTTTGAGATATAAATAAGTGTTAATTAATTTTTCACTACTAATCTTGTCGGACTTAATAATTGATTCATAAATTGAGTAACCTGATAATGAGTAACCCTTGTCATAGGACCATTTATCATTCTCATACTGTATCAAATAACCAAAGGAGCGTAATAAATTTTTGTCTCTTTCAAATGATCTTCTAAATGCTTGTTGATTTAAATCTCTATAATCAGATATGCTATCTTTAATATTTTCCGTAGTGAGGTTTTCATTGTCACTTAATAAATTTAATAATTCAATTGCTCTTCTTAATACATTTTTCATTAATTAAATCACTTTTGAAACTTTGAAAACATAATTTAATTTTACAAATTTAAATAAATAAAATTATTGTTAAAAATTTATATATGTCTGGTGTATTGTAATATATACATTATGAAAGTTTGGATAGATCAAGACTTATGCACAGGTGACGGATTGTGTGAGGAAATTGCCCCTGATGTTTTTGTTGGTTTAGATGATGGATTATTTTATGTCAAAGAAGGAGATAAAATTTTCTCAGAAGAACACGGAAATGTTGGCGGCGCAGAAGGTTTAGCTGTTGTTCCTAAAGGACAAGAAGAAGCTGTTGTTGAATCAGCTGAAGAATGTCCTGGGGAATGTATAATGATTGAGCCTTAATATTTTATATATTTAGCAGAAATTAAAAAACCAGTATGTGAAACAAGTTTGTTTGAAGGTCTTACAATCTTTTCATCAACTACCCAATCTCTAAGAATTACTTCTTTTATCTCAATATCTTGAAATTGCTGTTCCTTTAATGCATCATTCATTCTCATTACTTGAGTCATAGAAGGTAAATATGATACCCAGGTAACACTATTTTTTATTTTGTTATTAGTGAAGAATTCCCATGGTTCAGGAACATCAGTGATTATTGCATCTAAATTCTCATTAAGTGTTTTGTACTCAAAATTAACTAATTCTTGATTAATAAATGTTACATCATTACTTTCATCAGACAGTGTAGAGATGTATCTAGAAATAGTTTTATCAGCTCTTCTTTGGTTGATTTTTGACGAATCTAAACTGTATAACACGCCAGTGTTTTTTAAAATAGTATATAAATATAAAGTCAAAGCACCTGAGCCAGAACCAATTTCAAGAACCTTACTTGAATTATGAATATTTGACTCTAATACTATTTGAGCAACATCTTTAGGATAGATAATTTGAGGACCTCTTTTCATTAAAAGAACAAATTCTTTATATGAAGGTTGATAAATTTTAAAATTAACTCCGGTAGATGTTTCAACTATTGATGGGATATATTTAATTTGAGAAAATTTAAATTTACCTTCATTGGTAGTAAATTCTTTATCTAAATCAATCACAGCTAAAAATTTATTATTTTTAGGCGTTTTTATAACTATAAGTTGATTGTCTATATTCAAATCTATAAAAATGCGAGAAAAGAAGCAACTGTTGTTAATAGCATGCCAACAGATACAACAATTACTATAATTTTTTGAAGTTTTTTATTCATTTAAATTTTTTGAAAATTTTCTTTTTAGTACTTTTAAATTTCTCATATAAACGACCTATTATAAGACCTGCAAACAAATACCCTATTAATTTACCTTTATCATCATTTAATTGATTTTTAAGGTTTTCATAATCATTAGAAAAATCATTCATCTTAATATTCTCCAAGATATCAATGCAAATATCAAAATACATAATAACGCCATAGAAAAATAAATTAAAGCTTGAATGAAATATTGACCTGTAAATATTTGAGATAAGACAATTGCTAAACCAGTCAGTAATAAAAGTGAAGAAATAGCTAAATAATTTCCAGCTTTAAAATTTTTTTTTGCATCTTTTATTGATTTTTCAATAGGTTCTATGGTTTCAGACTCTAAACGTTCAAGCAAACTGTCTAGTGCTTTAATAGCTGATGAAGATAAGTTAAACACTAAATATCTTTTCTGTTTTTTAATATCGTACCAATAACACCTTGCACTGTTGCAGCTACAGGAAGCGCTAATATAGCTCCTACTCCTCCTAAAGTGTAAGCTCCAAAAAGTGTGGAAAATACAGCTATCGCTGGATGAATTTCCATTGTTGATTTGGTAACTCGTGGACTAATAAAGTAATTTTCAATAATCTGATATGCAAGCAGTACAACAACTGTAGCTATCATTGCATTGGTTCCTAGTGAAATAGATGCTATAAATGGAACTAAGCCACCTAAAAAAGTTCCAACAACTGGTATTAATTGTGAAAGAATTCCTGCAGCTACACCTAAAGCAATCGGTGATGGTAAGCCAATTAGTAAAAATGAAACAGATAAAACAATACTTGCTAAAACACCTAAAATTACCTTTGCAACAATGAAGCCTCCTGCTTTAGATACGCCAATTCTCCACACTTGATCAATTGAAGAGGAGACGTTACTCGGTAATGATTCTTTTAACTTAACTCTCCAACCATCACCCTCACTAATTAAATAATATGTAAAAAAGAAGATTATAAATATATGACCTAGAGTTCTTAATAAACCTTGTCCAGCAAAAACAACACTTGATCCAACAGTACTTCCATAATCTTTGATTAATGAATTAAACTGGTTTTCTAAATCAAGTGACTGACTTGAAACTGCAAAACCCTCAACGTTTAAATAATTAATAAAATTATCAAAATAAGTTGGCATTTGGGAAGACAAGAAATAAATTTCTTGCACCATAATTGGGATTATGGAAAATAACGTAGCACCAATAACTAAAAGTATTAATGAAACTGCTACTAATGCAGCACTTTGTCTACTTATTTTTTTAGTTAGTCTATAAACAACTGGTTCAGCAAGTGCTGCTAAAACAACTGCTACAAACAAATCAAATATTAATGATTTAACTCGTAAGAAAATTAATACGGAAAAAGCAATGATTAAAACATATAAAAATGCCCTATTTAATAGCTCCTGTCGAGTTTCACCTTTTGGAAGATTCACAATTATTGGACCCTTGTATTTGATTTATAGTTACTATTTTGAATCAAAATCAAAATAAAGAGAGCGATTGATCCTGAAGAAAAGTATACTTCGAAACTTGTTAGGTTTTCATTAATTAAATTACGAGTAAATAAAGATAAGATTACAAATAATATTGATCCTCCAAGAATTCTTTTTTTATATTTAAGTCCACGAACTGTAATATTTAAAAGAAGTAGTCCAATAAATATTCTCCCTATGCCCTCAAAGGTATTACTTCTTAAAAAATAAAATTCTCTTATCGTAAAAAATCCATCTTGACCAATACCACCTAATGTTAAATGTATTACTCCTAGTAATACAAAAAGTGCAGAAAACCAGGCTAAAACAAAATTATTTATTGAGAATCTTGCTTTAATAGGTGATGGCCAAGGTTGTAATGGGTTTACTCTCTTTACTAAATTGGAAGAAAGTTTAAACATACTACGTTCATAGTTTCCAAAAATAAAAGCCGTAATTAAAAGTAATAATGGTGCGTAGAAAGTTGTTAATCCAAAGAGATAAATGCTAAAAAACACAAATAAATGCCAGAGATACATTGTGTAAATATTTGAATGAATGTGAGAAATTAGTAACCATATCTTTTGATTGCTCAATACTTTCTCAATAACATTTTTTAATGACAAAAATAGACAAATCAAACCAATAGAAGCAATGAGGTATATAGTAGTCGGAGGATCTTCGTTGTTAAGTGAAGTAAGTCTATAACTTGCTAATGATAAATAAGATTCAGAAACTGACATTTGGTAAAACAAATAACCATATGTAAAGACTGTTACATATCTGAAAACATTAATATTTACTTTTTGAATTTTTCCATCTGCAAAAAAATATCCAATTTGATGTACTGCTATCCAGAAAAATAAATAGTTAAATAATTTTATATAAGATAGGTTTAACGCAAAATTTATATTGTCAATCAGAATTGTCATAGTAATTAAAGATAACAAAGTTGCGTATGGATACTTTTTATGCAAATAAATTGTAAAAGGCGCAAATAGAACCATTACGAGATATATTGAAACTAACCACAAAGGCCATAAAATAAATTCTATTGACGACATAACTCCATCTTCAGATGTTGTTAAATAGTTAGGAAAATTTTCTGACCTACTTAAAATATTTAGCACTATTGTGCTTGAAAATATCCAAACAATCACGGGTCCTAAAAGTGTATTAATTCTATCAACCAAATAATTCCACTGGCTTCCGTCCCTGCCTACATTTGAGTACCAAGCAATTAAATTATTAAAACCCATAGAGAAGAAAAATAGCGACATACCAGCAGTAAACCAAGTAACAACCATTAGAGATTGAGAGTTTACAGAAAGGTTTGATACAAACAGCTCTCCTCCAGAATTTTGTAATCTTAGTAATGTAAATGAATTTATCATTAAGAAAAGAATTCCAATTAATTTAGTAAAGTCCATGAAACGCTCCCTTGAAATTGACGTATTTGCAACTTCATCAAAAACTGAACGCATGCTTTTAAAATTAGGTAAAAATAAATTTACTATTTGTTTCACATAAATATAATACCTTCATCAAGAGTGTTTAAAACAATATAATTAGATAGTGGAAATAGTCTTATATCAACCAGAAATAGCTGGAAATGTCGGTGCAATAATTAGACTTGCAGCAAACTCTGGCGTTTCTTTAAATCTTATTAAACCTTTTGGTTTTGATCTTCAAGAAAATAAAATAAGAAGAGCTGGTTTGGATTATCATGATTTATCAAACACTAAAACTTATAATTCATGGGAAGAATTTATAGAAAAAAATAATAACAAAAGTATATGCTCTTTATCATCAAAAGGTGTAGATTCATATTGGGATACAAATCTTAATCAATATGATTTCTTGTTGTTTGGGCCTGAGTCAATTGGATTGCCAGATGAAATTATTTCAAATTATAAAACTATTACCATACCTATGAAAGAAAATTCTCGAAGTATAAATCTGGCAAATTCAGTTGGTATAGTGGTTTTTGAATCTTTAAGGCAAGCAAGTGTTCAGTAAATTATTTTTCGTATTTCTTGGTGGTGGTATTGGTTCAATATTAAGATATGGGACAAATTCCATCATTAATCTATATACAATTGGCCAATTAGGAACTTTTTTTGTGAATGTGCTCGGTTCTTTTCTATTTGGAATTCTGGTTTCAATTGGAGAGCAAAGAACTGATTCTTTTAATTTATTTCTTTTAACTGGCTTACTTGGAGGATATACTACATTTTCTCAATTTTCTTTTGACGTTTTAACATTACAAAACAATGGAAATTTGTATTCAATAATTTATATACTGTCTTCAGTGCTCCTTTCTATATCAATGGCGTTATTGGGTATATACATAGCAAATAGATTTATAAATAGTTAATATTTAACTATGCCAACATTTGACATATCCTCTGAATACAACCAGCAAGAAGTTGTAAACGCAGTTGATCAAGCACATAGAGAAATATCAAATAGGTACGATTTTAGAGATACTGGGACTTTTATTTCATATAGTGAAAACACAATAACATTAAAGAGTAGTACGTCTGAAAGAATGGCAGCAGCAGAGCAGGTATTGAAAGAAAAGTTTGCTAAAAGAAATGTATCAGTTAAGTTTTTGGGGGAATTTAAAGATGAAACAACACCTTCAGAAGTAAAAAGGTTCTTTAATTTAAAATCAGGAATTGATCAAGATTCATCAAAGAAAATCATTGCATTAATTAGAGAAAACAATAAAAAAATACAATGCTCATATCAAAATCAGCAAATAAGAGTTACGGGTAAAAAAAGAGATGATTTGCAAGAAGTAATTCAACTTGTTAAAGAATCAAAAATTGATATTCCTCTAAATTACGGTAATTTTAGAGATTAAATTTTACTTTTATTTTTTTAAATATAAGCCTAGAAAAGACAACACTAATTAATAAGAAAAGAACCGTAAAATAGATTCCGTCTTCAAATTCTGTTGTAAAGAAATATGAAAAAAATAAAACAAAAAATCCGTAAAAAAATCTAAATATAGAAAAAATAATAAAGGATTTAAAAAGATTACTGTTTTTGATCTTTGTTAATATTTTCAAATTAAATGTCTGTTTTTAGCAAATATATTGTAAAAAAAATCTCTTATGCGTTTTGGAAATAACTTTAAAATATAAATTGATTTATAAAAACCGCCTAGAGATGCAATTGACATAATCACTGCATCAGAAAAATAATAGACCTTTTCTTCTTTTTTATACACTAAAGTATCAAGCATTATTTCCTTTTCTGATAGATTTTTTTGATCATTTAATTTCAAATTATTATTTTTTTTATTTATCCAATCTCCATATGCTGAGCATACTTTGCAGTCGTTATCTATAAATATTTCATTCATCAGAATTAAATTCCATACTTAAAGAATTAACACAATATCTTTCCCCGGTAGGTAATGGACCATCGTTAAACACGTGACCGAGGTGAGAGTTGCAAGATTTACAATTAATTTCTGTACGAATCATCCCATGAGAAAAGTCTTTTTTTCTTGTTACCTTATCAGCTATAGAGTCAAAAAAACTTGGCCATCCAGAATTAGAGTCATATTTTGTATCTGAATTAAATAATACATCTTTACATACAACACATATATATGTACCTTTTCTCTTTTCATTTAAAAGCTCGCCTGAAAAAGGTGGTTCTGTACCACAGTTTTGAGTTATTTCTATCTGTTCATCTGTAAGATGATGTTTTTCTATTACCATGTTTTTATTTAAGCAGGAATTAAGTATAAGTGTGAAAACCTAGAATCAGTTGTTTTTACACTTTCTTCAATTTTTTTATTTAATTCTATAATTTCTAAATCTGTAAATGAATCGAGATAATCTACTTTTACAATTCCAAGATATTTATCTGTACCTATAGATACTATCTTGATGCTATTTACGTCTTTGACTCCTTCTTCCATCGATAATGCATTTTCAACAATTTTATAAGCATCTATGTTTACGGTTTCGCCTGTAATCAAATGTTTCATTTCGTAACCTAAAAATATACCTGAAACCATTAAAAGTATTCCTATCGAAATAGAGCTCATAGCATCATAAATTGAATTATTTGTAAAGTAAGTTAATAAAGTACCCATAAGAGCAAAAATCAATCCTAATGTAGCAGCAAAATCTTCGACAACAATTGCGATTAGTGGGCCATCATTTGATTCTTTAAGTAATTTTAAAATTGGTTTTTTTTCTTTATTTCCTCTAAGTTTTTTGACAGCTTTAATTAATACATAAGTTTCTAATACGATGGAGATTGAAAGAATTGATATTGATATATAAAGATTATCTAACTCCTTTGGATGACTTAGAGCTTCTATACCGTGTTCTAAAGAAACCAAGCCACCAACTGTAAATATCAATACCGCAACAACTAATGTCCAAAAGTACTCTTCTCGTCCTCTTCCAAGTGGATAAAGTTTAGGATTACTTTTTTTTGTTTGTTTAATACCAAACCACAGTAAAAATTGATTGAAAGAATCGACAAATGAATGTACTGCTTCTGAAAACATAGCGCTTGAGTTGGTTATAAATGCTACAAAAGACTTAATTAGGCCAATAAAAAAGTTTACAGAAAGAGCTAGAAAAACAGTTTTTGATGAATCTTGTTTAGCCATTTAACCAAGCTCTCAAGTCCTGATATCCACCAATTCTTATATCATCAATAAAGACTTGGGGTACAGTTTTTACGTTGTCGCCAATATTTTTATAAAATTTAACTCTTTCAGCATCATTGGATAGATCGAATTCTTCAAAATCAATTGAGTAAGCGTTTAATAAACCCTTAGCTCTATCGCACCAAATACATTGATCTTTAGTATAAATTTCTACTTTCAATTGTTTTCAAATGTAGTAAAAACTTCATTAGTAGTTTGAGTGACTCTAATAAATGTTGTGCATTTTGGAAGGTCCTTAAGAGTTTTTGCACCCACATAAGAGCATGCTGATCGAACTCCCCCAAGAATAGCTTGCACTGTGTTATCAAGTGGTCCTTTATATTTTAATCTAACTTTCTTTCCTTCTGGAGCTCTGTGTTCTGCTAAATCTCCATAATAAGTTTGCTGAGCTTTTGTAGAAGACATTCCATAAAAATCTTTGTATTTAACACCATCATCATCCTCAACCAACTCACCTCCAGATTCTTCATGTCCAGCAAACATTCCACCTAACATAACAAAGTCTGCTCCAGCGCCAAAAGCTTTTGAAACATCTCCTGGAAATTTACACCCTCCATCAGCCATAACGTGACCACCTAGACCGTGTGCGGCATCTGAGCATTCAGAGATAGATGAAAGTTGTGGATATCCCACTCCAGCAACACTTCTAGTTGTGCAGACTGAACCTGGACCTATTCCAATCTTTACTATATCTGCTCCAGCAAGAATTAAAGCTTCTGTCATTTCTCTTGTAGCAACGTTGCCTGCAATTATTATTTTATGTTTAAAAGTATCTCTATATCTTTTAACAGCATTTATAAAATCTTCTCTATATCCATTAGCAACGTCTATGCAAAGGAATTTTATATTATCATTTAATTTAAAAATATCTTTTGCAAGTTGCATGTCTTCATCTGATTGGCCCACTGTGACTGCAATAAAGTTAGGATCTAATTTGTCAATTGATTGTTTCCAATCTTCAACAGTGTAAAACTTATGGACTGCAGTAATCATTTTATGTTTTTGTAAAGATATAGCAGTTTCAAAAGTTCCTGTTGTGTCCATATTTGCGGAGACTATAGGTACACCGGACCATGTTAAAGATGTATGTCTAAACTTTAAGTCTCTGTCAAGCTGTACTTCAGATCTGGATACTAAGGTACTTCTTTTAGGTCTAATTAAAACATCATCAAATGTTAATTTTATTTCGTCTTCAATTCTCATTATTTACAAAAGTATTTTATGCTATTTAACAGGTAAATGTTAGTTGAATTTCCATTTTTTGCTGCTGGTATAAATTATTTCCCTGGTGAAATTTCAGCGTTAAGAGTTTTTGAACCAAGATATTTATTACTTATTGGTGATTCAATTGTTAATTCAAAAAGCTTTTTGGTTGGAAGAAATATGGAAGAACTTGGCCAAGTTGTTTCTGAAGTAGAAATTTTAGAGCATCAAGACATATCTAATGCTGAACAACTTGTAGTGATCGAATGTAAAAATTTATACAGAGTAAAAGAAATCATAACAGAAAATGAATACCCTATTTGCAAGATAAATAATCATAATGATGTGGGTTTACCACCTGGTGTAAATGAACTTGATATTTTAGAAAAAAATATTAAAAAATTGACGGCAAAACTTATTGAACAAGGATTGAATACAACTATTCCAGAATTTTTGGTAGATAGCGAAAATAGGATAAATAAACTTTGGGAATTATGTATTTATACACCAATGGACCTGGAAACGAAAAACTACATATTAAATCAAAATGATATTTTTAAAAGATATGAAACTTTGCTTAATTATGTAGAGACTGTTCTCAATTCTTAAACGCAATCCATTTGTTATAAAAGTTATGCATCGTTTTTTCGAGTTGTTGAGAGTTGTCTTTTAAATAATTTAATTCAGAATGTACGTCATAATTTGCTAGTTCTTCTTTAGACAAATCACTATCATACCAATTTTCAAAAAGATCTAATTTAATCTCAGGGTGAAACTGTAGTGCCAAAGAATTTTTAATACTATAAATTTGTGGATATTCTGTTTTAGCAATCAGAGTTGCTTCTGGGGGAATATTAAAAGTGTCCCTATGCCATGAAAAAACTTTAGTATTTTTAAAATCATCAAATAAGGAATTATCAATAAGGAATTCTAAATTTTTAAAGCCAAACTCAATATTTTTTGATAAAAACGCAGCTCCACCCATTGCGTCAGCAATTAATTGAGAACCTAGACAAATTCCTAAAATTTTTGCATTTGAATTTATTGCATATTTTAACCATTCTTTTTCTTCTTGGAGGTAAGTGAACTTTTGATCATCATACGAACCCATATGACCACCTAGAATTATGTAATTATCGTGTAAAGAAAGATCATCCCAATTAATATCCCAAGCGTTAATTGAAGTTATATTATTTGGGAGAGATCCAGCAGTAACTTCTGAATCATTAATAATTGCTATTGTACTTTTATTCATTGTTTGTGCGCGGAAGAGGACTCGAACCTCCACGGGTTTTACCCCACAGGATCCTTAATCCTGCGCGTCTACCAGTTCCGCCACCCGCGCAAACCTAATCTAAAAACCAGAATAAAGATAAAGTCGTTGCAGCAAATAATAGTGCAACTAATGCAGTGATTCTTCCAAGATTTCTTTCAGCTAAAGTTTGACCTATATTTCCTGATGAACCGGGTCCACCAAGCATATCTGACAAACCACCGCCTTTACCGCTATTCAACAAAACTAAGGCAATAAGAGCTACAGATATAAGAACATGCACACTGATTAAAACTGCTGTAATTGTATCCATATTATTAACACTAACCTTTCTTATCAGTTATCTTTGACTGCATTTCAACTTCTTTAGCAAGATTGTTAATTGCTTCTTCGTCACCTAAATAACCAATTTTTTCAATATTATTATCTGAAATATTATATGCTAGTGGAATTCCAGTCGGAATGTTAATGTCCACTATTTCTTTGTCAGATAAATTGTCGAGCAATTTAACCATAGCTCTTATGCTGTTGCCGTGGGCTACAACTAAAACGGACTTTTCTTTAGCTGTTGCTAATATTTGTTCGTACGTCTTTACAACCCGTAAAACAACATCTTTTAAAGATTCACCTAGTGGTAGCTTTGATTCAATATCATTATACAATTCATGAGTTTTTGGATCATGTTCTGAATTTAGCTTTGCCATAGGAGGTGACGTATCGAAACTTCTTCTCCATATTTGTACTTGTTCTTGTCCATATTTCTTTGCTGTTTCAATTTTATCTAAGCCTTGTAGAGCTCCATAATGTCTTTCATTAAGCTCCCACTTTTTCACATTTTCAAAAGTAATATTCATTTTTTTATAACTTTCAACGATATGGGCAGCAGTATTAATTGATCGTTTTAAATAAGAGGTAAAACAGATTTCTGGATAAAAGTTATTATCAATCAAGGTAACACCAGCAGTTTTTGCTTCAACTTCACCCCTTTCAGACAAATCTATATCAACCCATCCTGTAAATTTATTTTCTAAATTCCAGAGGCTCTGACCGTGTCGTATAAATACAAGATTCATAAATTAACACTTTTGATAATATCAACGAATTTATCTGCATCTAGAGATGCTCCACCAACTAATGCACCGTCTACAATATTAGTGTTTAATATTTCAGAAGAATTATCTGGAGAGACGCTTCCACCATAAATTAATTTTACAGTTTCATCTGAAAAGTAAGGCTTATCAGAAACTAGGTTCTTAACAAAATCTAATACTTCAACAATATTTTCTATAGATGCAACTTCACCAGTGCCAATTGCCCAGATAGGTTCATAAGCTAGTACTAACTTATTAACCTTGTCTTTTCTTACACCTTTTAAACCTTCATTTATTTGATTTTTGATAAATTCTAAATATGAACCTTCTGATCTTTGTTCCAGACTTTCACCAAAACATAAAATTGGAATTATTTCATTTTCTAATAATCTGGTTAATTTAATGTTCACATCATTGTCAGTTTCATTAAAATGAAGTCTTCTTTCAGAATGACCAATAATTGAATAATCTATATTTAATTTTTTAAGCTGAATAGCTGACACTTCGCCAGTAAATGCTCCATCACTATAGGTAGATACATCTTGAGATGAAATTTTAATTTTAAGATTATCTGTAGAAATTACAGTTTGTAAAGATCTCAATGAAGTGTGCGATGGTGATAAGACTATGTCTATTTTTTCTTCTATATCCTTATCTAATGAATAATTTATTTTCTGTAGTAATTGAATACCTTGTAAATGATCAAGATTTAATTTCCAGTTTCCAATAATTATTTTTTTCATTATCAAATTATAAGTGATTTGTATTTGTTTACCCCTGGTAATTTTTTTCCTTCAAGATATTCCAAAGATGCTCCGCCACCTGTTGATATATGATTAAAGTTTTTTTTATCAGAAAATTTATTAATTGCACTTACAGAATCCCCACCACCAATACATGTATATGCAGATGAATTAGAAATAATCTCAGTTATTTCTTTAGTTCCATAACTAAATGCCTCTTTTTCAAAAATACCCATAGGTCCATTCCAAAAAATATTATTTGATTTTTTTAGTATTTTTCTAAAATTGGAAACGGTTTGAGGTCCAATATCAACACCTATATGATTGTTTTTAAAATCATCTAACTTTACATTTTCTCTAACTAAACTATCTATTGAGTCAGTAACACCAAAGTCTATTGGTAATATTATTTTTTTTCCAAATCTTGAATTAAGAAGCTCCTCTGCTTTTGAAATAAATGACTCTTCTAGTAATGACCTCCCAATTTCATGTCCTAAAGCTTTTAATAAAGTAAAGCACATTCCTCCACCAACCATAAGATATTCAACTTTTGGCAGAAGCTTTTCAATCAGATTAAGTTTGTCTGAAATTTTTGCTCCACCAAGTAGGACTGCGTAACCAGATTCACTATTATTTAACAATCTGTCTAATTCATGTATTTCTTTATCCATTAAAGGACCTTGGAACGATTCTAAGTTTTCACCAAAGCTAACAACTGATGCGTGTTCTCTGTGGGCTGCACCAAATGCATCAAATATATAAGAATTAAAAGGTTTTGTAATTTGATTAGAGAATTTCTTATCATTTTCGATCTCCCCTTTTTCAAACCTTAAATTTTCTAAAAGAAATATTTTAGATTCTGATTTTTCAATCTGTTCTTCAACTTTTTCACCAAATACTTCTTCAATAAATCGAACCTCTTTACCAAGAAAATCTGACATGCTTTCAGCTACAGGCCGTAAAGATAAATTTAAATCTTTACCGTTAGGTCTACCCATATGACTTGTAAATGTAATTGTTCTTGACTTGTCTAAAATGCTTTCAAGAATTTCAACTGATTTTAGTATTCTAAAATTATCTGTGATTTCACCATTCTTAATTGGAACATTTAAATCAGATCTAATTAAAACATTGCCTAAATTGTCTAATTTTGACAAATTATGATTCCTTCATGTCTCTATGTATAACTACAGAGTCCTTTCCATCGTTTTTAAGCCATTTACCTATTTCTTCAGTCATAACAACACTTCTATGCTTTCCTCCAGTGCATCCTATGGCTATTCCAACATATGATTTTCCTTCGGAAGTGAATCTTGGAAGTAAAAATTCAATCATATCTTTAACTTTATTTAAAAACACCTGTGCATCTTCAAATGAGAGTACATAGTTTCTTACCATTGGCGACTGCCCTGTAGAGGCTCTAAGTTCTTCTCTCCAATGTGGGTTTGGTAGAAATCTTACATCAAATACAAGATCAGCATCTCGTGGTGTTCCATTTTTAAACCCAAATGAAGTTACAGAAATTTTTAAGTCCTGATTAGAAGCTTCTCCTTGAAAGCCTTCAATTATTCTTTTCCTCAATTCATGAACATTCATATCTGTAGTGTCGATAACCTGATCAGCAAGTTCTCTGATTGGTTTGAGTAAATCTCTTTCGGATTTTACAGACTGAGAGATAGAATCCATACCCATGGGGTGAGGACGTCTGTTTTCTTCATATCTCTCAATAAGCGTTTCATTATCAGCATCAAGAAAAATTATTCTGGTTAAAACTCCAGATTGGCTTAATTTATCTAAACTGATTTTTAATTCTTCTTGGGCGGTTGAGTCTTTAGCATCAATTGTTAATACAAGTTGCTTGTTTGTTTCAGTAACATCATTTGATTGGACTACAGATTCTACTAGTTCTGCTGGTAAATTTTCAATTACATAATATCCTAAATCTTCAAATACATTTGAGCTTGCTGACCTACCAGCTCCGGACATTCCGACTAACAATAATACTTCTGGTCTTTTAGATGCCATTTAATTCCTTTTCAAGTTCATATTAGTTCCTATATCTAACGATTGGGAAAATAATTTTTGTACCGAGTTATTTGTTGAAGTATTGATAAACTTTTGTTGCTTGTTTTTCGTCAATCAAGCTTGACAACTCTTTATAGCTTGCAGATGAAAGTTTGTTTAATGTCTTATACTTTTCTAATAGCATATCGATAGAAGATTTTGCAACCCCCTTAATCTCAAATATAGATTCAATATCTAAATCTTTAAGTCTCAATCTTCTGTTTTCTTGTATGGCAAACCTATGTGCTTCATCTCTAATATTTTGAAGAATAAATAGTGCCTCAGAATTAGAATTTAAAACTATTGAAGACTTCTTATTGGGACTAAAAAGCTCTTCTTCTTTTTTAGCAATACCAATTACATCAATGTCTAATTTAAAGTGATCGATTACACTTTTTGCTTTTGATAATTGTCCTTTACCTCCATCGATTAAAATTAGGTCTGGATATCTTCGAAAGCTTTGGTCTTTTTCTTGATTATTAATTAAACGTTTTACACGTCTAAATATAACTTCTTCCATTGATCTAAAATCATCTTGTCCTTTAAAAGACTTGATGTGAAATTTACGATACATTGAAGGTTTGGAAATACCATCTTCCATTACCACCATAGAGCCAACTCTAAACTTATCTCCAAGGTTTGAAATGTCATATGCTTCTATTCTGTAAGGTATTTTTTTAAGATTAAGTTTATGCTGCAGTTGCTCTAGTGAGAGTGATCTAAATTCAAGATCAGATCTACGTTTAAGGTCTGCTACCCTTCTTAATTCTTTTGCATCATCAATTGCAGTATTTAATAAATCTTTTTTCCAACCTCTCTTTGGATTAATGAGAGTTATTTTTTTATCCCATTTATTTTCAAGTTCTTTTTGAATAGTTTCAGATAAAGGAAATTCATGGCTTACTAGTATTTCGTTTGATGGCATATTCTTTTCAAATAAATTTATAATAATTTTTGGAAGATAGTTTTCATAGTCCTGAACATCCATTGGTTCAAAATTATTTTTTACTTCACCTACAATTCTTCCATTTCTAATTAGTAAACATGATAAAACAACATCATACCTTCCAATGTCAATACCTATCACGTCAACATTTTTATCATTTGAAGTCATAAGAGTTTGACTAACTCTTGCATTTTCCAAATGCGATAGAGTAATTTTTACTTTGTTTGCTTCTTCATATTCTTGATTTTTTGAAAGTGTTTGCATCTCTTTAATTTTTTCATTTATGTAAGTATCTGAATTTCCTTTATAAAACTCTCTTAAATTACTTAAAAGATTTTGATACTCGTCTTTGCTAACTAAATCCACACAGGGCCCTGAGCATTTATCAATTTCATAGAGCAAGCATGGTTTATTTAATTTTTGGTGTCTCTCAAATGTATTTTTTGTACACGTTCTAACAGGAAAAATATTTATTAAATGATCTAATGATCTTTTTGCAGCTCCTATAAATGGAAAAGGACCAAAGTTTACATTTTGATGATTTATATTTCTTGAAACAAATGCCCTTGGCCATTCTTCATTTGTAATAGTTACATAAGGGTAAGATTTGTCATCTTTAAATTGAATGTTGTATTTGGGTTTAAATTCCTGAATAAATGAATATTCCGCTAATAATGCATTTGCTTCGTTTTGGGAAACTACAAATGAAATTGATTTCGCTTCTGATGTAAGTCGTTTGGATTTCCAAGAAGTATTTTTATTAAAATATGAGGGTACTCTTTTTCTTAAATTTTTTGCCTTTCCTACATAAATAGGTTCGTCATAATCATCTTTGAAAATATATATACCTGGTTTATTTGGAATTTCATTTAAATTAATTTTTTCCATTTAAAACTTCTTTCAAATGTTTACCTGTAAGTGAAAATTTATTTTTAGAAATACTTTCTGGAGTGCCTTCACCAATTATAGTGCCGCCATTTTCACCACCTTCAGGTCCAAGGTCAATAATCCAATCAGAATTTTTTATTACATCTAAATTATGTTCAATGACTATAACGGTGTTACCTTTATCAACCAACATGTGCAAGACTTCAAGTAATTTTTGGACATCAGCAAAATGAAGACCTGTTGTAGGCTCATCTAAAATATAGACTGTCTTGCCTGTAGATCTTTTACTCAGTTCTTTTGCTAACTTAACTCTTTGTGCTTCACCACCTGATAATGTTGTAGCAGCCTGGCCTAGCTTAATATAAGATAGTCCGACATCATCTAAAGTTTTAATAATTCTGTAAATTGATGGCTGATTTTCAAATATGTTTAAAGCATTTTCAACTGTTGAATTTAAAATCTCAGCTATGTTGTAGCCTTTCCACCTAATAGATAAAGTTTCAGAATTATATCGGGTACCGTTGCACTCATCACATACAACATAAATATCAGGAAGAAAATACATTTCTACTTTGATATTTCCATCTCCTTTGCAAAATTCACACCTACCACCAGGGACATTGAATGAAAACCTACCAGGTTTATAACCTCTTATTTTGGATTCTTCAGTTAAGGAAAATAAATTTCTTATCTGGTCAAATACTCCAGAATACGTGGCAGGGTTTGATCTTGGTGTACGCCCAATTGGTGATTGGTCAATTTCAATGAGCTTATCAATATTTTCTAAACCAGAAACGCTTTTGTGGAGTCCTGGCATTATAAAATTCTTTGAAAATTCGTTTTGAATGGACTTTGATAAAATATCTGTTATTAATGTAGACTTTCCTGAACCAGATACTCCTGTAACTGATATAAATTTGCCTAAAGGAAAGTTTACAGTTAAGTTTTTTAAATTATTTTCTTTCGCACCCCTAATGACAATATTTTCATTTTTTCCATTTCTGCGAACTGAAGGATAAGGCACGACTTGTTTACCAGATAAATACTGACCAGTAACTGACTTTATATTTGATGAAACTTTTTCCCAAGATCCCTCAGCAACAATCTCACCTCCTTGTTCACCCGCTCCCCAGCCAATATCAATAACATGATCAGAGCTTTTCATCGTTTCCTCATCATGTTCAACTACTAAAACAGTATTTCCTAAATCTCTCAGGCGCAATAGTGTATCTATAAGTTTTATATTATCTGCTTGGTGCAAACCGATTGATGGTTCATCTAATACATAAAGTACCCCAGTAAGTCCTGAACCTATTTGAGTTGCAAGTCTTATACGCTGCGCCTCTCCACCAGAGAGTGTTGCTGCGCCTCTGCTTAATTGAAGGTAGCTTAATCCGACTTCATTTAGAAACTTTAATCTTTCCTTAATCTCTCTAATAATTGGAATTGCGATTTCATAGTCACTTCCTGTGAGTTTTAAATCTTCTACTACATTAGAAGCTTCTTTAATAGATAGGTTATTAAATTGACCTAGAGTTAAATTTTCAACTTGAACCAACCTTGATCTAATGTTTAACCTTTCACCATCACAATCTCCACAAGGGAGTTCTCGCATAAACTGCTTGTAGTAGTCTCTTGCAGCATCTGAGGAAGTTTCTTCATAATTTTTTTTGAAAGTTGGAACTATACCACGATATGGTTTGTGCCAAATTCTTGAATTTCCAAATCTGTTGACATATCTAATTACAGTTTTTTCACCTTTAGAACCATGTAATAAAATATCTTTTTGTTTTCTTGTTAAATTTTTGTATGGCTCGTCAACAGGTATATCAAAATGCTCACAAACACCATGAATTTGAGCTCTGAAATATTTTCGAGTTGACATATCAGGAAATACATTTTCATTAATAGATAAATCAAAATTTTTAATCAGCAAAGCTTCATCTATTTCGTAACTTACTCCCAACCCGTTACAAGACCCACATGCTCCAAATGGAGAGTTGAAAGAAAAATCTCTAGGTTCAAGTTTGTCAAATGAGGTACCACATTTCAAACAACCTAAGTTTTGACTGTAGGTAGTAATTTTGCCATCAACACTTATATCAACTAATCCAGATGTTAATTCCAGTGCCGTTTCAACCGATTGTGGAAGCCTTCTTCCAGGTGTTTTTTTAATTTTTATTCTATCAATTACAACTGAGATATCATGATTAAAGTATCTATCTAATCTCTTGGCTTCATCTAATCGAATTATTTCACCATCAACAAGAACTCTTGAAAAACCTTGTGCTTGCAAATCCTTAAACAATGTTTCGAATTCTCCTTTACGGGAACGAACAACTGGCGCCAATATATCTAAACTTGTTCCTTCTTTTAAATTCATAATTTGTTTAACTATAAAACTTACAGATTGTTTCTCTATTTTATTGTTGCAACTTGGACAGTAACTGATTCCAATTCGAGCCCACAAAAGCCTTAAATAATCATGTATTTCTGTCACAGTGCCAACTGTAGATCTAGGACTGCGAGATGAAGTTTTTTGATCTATTGCGATTGCAGGAGACAAACCATCAATGCTTTCAACATCTGGTTTTTCCATTTGGCCTAAAAATTGCCTAGCATAAGCGGAAAGACTTTCTACATATCTTCTTTGACCCTCTGCATAAATAGTATCAAAAGCAAGAGAGGATTTTCCTGAGCCAGATAATCCAGTAATAACCACTAGTTTGTTTTTTGGAATATCAACTGAAATATCTTTCAGGTTGTGTTCCTTTGCTCCTCTTACTTTAAGTATTTCTTCTTTCATTCTGAATAATTATTAATTTCTTTTTTAAGTTCTTTAAGCTCGTCTCTCAATCTAGCAGCAAGCTCAAACTCTAATAAATCGGCAGCTAAATTCATTTCTTTTTCAATATTTTTGGATAATTTAATTAAATCACTCTTTGATGCATCATTTAAATTAAGTTTTGATTTACTAATACTTATATTGCTACTTCCTCTCGTTTTTTCAACTAACTCTAAAATATCAGTAATTTCTTTTTGAATTGTTTTAGGTGTTATATTATTAACTCGATTGTGTTCCTGTTGGATACCTCGTCTTCTTTCAGTTTCATTAATAGCAAATGTCATTGAATCAGTTATTTTATCTGCATACATTATTACATATCCATCTTGATTCCTAGCAGCTCGACCTACGGTTTGAATTAAACTAGTTTCAGATCTTAAAAAACCTTCTTTGTCAGCGTCTAAAATAGCTACTAGTTGAACTTCAGGTAAATCAAGCCCCTCTCTCAAAAGATTTATACCTACTAATACATCGAATTCACCTTTTCTCAAATCTCTAAGTATTTCTATTCTCTCAAGAGTGTCTATGTCTGAATGAAGATACCTAGTTTTTATACCAGCCTTTAGTAAATAATCACTTAAAGCCTCACTCATTTTTTTAGTTAATGTAGTAACCAAAACACGATTTCCATTATTGACAACTGACTCTATCTCTACAAGTAAATCCTGTATTTGGTTTTCAGTAGGTTTTACTAATATTTTTGGGTCTATTAGTCCTGTTGGTCTTATGACCTGTTCAACGAATTTTTCTGAGTTTTCTTTCTCCCATTTACCAGGTGTAGCGGAAACTAATATTGTTTTATCAACTTTATCTTCCCATTCTTCAAACTTAAGAGGCCTATTGTCTAATGCGGAAGGTAATCTAAAACCATAATCAACAAGTGTTGTTTTTCTTGATTTATCTCCCTCGTACTGTCCTCTAATTTGTGGTATAGCTATGTGACTTTCATCTACAACCATTAGAAATTCACTTGGGAAAAAATCTAAGAGAGTAAATGGAGCTTGACCAGGCTTTCTCCCATCAAAATATCTTGAATAATTTTCTATTCCCGAGCAAACACCTAACTCAGAAAGCATCTCTAAATCATATTTGGTTCTTTGTTCAATTCTTTGGGCTTCCAAAAGCTTGTTTTCTGATTTAAATTTTTCAACTTGCAATAACATATCTTTCTCAATTTGATTTAAAGCGCTCCTTCTTGATTCGTCTGATATCACATAATGTGATGCAGGAAGAATTGCTAGTTCAGTCAGCTTTTCTAAAATCTCACCAGTAATTGGATCAATTCTTGAGATGTTCTCTATCTCGTCACCAAAAAATTCTATTCTAAAAATAGTTTCTTCGTATACAGGAAATATGTCTAAAGTATCCCCTTTCAATCTAAAAGATCCTCTTTGAACTACTAAATCATTTCTTACATATTGTTGTTTCACTAATTGCAAAAGAAGATTATCGACTTCAAACTCCTCACCTTTAATAATTGGAATTAATTTATTTCTATACTCTATAGGAGACCCTAGCCCGTAAATACACGAGACAGATGACACAACAATTACATCTTCTCTCAGTAATAATGCGCTTGTTGCAGAATGTCTTAATCTATCTATTTCCTCATTGATATTTGCATCTTTTTCAATAAATGTATCGGTACGAGGAACGTATGCTTCGGGTTGGTAATAGTCATAATAAGAGACAAAATACTCAACCCTATTTTTTGGAAAAAACTGTCTAAATTCATTTGCTAGTTGTGCTGCCAAAGCTTTATTTGGGGCTAATACCAAGGAAGGAAGTTGACACTCCTCTATCAACCATGCAATTGTTGCAGATTTACCTGAGCCAGTAATTCCTTTTAAGGTCTGATGGGAAATGTTTTTATCCAAACCTTTTTTTAATTCTTTTATGGCATTTGGCTGGTCACCTTTTGGTTGAAATTCAGAAACTACTTCAAACTTATTCATAACAAATTATAACTCTTTTATAAAATGTCAATAAAATTACTAAAGCTACGAATTTTGATTTATTATATTATCTAAATTGAGACGTAAGTCATTCAAATTGTCATTTTGTATAACAATGCCTAAATTCTTCCACCAATCATCATCTTTTTGATTTGCTATTCTATTTTGGATATCTTCATAATCCATTCCTCTTTCCTGAAGCCTTTTTATTCTGGTTTCAACTTGAGAATAAATTACAATACAATCAAAATCTTTATATATATTTTTAGGTGCTGAAACTTCTACAAATAATTCGTCTTCGGTATTTTGTATTATCTCTTGTAAGGCAAGTAGTACTTTTGGATGTAAATAATTTTCAAGAATGGTTAATTTGTCTTTATTTTTAAAAACAATATCTGCCATAATTGCTCTGTTCACACCATTTTGAACAAGTGCTTCAGGAAATTCTTCTTTTAGAAATGCAATAGATTGATCAGAATTTAAAATATCGTTAGAAACTTTGTCAAGATCAACAGTACTAAAACCTTTATTTTTTAAATACTTAATTGCAGTTGATTTACCACTGCCTATAGGGCCAGTGATTACATAAACTTTTTTTGCCATAATTAAAGATTAAGCATAAAAAGAATAGATTACGAGTTACCTATTCCTCTTTCTTTTAATTCTTGAAGGATATTCTCTAAAGACTCATCAACGCCTTCGACTGTTTGACGTTTTGGAGTCTCTTCATCAGATGATGATGAATGAGTTTTTGGCTTTTCTTTACTTTCTTCTACTTCTTTCCAGTTGGGATCAGCTTTTTTAATTGATAAATTTACTCTTCTTTTCTCAATGTCTAGTTCTGTAATTTTAATTTTTACCTTTTGACCTAAAGCAAGTGCTAACTCGGGTGAATCAACTTTTTCTGATGAAATTTCAGAAACATGTACTAATCCCTCAACACCTTTACCAATAGTAACAAATGCACCAAAAGGAACAACTTTTGTAACTTCTCCATCTACAATATCTTCTTCTTTATAGTGAAGCTCAAAATCTAACCAAGGATCTTCATTAACCTGTTTTATAGATAGAGATATTCTTTCTTTATCATTATCTATTTCTAAAACTTTAACTGTGACTGGATCTCCGACTTTTACAATTTCATTTGGGTTCTCAACATGTCTCCATGAAAGTTCAGATACATGTACTAATCCATCCATACCGTCAATATCAACAAAAGCTCCAAAACTGACAATAGATGAAATTTTACCTTCCTTCACGTCTCCAACTTGTAAATCATCAAGAAAACCTTGTCTCTCCTCTGACATTTCCTCTTCCAAGTGTGCTTTTCTTGATAGAACAATATTGTTCCTTTGTCTATCAAGTTCGAGAATTTTTGCTTCTATTTCTTCACCTATATAAGATGTCAATTCTTTAACTCTTCTTACGTCAATAAGTGACGCTGGCAAAAATCCCCTAACTCCAATATCAACAATTAGTCCACCTTTTACAGATTCAATAACAGTTCCTTTTATTGACTTATTGCTATCAGAGATTTCTTGAATATCTCCCCATGCTTTTTCATATACAGCTCTTTTAACAGATAAAATTAATCTTCCTTCATCATCTTCTTTATCTAAGACCAAAGCTTGGATTTTTTCACCCTCACTAACAATTTCTTTGGGGTTTACACCTTTTCTTACTGAAAGCTCTCTTGACGGAATAACTCCTTCTGATTTATATCCAACATCAACCATTACTTCATTACGGTCTACTCTGACAATAGTTCCTTCAATAACGTCTCCATTATTAAAAGTAACTAGAGTTTGTTCAAGAAGTTCAGGAAAATCTTCTGGTTTTATATCTTCAGGTAGTTCGACGACATTTGATGGAGAGGATTTCTCTTCATTATTACTGGTCATATGTATTAATTATTCCAATCATAGTGTTGCGTCAATAAGAATAACATATCTGTGATATTTACAAACTAATTATTAAAATTTGCAAGGGATGAATTTATCTTTGTGTTAACGAACAAAGGAACATCAAGTTTAACTGCATTTTGCATATTTTTAGAAACAACTGATGAAACTTTATCAACGTCTTTTTTCTTAGCTTCAACGACTATTTCATCATGTATTTGAAGTAATAAATTGGCATTATCAAAATTATTAAGTGCAACACGAACTTTTATCATGGCAATTTTCATAATATCTGATGCTGTACCTTGAATTGGTGCATTCATAGCGATTCGCTTACCCATGGCTTTCAATTGAAAATTTGAAGAGGCTAATTCTCTTATAAATCTTTTCCTTCCAAATAAAGTTTTTGTATATGTATTTTTTTCAGCATTAGATACAACATTTTCTAGAAAACCTTTTACTTTTGGAAATTGATCAAAATAAGAATCAATTAGTTTCTTAGCTTCTTTTTGAGATATATCTAAACTTTTGGAAAGACCGAATGCTTCCATCCCATAAATTAACCCAAAATTAACCTCTTTAGCTTTTCTTCTCATTTCAGAGTTAACATCATTTAGTGGTTGATTAAAAATTCGAGCGGCAGTTTCAGAGTGTATGTCTGAATTTTCTTCATTTAATATTTTTATCATTTCTGAGTCTTGACTTAGGTGCGCAAGAACCCGTAGCTCAATTTGCGAGTAATCTGAAAGGATGAAGTTCATAGAAGGCTTAGAAATAAAAAAATCTCTAATTTGCTGTCCTAACTCTGTCTTGTTTGGTATGTTTTGTAAATTTGGCTTTTCTGATGACAATCTGCCTGTTGTGGTGCCGAATAAGTTGTAATGAGTGTGTATTTTTGAATCATAACTTACCTCAGGCAATAAACCATCAACATAGGTAGATCTTATTTTTTCTAATTCTCTATATTTTAAAATATGTTTCGGTAAGTCATAATTCTTAGCTAATTCCTCTAAAACGCTTGCATCAGTAGAAGGAGCTCCTTTAGGTGTTTTTTTCAAAACTGGGTATTTCAGTTCGTTAAAAAATATTTCAGAAAGTTGTTTTGGTGAATTTAAATTGAACTCTTTTTCGGTAATGCTGTAACACTTATTTTGAAGGTTAGTTAATTTAGAAGATAAACTTTTTGAAAGCTTTTTCATTTTTTCTTTTGATACTGTAATTCCTTCATTTTCCATTTCAGATAAAATCTTCAACATTGGAAAATCTACATCTTTATAAAGTTGATGAAGTGTAGCTTCATGTTCGAATTCTTTAATCGATTTATTAACAAAACTAAATTTGGATTGAAAAAAATCTATAAATTCATCCACGGTAGACTTTTTGTTTATTTCACTTTGTGGGTCTAGATATTTAACAATGTTAAAAAGATTGTCTGGTCTAATACTTGGATCTAATAAAAAAAGCATACAGTCGTATGCAATAAATTTATCAGGCTTTTCTATTTGAAATTCGTTAAACAATTTTTGTGATGATAGAGAAATTATATTGTTGAAATTTAGCAATGATTCAAATTCACCAAACTCATCATTGTTTACATAATAGTTTTTGTTTTCAAAATTAAATACAATACTGAGTACATCAATATTTTTATTTAATAATTTTATATCTAATTTCTCTTTTTTATTCTCATTTTTGTTTAAGCTACTTCTTTCACCAAGAAATCTATTAAGTTCATATTTAGAAATTTCATTACCAGAATCTTCCAAAACCTTGTTGTCAAGAAATATAGTTTCACTTAGATTTGTTGTTGGTATTTCAAGATCTAAGTCTGTTTTTATTGTTGCCAAGTCTTTGCTCATATTTAATAAATCTTTATGTTCTTCAAAATTTGATTTTAATTTTGGTGTTAATTCATCCAAATTTTTATAAATATTTGAAATTTTTTTATACTTTAGCAACAACGATATTGCTGTTTTTTCGCCAACACCTGGTAAGCCAGGAATATTATCTGATTTGTCACCTTTTAAGGCTAAGTATTCAATATATTGATTCGTATTGATTTGATACTTTTCAGTAAAAACATTGCTATCAAATATTTCAACATCAGATATTCCACGCTTTGTATACATAATATGAGTTTTGGAACTAATTAATTGGAATGAATCTCGATCTCCTGTGACAATTGTTACTTTCTTATTCTTTTTATTAAAGTGTTTTGACAAACTACCTAAAACATCATCGGCCTCAAACCCTTCAAGCGAAACTTGAGGTAAGTTAAATTTAGTAAGGAGACTTTGAAGTTTATTAATTTGAATTTTAAAGTTATCAGGTGATGAACTTCTATTAGCTTTATAGTCTTCGTATATTTCATTTCTAAAGGTTTTTTTAGAAACATCCCATGTAATAATAATTTTTTCTATATCGTAATTATTTACAAGCTTAGATAGCATCATAAGAAATCCATGAATTACATTTGTAGGAAATCCATCTTTTGTCTCTAACGTTTCAGGTAATGCATAAAAGGCTCTAAATGCAATACTGTGGCCATCAATTAGGAATATCACTCTCTCATTTTAAACTTAATAAAATTTTCTCTCATTCATCTGCATATCAAATATAATCTTATTAAAGCCCGGATGGCGGAATTGGCAGACGCGCTGGATTCAAAATCCAGTATCTTCGGATGTGGGGGTTCGACTCCCCCTCCGGGTACATTTGTTGAATACGTTTATATATAAATTCAAAATTACTCAATAATAGAATATGAATAATAAAACAATTATTGGTGTTACGATTTTTTTCATAATTTCAGTAATTTTTTATATAACGTTTTCCTCATTAAGCACAGATAATTTTGGTGATAGTTTTGTAGAGCAAATTAGAATTGCTGATAGTGAGGATACTTTAGAAAATTACTCTGATGATACCCTAATAAAAGTTGGAAAAGATATTTGTAATAGTTCAAATCAATGGATTGATGAGCAAGCATCATTAAATGTTATATTAAATTTACTCAATGATAATGATATTAAAGTTGATATAAATAATAGAATTATTCCAATACTTCGCTTTCAATCTACTTACGAACTATGTCCGGAAAACATCTCAGTCTTAGAAGGCTTGTTCTTAGATGCAAAATAAATTAATAATTCAGAGAATTCCTCAACTAATGATTGGACTTTTTTTATGTGGTTTTGGATTGGCTTTTACTATTGAGGCTGGCCTTGGATTAAATTCCTGGGATGTTTTTCACGATGGATTTAGTAAATTAATAGGGGTTAAAATTGGGTTTGCTGGCGTCCTAACAGGTTTTATTTTACTCTTAGGATGGATTCCACTGAGACAAAAACCTTTCATAGGCACTATTTTAAATATCTTAACTATTGGAAACGTGATCGACCTTACTATGTATTATTTGCCCAGTCCAGAAATCTTGTCTGTAAAAGTAATCTTTCTCGTATTTGGAACTGTGGTGTTTGCATTAGGAGTAGGTGTTTATGTTGGTTCTGGGCTTGGACCAGGTCCCAGAGATGGAATTATGGTTGGCATAGCTAAATTAGGTCCAAGCATAAGAGCTACAAGAATTGGAATCGACTTTACTGCATTTGTAGTTGGGGTATTACTGGGTGGTTCTTATGGACTAGGTACAATCTTTATGGTTGTTACAGTTGGGCCTATTGTTCAATATTCATTAAAACGATTTGATAGAGGTGCTATATTTTCACTTTAGATATAAGTGATTTTTGATTTATTTCTTTTTTTTCTTTGGTTAAAAGCAATCCTTTAAAATAAATTAAACGTCTTACAGAAGAAATAAAGTCAAATTTATTTACATCAACTTTTTTATTCAAATCATCAACTGTACTCCACTTAGTACTGTTAACTCTTAAGACAAGAGAATCAACTGTCTCAATATAGGTACTATTTTTTATCAACCTTTTACATTTTTGAGAACAAACGAAATATTTTTCAGAAACTTGTTTATATAAAGTTCTCCCACAGTAATTACACCTGGTGTTGTTTTCACTCACTATAAATTATTTTTTTACTATTTCTTGAGTAGAGTTTGGTAAGGTTTTTAATATTCTTCTAGGATTACCCCTAAATTTAACTCTAGAGGCCTGTTCTTGTCCCATAAAGCAACCTTTATAAAAGTCAACAAAACTTTCTAGCCATTTAATCTCATTAGGTAATAAGCCCGATTCAATGATATTTAATGAAGGAAGCTCATAGGCCATTTCAACTTCAGACCAATCAAGGTGATGTTCAGCTTCATTAGTTGGTTTAACACTAAGAGTATATTCTTTCTCATTAATTTCGAAAAATACATCTTCTTTAACAATATTTAATTCACATTTGATACGAATTTTGTACTTTTCTAATACTTTTTTTAATTCAATCAAATTACTTTCAGATTGATAAATTTTTAATAAATCGTTTTGTCTTGAAAATATAAACCAAAAATTTACTTTTCCATCTGGACCTAATAAATAGGAGAACTTATATTCGCTTTCATTTATAGAGTTCGATACAAGTGAATCAATGAAAGTATAAGCATCACTCCCCTCAACATTTAAAGAATTTAATGATTTTAAAACTTTCATAATCTAAATAGTACTTAACCAATCTAAATTAAGTATGTAAAGAATTTCTTGAAAAAATGATGCAAGAATATAAACTCTGTCAGTAAATATTAAATAACCTAATGCAATTAATGTAACACCAGATACATTTGTTGAGTATTTTTGAAAACTTCTAAATACTTTGTTATTGAAATTAATCCGATCTGAAAGGATTGCAATAGTAATAAAAGGAACAGCTAAGCCTAATGAAAATAATATTAGGTACATTACTCCCGAATATAATGTTTCAGACTTAGATGAAAGAGTTAACAATGCTCCAAGAACTGGTCCGATACAGGGAGTAAACCCAAAGCCGAATGTAAAACCCATTATAAAGTTTTTAGATTTTGAAAAATTGTTGATATCAACATAGTTTGAACTATAAAAATATCTTTTATTAAGAGAAGGTATTAATAAAACTAAACCAAAAATAATTATGATAGCACCGCTGATTTGACCAAGGATTGTAGCGTTTCTACTAAAAAAAGAACCTACCGAACTTGCTAATGCACCTAGTGAGACAAAAACAATAGAAAATCCTAGTGCAAATTGAACTGCACCATTAATTTTCGATATTTTTGAATTTTTATTAATAGAAAATATGGCAAAATACCCAGGGACCAATGGAAGTACACAAGGTGAAAAAAATGATAAAGCTCCAAAGAAGAAGGCTATTGATGCATTAATTTCCATAAACTAAATATATACCTCAACTTGATATAAAAAAATTCTACTTGAATCCTTCTTTTCTTCTATATTTTGAACAAATAATACAAACTTCTAATTTATGTCCTCTAGCAGGACAATATTCACGACCGTAAAAAATAATCTGAAGGTGAAGTTTGTTCCACTTACTTTCTGGAAAAAGTCTTTTTAAATCTTTTTCTGTTTTTTCTACATTTTTTCCTGTCGACAAACCCCATCTCCATGCAAGTCTATGTATGTGTGTGTCAACAGGAAAAGTAGGATATCCAAATGCTTGACTCATAACAACAGATGCAGTCTTATGACCAACACCAGGTAAATTTTCTAGATCTTTAAAGTTTTGAGGCACTTTAGAGTTGTGCTTATTAACAATTAATTTTGACAAACCACTAATTGCTTTTGATTTTTGAGGCGATAAACCACATGGTCTAATTATCTTTTCAATTTTTCCAACTGGTAATCTTGACATCTTTAAAGGTGTATCTGCATTGTCAAATAAAATTGGAGTAATCTGATTTACTCTTTCATCTGTGCACTGTGCAGATAAAACAACAGATACCAAAAGAGTAAATGGGTCCTTATGTTTTAGTGGAATAGGAGTTTTTGGATATAGTTTCTCTAAGATATTGACAATATCTTCGACTTTTCTATCTTTACTTATTACCACTATATTATTTTATACAACATATTAAAGTTCTCTCATATGTTCATTAATGAAAAAAACAAATCGCTTATTGCACTATTTGTATCTGCATTATTTTTCGGTTCAACTTTTTTAATTGTAAAAAATTTACTGAGTATTTTTAGTCCAACTTTTGTTGTTTTTTTAAGATATTTAATCGCAGCATTCTTTTTTGCCGTAATTGGTGGTATACCTGAAAAAAGAACTTGGAAACCCGGTTTAATGATGGGATTATTTTTATGGCTAGGATACGTAACTCAAACACAAGGTTTGTTAACTACATCCACTATTAATTCAGGTGTTGTAACTGGATTTTATATAGTACTTACACCTTTTTTATCTAAATTTATTAACAAAACAGACTTAGGAGCAAAAAACTACATATATTCATTTCTCGGATTCACTGGAATAGCCCTTATATCAATAAATGATATTTCACAAGTGTTTGGAAACTTGTTTACCCTAATTTGTGCTGTAGCTTATGCAATGCATATAGTTCTCGTTGAAAGATATGTTAAGAATCAAAATATTTCACAACTAATGTTTGTTCAGTCATTAACTGGAACGGTTTTGTGTTTACCATTAATAACCTTTTCGGAGTTTGAATTTTTATATGAAAATATATTTCCAATAGTATTTTTGGGATTAGTAGTTAATGTTGGAGCATTTTATTTACAACTGTACGGTCAAAAAATAATAAAAGCTTCAACTTCAGCATTGATATTAAGCATGGAAGCTATATTTGCTTTACTAATTGGAATTTTAGTAGCAAATGAGTATCTAAATATTTTGAATTGGTTTGGTGTACTTATGGTCTTATTATCAATCTTTTTAGTTGTTAAAGAATAGATTTTTCTTTATTTAAAGAGTTAATAAATTTCATAATAATTCTTAATAAAAAAACTAGTACGAAAAATGATGCAATAAGAATAATTAACAACCTAGGACCTTCAGTTATAGGAATAACACAGTTGACAAGGTCATTACAAATTCCAAATCCATTTCCACCTCTGGAAATATCATAAATAATTAATAATGGGTAAGCCAAAATAATTAATAAAGAAACAAGTATTAAAAAAACAATTATCCTTAATAAAAACATATTTTTTTTATTTTAATATAGTTACATAAATGAAAGTTAAATTAGTAAGTTATTCTACTCCAACAGAAGAATTTCTAAATGAAGGAATTGATAATGCTCAAGAATTGGTAGCTTTTTGTGCGCGAGTCTCAAACCCTTCAAATCAATTAAATACCGAAACAAGTGAAAAACTAATAAAGTATCTAATTAAAAATGCTCACTGGTCTCCTCTTGAAATGGTCAGTGCATGTCTTGAAATAGAAACAACAAGAGACATTGCAAGGCAAATATTAAGACATAGATCGTTTAGTTTCCAAGAATTTTCTCAAAGATATGCAAATCCTGTTAAAGATCTAGAATTTGTAACTAGAGAAGCCAGGCTTCAAGATCTTAAAAATAGACAAAACTCTATTGAAAATGATGACGAAGAAATTTCAAATATGTGGATTGAAAAACAGGAACATCTTATTAACGAAGCTAGAGAAACATATAATTGGGCAATTGAAAATGGAATTGCGAAAGAACAGGCACGTGCAGTCTTGCCTGAAGGAAATACTGTTAGCAGAATGTATATGAATGGCACACTTAGAAGCTGGATACATTACATAGAATTAAGATCTGGGAATGGAACTCAAAAAGAACATATGGAAATAGCAGTTGCGTGTGCAGAGGTTATTACCAAAATTTTTCCTATGAGTAAAAATCTTGATTAAGAATCTAATTTATACTTGAATACTAAATAGTCTTCCTCAACTGTAAATTCTGAATCTGCAATTATCATATAATCCTGAAAATCAGTTTCAGCTTGTTTGATAAATGCCATGCGATCGTCTCCACCAACAGGTGGAATGGATCTGTTTTTTACAGCTTCTGCTCTTTCTTTATATCTGTTTATAAAATCTTCTACGTTAAAACTCATATATTTATCATTTTACTTAACTAGTAAGCAATGTGTTAATCTCATTTTTCAATTGATTAGTTTTTTTAACTTTTATTTCTTTCAATTCGAGTAATTTAGTATTTTGTTCTCCATGAACCTCTAACTCAACATTTGAGAGACCCGGATATTTCTCGAGTAATTCTTTCAATAATATGAGATTTTTCTTATCTAATTTTTCCTCAGTTACAGATATTCTTAATGGTGAAGTGTCTAAATCTTCAACCATTTTTGATGGCTCTATTACTTCAATGTCTCTAGCTCTAATAGTGTTTTCAGAACCACCAACATAGGTACCTGAAACCTTAAGATATATTTCTCCATCAATACTCCTATTGTATTTGTCTACTAGCTTGTTAAAAATTAGTACCCCAACAGAACCAGATGTATCCTGTAAATCAAATTGAATCCATGGGTTTCCCCTTCTTGATACTCTTTTTTGCACATTGGAAATCAAACCAGCAATTACAACATTTAATTCCTCTTCCTCGTCAAATGATTGTAACTCTAATATAGAGTGCGAAGATTCTGACTTAAGCACCTCACCATACCCATCTAGTGGATCTTCGCTAACAAAAAAACCTAACATTTCTCTTTCTCTTTCTAGTTTTTCTTTCTTAGTCCACTCCGTGTCTTTAATAGTGGTTAATTTATCTGATTGATCATCCAAATCAAATAATGAAGTTTGGTTATTTGCTTTTTTATTTTTAAGATCTTTGGCATCGTCAATTAAATCTGGTATCGCATCAAACACTCCTTTTCTTGAGTGTCCAAAAAAATCAAACCCTCCCCCTTGCGCTAAAGCTTCTATGCCTCTTTTGTTTAATGATCTTGAATCTATTCTTGATAAAAAGTCTTCAATTGATTTATAGGATCCATTTTCATTTCTTTCTAAAACAATTTTTTCCGAGGTTACATCTCCAACATTTCTTACAGCAGATAGACCAAAAAGTATTTCGTTATCATTAACAGTAAAATCTGATGAACTTCTATTTATATCTGGAGTAGACACTTTGACTCCCATGTCTCTAGCTTCAGAAAGAAATATTGCTGTCCTATCTTTATCCCTTTTTACAGCAGTCAATGAAGCAGCTATATACTCTGCAGGGTAGTTTGCTTTTAAGTAGGCAGTTTGATAAGCAAGTAGTGCATAAGGTACGGAATGGCTTTTATTAAATCCGTAACCAGCAAAAAATGCTATTTGATCAAATAGTTCAATTGCGAATTGCTCAGAATATCCACTTTTTACAGATCCTTCAGTAAATTTTTTGCGCTGCTCTTCCATAACTTGAGGAATTTTTTTGCCCATTGCTACCCTTAAATTGTCTGCTTCCTGTAAATTAAATCCTGCAATTTTTTCAGCTATCTGCATAACTTGTTCCTGATATAGAATCACTCCGTAAGTCTCACTCAAAACGTCCTCTAAGTCTGGATGTAAATATTCAATTTCTTTACGAGAGTTTGCACGATCAGTAAATTCATTATGCATTCCAGCACCCAGTGGTCCCGGTCTGATTAATGCAACTAAGGCAACAATGTCTTCAAATCTCTTTGGATTTAAACTTCTGGAAACTGACTGAGCAACCCTGCTTTCTAGCTGAAAAACTCCAGTCATTCTACCTTCAGAAAATAATTTGAAAGTTTTGTCATCTTGTAAATCTAAATTATCAATGTCTAAATTTTTATCACCAATCAACTCAATGGTTCTATCTACAATTGATAAGTTTCTTAAACCTAAAAAGTCCATTTTTAAAAGACCTAATTGTTCAACTGTGTGCATTTCATACTGTGTAACTATTTCTGCATTTTCTCCTTTTCTTTGTATTGGTAGAAAATTAGTTATTTTGTCAGGCGATATCACAATCGCTGCTGCATGTATACCATCTTGACGCCTTAAGCCTTCGAGACCAAGAGCTATATCAATTATTCTTTTAACTTCTTCATCAGCAGAATATTGTTTTCTTAATTCTTCAGAAGCGGAATAAAACTCTTTGCTATAACCACTTTCATTATTTTCATCAAGATTTAAACATTCAGATATAGTGGCAGTGTTTCCAAGAATCATAGGTGGCATCAATTTTGCTACTTTATCACCACTGGAAAATGGCAGACCTAAAACTCTTGCTGCATCTCTTATTGCCTGTTTTGCTTTTATAGTTGCAAATGTGACTATATGTGCAACTCTATCTTGGCCATATTTATCAATAGCATACTGGATAACATCTCCACGATATCTTTCATCAAAGTCCATATCAATATCAGGAAGTGACTTCCTTCCCTTGTTTAAAAACCTTTCAAAGATTAATCCATACTTTAAGGGTTCTATTCCAGTTATACCTAGGCAGTACGAAACTATGGAACCAGCAGCTGAACCTCTTCCAGCACCAGTTCTAATGTTTCTAGACTTTGCAAATTCAATTAAGTCTCCAACAATTAAAAAATATGAAGCAAACCCCATAGAGTTAATTACTTCAAGTTCATAATCGATTCTTTCTAGTACCTCTTTGTTTACATCTTGATATTTCTCTTCTGCCCCAATTAATACTTTGTTTTTTAAATATTCTTCAACACTTGTGGAATCATCATTGATTGGAAAATCAGGAAGGTAATCTTGATCAAAATCAAACTCATAGTGAACTCTGTCAGCAATTTTTAAAGTGTTGTTACAAGCATCAGGAAACCTATTATCAGGAAATAACATCCGCATCTCTTCAGATGACTTTACATAAAAATCTTCACCTTCAAATTTGAATCTATTTTCATCCTCCATAGTTGCATTGGTTTGAACACAGAGTAAAGCATCGTGCGCTGAAGAATCAGTTTTTGCGACATAATGTGAATCATTAGCAGCAACAAGTGGCGCGTCTATCTCTTTAGATATTTTTACCAAATCATCTAATATTTCTATTTGTTGTGGTATTCCATGGTTATGTAGTTCAATAAAAAAATTGTCTTTGCCGAATATGTCTTGATAATTTTTTGCTTTTTCTAAAGCTTTTTCAAAACTTTTTTCATTTGCAGTATTGCCTTCTTCTCTGGACCCATCTGGTGCTAAATGTTGTGCTACTTCACCCCCAAGACAACCTGATAAAGCAATTATTCCATCCGCATGTTCTCTTAATAGTTCATAATCAACACGTGGTTTATAATAAAAACCTTCTAAATATGCTTTACTGACAATTTCTACTAAATTTTGATATCCTATATTATTTTCAGCCAATAGAGTAAGATGATATCTTTTATTTTTGTCTCTGTCTGGTCTGTCAAATCTTGATCCTGGAGTTAGATATGCTTCATACCCAATAATTGGTTTAATATCTAGTGATTCAGCTTGGCGAACAAATTCTAAAGCACCATATAGATTTCCGTGGTCAGTAATCGCAGCAGCTGGTTGATTTAACTCCTTTACTTTCTTTAGATAATCATTTATTTTTGCTGCACCATCAAGCATTGAATATTCAGTATGCGCATGAAGATGTACAAAAGATTTACTCATAAATCAATTGTAAAGTTTTTTTGAAAAATTACATGTTCATTATCGAAGTAAAATAATCTGGTTCATTAATTGAAAATTTATAATCTTTATCAAACAATTTGAATTCAATATTGTATGACTGCAAACAAATTGTGTTTTGATTTAATTCACTTACTTTTTTTGCACCATAAAGAGTGTCATTTACTATTGGTGTCTTTAAATATTCAAAATGAGCCCTGATCTGATGGTTCCTACCTGTTATTAAATCAATATCTAACAAAGTATGGGAATCTGTCTTTGAGATAGTGTTGTATTTTGTAATCGATTCTCTTCCATTCTTTCCAACTTCTCTCTTTCTTCTATTATTTTGTGAATGAATCAAAGGTAGGTTAATCTCACCAGATTTACTTCTTGGGGAACCTTGAACAATTGCTTTATACTTTTTTATAATTTTTCTTTTTTTAAAATCTTCTTGAAGTTGATTGAATGCATCCGAATTAATCGGACAAACTATAAGTCCAGATGTAACTCTATCTAGTCGATGTACAATACCTTCTCTTTTATAATCTCCAACTTCACTAATATTGAAATTTTCAATCAGAAAATCTCTAAGAGTATACTCATCTGAAGAGTCTGTTGGATGTACCAGTAAACCATGGGGCTTGTTTAAAATAACAAACAAATCGTTTTCAAAAACTATTTCAATATTAATCTTTTTTTATCTCCGAATAAAGTAGCAACGCTATACCAATTGATATATATGTATCAGCAAGATTAAAACTTGGAATAAATAGCAATTCAACAAAATCTGTTACTTTTCCGTCATTGTCAGTAATTAAATTCCATCCTCTCTCACCTAAATTTCCAACTGCCCCAGAAAGTATTAATATTAAAGAAAGCTTTTCTAAATTTTGTTCTCTAATGTCACGAATTTGAAAAACTAACCAAATAAATACAAAAATTGACAATATATATGTAAATATTGTGTAATTACTCAACAAACCAAAAGCAATTCCGGTGTTATAAGTTAAATCAATTGTCAATATATCTTCAATTACTACATACTCCTGAATATTGTTTATTCGAATTAAATATTTAGTAAATAAATCTAAGGTAGCCAAAAGTAATGTGTATATATAAGGCAATAAAAGCTTATTAAGATTCAATTAGTGCTGCACAATTTTTACAGAGACTCGAATAAGGTAGAGCTTCTAACCTTGCAACAGGAATCGGCTCACCACAATTTTCGCAATTTCCGTATTTCTTTTTTTTGATTAAAACTAGTGCATGCTCTACCTGGTTTAATAAATGTCGTGTATTTTCATCAAGAGTGAGCTCTTTCTCCAGTTCAAAAGCCATTGACCCACCGTCAGCGGATGTTGGGTCTGGACTTCTTTCCGCAGATGCTTCAGATAATCTGATATTTTCTCTTTCTTGTTGGTGATGTTCAAGAATTTGAG
>CACPPU010000007.1:0-44057 GCA_902635945.1 uncultured Candidatus Actinomarina sp. | reverse complement strand
TTTTCAAGCTTTTTGGTCTGTGAGCATAAGATACTATGAGCTTGACCCACAAGGTGTGGTGCACAATGCTAATTACGTGTCGTTTTTTGACGAGGCAATTACTGGTTATTTTAAATATGTAAATTATGACTACTGGACAGATATTGAAGAAACTAGAAAAGATTTTCATACCGTTCAAGTAAAAGTGCAATACAACAAACCTCTCCAGTACGGTCACGAAATAGAAATAGGAACAAAAATTAAAGAAATAGGAAACTCTAGTATCACATGGATAATGGGTATGTTCTTAAAAGATTCTGATGAATTAGTGAGCTCTTGTGAGGCTGTTCACGTATATACAGACCAAACGACAATGAAGCCCACACCAATTACAGAAGATCTTAAAGAAAAGCTACAGTTTAATTAATCAAAACGTACGCACTAACATTATTCATATGAATCAAAGAAGATATGACATTGATGCGTTGCGATCTATAGCAATGTTTCTTCTTATTTTTTATCACCTGGGTATCTCATTTACCTCTCTTGCTAGACAAACACTCTTCATCCAGAACAAAAGGGTAGTGGATGGGATATGGCCATTACTAAACCTGATGAACAACTGGAGAATTCCACTCGTTTTTTTAATTGCAGGGATTGCTTTACGACTTTCATTCAGAAAGAGAACGAGGATACAAATTTTTAAAGAGAGATCAAAAATTCTTATCCTACCTTGGGTTTTTGGAACCTTAGTGTTTTCTAGCTTGTCAGCCTACATTGTTGGTAGATTTTATGACTATTGGTTTTTGGACGGGTTTAGTGATGCAGTTTTCTTTGCTCTCGAATACGAAGGTCTACATTTATGGTTTTTGACTAATATTTTTATTTACTGTCTGGTACTTATTCCGATTTTGAACTTTATTTCGAAAGAAAATTTTATTGCATCGCTACTCAGCAAACCAGGCGGAGTATTTCTATTTTCATTACCCATAATTGCTGAGGGACACTTGTTAAATTTATCCAGATTCAGGACCGAAACATACGGAGATTACTACAGCGAATATGCGCTTACTGACCACGGTTTTGTACTCGGGTTTCTGTGGTTTTTTATAGGCATAATTCTTACCTCCCAAGGTGATGCGTTCTGGGAATCGAGTGTAAAGAATTGGAAATTACACCTAGCTCTTGGTATGACATCATATTTTTACAGATGGTTTAACAATTTTTTAGAAGATTATGCCCTTGATAATCGGCTCATAGCTTTTGAATCCTTTAATTTTATTTTTGCACTGTTAGGAATCGCTGCAGTGTATTTAAACAAAGACTCACCACAACTTACCTATTATAAAACAGCTGTATACCCTGTTTATATTGTTCACTTACCAGTACAAATGGCAGTAATGTATTTTTTTGCCGGCATAAACATCCATCCAATTATTAAATTTCCAATTGCTCTGTTTTTGATTTGTTTTCTTTCTTTAACGATTTATCACGCCATAAAAAACATCAAGTCATTAAGGCCTTTGTTTGGTTTAAGAAACAAATAAAATTGAAAAAAATATATTTAATAATTTTTACCCTTCTTTTTAGCTTATGTTCAACTTCAAATGATGAAGGAGTAGCCTCTCTATCAAACGACACAACCTCCACTTCTGTTATAACGGAAGAGGATTATCCAATTGTTTTAACTCAATGCTTAAACGAAGAAATGGCTTATAACATAGCAACACCGTTTGATATTGAAGATTTAAAAACAACAATTAGTCAGTTAAGCAATAGCAAAGATGAAGAGAAGCAATTAAGAGAAGATGTTGATTACTGTATAAGCAAATATAATCTCTGGTCGGACTCATCCTCTTTGAACCCAGATGAGCTTGCAAAAATATATGATGAAAACCTTGAATTGGCTAAATGCTTAAGGGAAAAAGGGTTAAATGTTCCTGATCCAAGTCAACAAGAACCCAAAGTTGACTTAAGTGGACTTAAGGAATCTAAAGACGACATTATGCCGTTGTTACAAGAATGTGGTTGGCAAAAATAAGTATTTAAAAACTAATAATAAACTTGGCTCCACCAAGCTCGGATTTATTTACAGAAATAGTCCATCCATATTTTAAAGCTATATTTTTAACAATACTTAAACCAATGCCTTTACCACTTTTATTTCTTGTTCTTGACTCATCTTCTTGCCAAAAAGGGGTAAATATTAAATCGTAGTTTTCTGGTTTAATTCCACTACCATCATCCTCAACAATCACTGAAGGAATTCCATGAACCATGTCGGTACTAATTACAGTTGTGTTTGATTTAAATTTTTCTGCATTTCCAATTAAATTATTAAGCATTAATTTAACAACTTTACTGTTTGAAAAAACTTTTATTTCTTTCTTGTCTTGAAATACGATATTTGTACCGATCACTAATGTCTTAATTAACTCATTTACAAGGACTTCCTTAGAACCCTCGGTGTTGCTGCCTGAAGTCTCTAAATCTAATAATGCTTCAAGTGTTGATTGTATTTCATTAATATCTTCTTGAATATTTTTAATCATCTCTTCATCTATACCGTTTAAGACACTTAGTTTTTCAATTTGAAGTTTTAAACTTGTTAGCGGTGTTTTTAACTCATGAGATGCGTTTGATATAAATTGTTTCTGACTAATTGAGCTGATATTAACTTTTTCAAGAAGGGAATTAAATGTTGATATTAAATTTCCAATCTCATCATTACTTGCAACCTCGTCGAGTTTCTCGAGTTTATTTAAAGGGTCTAATTCTTCTATTTTCTTTATAGATTTATCAACTGGCTTTAATGCTATTTGTATAGAAATTAAAATTCCAACAATAACCAACAATGAAGCCAAAATGTAAATTACAATAAAAATTCTCTCTATACCATTAATTATCTCGCTTGGTGTTGATTCGCTAAACCCAACAACAATATTTACTTTTTTATCGTTACTCTCAGTTTTTATAAAGTTTAGATCAGTTAAGTTTTCGCTAAATTTGTTACTTTGAGGGTCATAATCATCAATGAGGTTTGGTGGAAAAAAACTATATTCAGATATTAGTTTTCCATTTTGCTTATCATATACCAACACAAAATATGGAATGAAGCGTTGACTTTCTAACGGTTCGAGGTTTTGATAATCTTCTTTTAACTCTTCAACTAATTTATCACTTCCTTCTTCTATAACCTGTTTAAACCTAAGCTCAGCTATATCTACTAATACTCCTGGAGCAATAAAAAGACCGACACCAAGGAAAAGGAGAGTAATTGATATAATTTTGGTTCTTATTCCCACATTCTTCAATTAATTCCACCTATACCCAAAACCACGTACAGTGTTGATGTATACATCTAAATTAAATGGTTTTAGCTTTTTTCTGAGATAGCCAATATAAACCTCAACCTTATTCACATCCTCTTCAGTTGGTTGCAAAATCTCCCATATTTCTTCTAGTAGTTCTTTTTTAGTAAGAACATTCCCAGAGTTTTCTAATAAGTAACTGAGTAAATCAAATTCTTGTCTTGTTAACTCAAGTTCTATTTTGTTGTGAGTAGCTTTTCTAGCAGCTAAGTCAATTTTTAAATCCTGAAATTCTAAGGTGTTTGTAGGAGCCACATCTTTTTTTAAAAGCTTTCTAACCCTTGCGAGCAACTCAATCATTGAAAAGGGTTTTCTTAAATAATCATTTGCACCAGTATCCAACCCCTCTTCGACATCATATTCACCACTTTTTGCAGTCAACATTAAAATAGGCGACACCACTCCATGCTCTCTTACTTTTGCACACACTTTAAAGCCGTTCATTTTTGGAATCATTATGTCTAGGATTATTAAATCAGGTTGATTCTCCAAGATTTTAAAGTACCCCTCTTCTCCATCAAAAGCTTGGTCAACAATATAGCCCTCATCAAGTAAAGAATCTTTGACTAAGTCAGAAATTTTTATGTCGTCCTCAATTAGAAGTACTTTATTTACCATAAGCTAGTTCTTGGCCTCGCGACTAATGCGCATCGGATTATCTAGTGCGTTTATAACAGGCTCCAGATCAGCTGGCCCCGGAGCTGTATATCTAACACCGTCAAATGGTTCTGGGCCAGGACCACCAGGATTGTAAAAGGCACTGTAACCACCCTCTAGTGATGGGATTTCCACATGTGTAATATTTCGTGCTGCTGCTTCGTCGCCAACAAGGATTATGTCTATGTAGTTATCCCTATCTTCAGCATAACAATCATCATAAAAGATTCCTTCAGCAGGGTTTTCTTTTTGCCCCAAATCCGAAAGCCCAACAATTCTGAGTGTTCCGCCTGCTACTAGATACTCCTGCCCCACCTTTTCCAAGAGAACTACTTCACCGTTAGACCCCTTGGCGTGAATTCGGAAAAAATCCTCAAACATTGTGGGGGTCAAACCAGTAATACCATCGGGTGAGAAGCCTCCTGTTGTCAGCACGCGTATTCTAAAGTCACTCTCGTCATACAGTGATAGTTCATCGTTTGGCAATACCCCAGATCTTGTTCCAAATCCCAAACCTCCTTCACCTAGCGCCTCATTACCAACATGATTTAATTTAGCTCCGACTAATTTCGGTCCCGAATCATAAGGGCTTGTATCAGTTTCCCAGCTCAAGCCAACCGCATTAAACTCTTGGCCGTTTGGACCAACAAGAAGTAGTGGTGTTTCGTCTTCAACAATATCTAGCCTCACGGGGAAGACTGCACCTTCCTCGCTACTGAGACCTCGATTGCCGAAATCACCAAACACAACAACCGTATTGCGTTCATTTAATTCCCAGTTTGGCAACATTCCAGCGCTATTTGGAAAAACGATATCGCCTGTGTTCAATGTGAATTGAAAATCGGTTAGATCAACAGTTTCTGTGGCTACAGGCCAACTAAACACAATCGGCAACCCATCATCGTCTTCAGCAGTACCCTTGTAGAATAATTCAATTCCAGCTGTGCTTACAGTGCTGGTATATGCACCAGCTGGTGGATCTTCACCATTTGTGCACATTACCGAACCATACCAACTTCCTTCGGCCTCTCGGACAGTTTCTTCATTTACCTCTGGCCAACCAATAATGCCCTCAAAACCCATACCAGCAGATAAAATAACCGGCTCATCACTCCAATAATCAGCTTCTTTTAAAGCGCCGTCAAATAGCTGATCTTGTATATTTAGCGAGTTTATAACTCCTACGGCCAATACAACCAGCACTCCAAAAAGCGACAATCCAACAGCAAACCATCGTTTATGAAAATACTTTTGCTTCTCAGATTCCTTAATTTTCAAATCTTCTATTTTGGATATTTGCGCCAAGCGAAGAATTAAATACAGACTTAGACCTATAAAAACAAGCATGGGAATTGCGAAATCGTTCTCGATTACATGAAATGTGTTGAGGGCAACAGTTGAAATAAATGCAACTAACAACAGCGGAAAAGAGAGTTTCTTGGGAGCTCCTAACAATATCGTAATTGCAGCAAGAACAGCAATAATGTTTCCAGTTATCCGTAGCGGCTCTGCCATGTCAATCGCAATATGAAGTATCGCATCAAACATGTTCCATCCAACTAAAACTACTGGAATACGACCACTTTTTATGACTTTATTTACCACAATTTAATGATGACAACATATATTTATTTAATCAAGCTTTATGAAGCTGTCATCACAGGATTCTCACAGGTTTTTAAGAATACACTGGAATGAAATGAAAGTTTTTATGTTTACAAAAGAAAATACATTAAAAAGTTCATTATTTTTTTTAGCACTAGTAGCTACTGTAACGGTAATCACTCTAACTATTGGATTCGGAGGTAATAAATCTTTAGATAAAGGAAGCAGATGGATTTCACTGGGGATGGATGAAATCAAAAGCATTGAACAATTAAACGAAGATCAAGCTCTAAAAATTAATAGTCATTTAAAGGAACTTAATGATCAAGAAGAACTACGAACAAACGAGGATTTTCAAAATACTTTCATTGAAGAAATAAGAACCGAAAATTATCCTGAATCTGCAATTTTATCAGTTGAAAAAACTCATATAAGAGTGAGTTCGCCTCTTAATTATCATGATGGTTATTGGGTTACAAAAGTGAAACTACCAAATATTTTTTTCAAAGGAACAGTTATTAACGATATGCACATTGACCCCTATACGAAACGAGTCACAGTCTATGCACAATTACAAGTGTTGGGTAGAACAGTTTCGCCAGCACAAGTTGGGCCTGGTGAATATGTAACAGATGACGATGGTAATAAAACAGCTCATCATCCAAATTCAGTTTACCTTAATGGTAGTGGACAAGAACTTTCTGAATCAGATGGTACAGGGGAATGGTGGGTAAAACATTCTTGGGTTCTTGATGGTGAAGGTTATATGAATTGGGAATTGAAACCTGAAGAGGACTATGGTGAAGGAACTTGGGTTGATGGTATTCTTCTAGATGATGGTATAACAATGAAAATTGGCACACTCAGTGATACAGAAAACCTATTGGGATTCAACACGCGGAAACCTATTTTTAAAGATAACAAGTTAACATATGAAGTTATTAGGTGGGAATATGAAAATAATGAATCAGAACCAAATGAGGTTTTTAAATTGGAATGGAACTATAAAACTAAAAAAAGTGCTTTTGATGGACTTAGAAGAAAGCCATTAGGAGGATAAACTTAATGAAAAAATTAATACCTGAAACAATCGAAAATAAAATTCCAAGTAACAAATTTGTCTATTATTTCACATGGCTATTAGTTGCATTTAATTTTTTTAGAAGCCTTGAACACATATTTGCTGAAGATGGTGGAGCTGAATCTATTGCAGGCATTCCATTAAGTAGCTATTCACCGGAAGCTGCAAACAACATTGTTTCAATATTTGCTCAATGGGGTTTTTCACAGCTAGTTTTAGCTTTCATTTTGCTTCTTGTAGTTTTAAAAATTAGAGATCTTATTCCGCTTATGTTGCTAATTATTGCCTTAGAAAACATATTCCGAGCAGGAATTGGTCAATACAAGTCTTTAATCATTAGCTCAGCTCCTCCAGGATCACTTACCCCTTTAATAGGATTTGTGACTTTAATTTTCTTTTTTATATCAATAAGGGAAAACAAATAAAATTATGAAAAAATATTTAATCGTCTTTTCAGTACTTCTATTTCTTCTTTTCTCGGCTTGTTCATCATCAGATGAATCAGAAGGAGTTGTTTCTACAAATGATTTATCAAGTGATACAACAGTTACAACAATTGCAGAGGAAGTCGTTGAAGAGGTCGTTTCAATAGAAGATGCCCAGCTTTTACTAGCTAGGTGCTTAAGAGAGAATGGATATGACATTACAGATCCTAAAAATGATGAGAGTTTACAAAGTGTCATTGGTCCGATATGGTTAGCAGCTGATCAAAAAGGAAGAGAAGAACTTCAAGAGACCATCCAGACTTGTGCTGAAGAGAACAACGTACCGCTTGGTGGTTCAGCAGAATTTGAGAATCCAGAAGCTGTTGCTGATTTACTAGACACTCAGTTAGAGTTTGCTCAGTGTTTACGAGAAAATGGGATAGAGATAGAAGACCCAAGTGCCGAAAGTCCTCTTCGACCTTTACTTATTGAACTTGTTCAGTCCGGACAATACCTACAAGCTCAAATTCAAGAAGCCGCTGATATATGTTTTGACGAGCTTGGAATTGACCCACCACAACAAGGCGGAGGTTAAAGCTACATATAATTTATAATTTTATATGTACAAAAAAATCTCGGTAATACTAGTTTTATTTACTGCTTGTTCACTATTCCAACAAGAAGAACAAGCTGTTGTTTCAGTAGCAGATACCGATAAGGGAAAAGAAGCAATGGCTTTAGGTGTTGAACTAGTAGACGAGCGAGAAGAAATTTCAGACGAGGATGCACCCTTAGTGCTTGTACAGTGTGTTAATGAATCTGGTTATAAATTTAAAGAACCAAAAAACTTTTTAGACCTCTACACCACGATTGCATCATATTTTGAAACAATAACCGAACAAGAGGCCGAGGAACTTTGGGATATAATCGAAGAATGTGCTTTGAAATATAATTTATGGGGTGTAGCAGATGAAAATCAATTTGAAGATCCTGCGCAAGTATCAAAAGAAATTGACCGATCATTATTTATGGCTAAATGTTTTAGAGAAAGTGGATATCCTAAAGTCCCAGACCCAGATTATTTCAACAGAGAAGTCAGGCTAGACGCCTATATTGATGAAGATTGGGAGCTTAGAGAAGACGATCCACTGGTGCAGACTTGGCAAGCATGTGAAGACAAATTACCAGAAGAGTTAAAAGATGAGGAGTGGGATGCATAAAAAACTTAAGAAATTAATTCTCAGAAAACATACAGGTTTAATAAACTACTCTAATTGGAACAATGATGAAAAATATATTTAAATTGAAAAATTTGTACATTTTAATAGCGGTGCTCGCACTAGGTTATGGTGGTTATTATTTTGGTACTCAGAACACAGAATCATCTACAAGTAATAAAACTCTAGAACTTACTACTGTTGCTATACAAAAAGGTGACTTAGCAAAAAAGGAAGAATACAACGGAACCTTGAGGCAGACCGACAGTAAGGTACTCAACTCACCAATGTCAGGAGTTGTTACTTATGTTCCTAAAGAAGGAACCATTATTAATTTTGGGGAAGTCTTATTTGCTGTTGACAATAAACCTGTAATTTTAGTTGAAGGAGCGACACCTTTTTATAGAACGTTAGATTTAAACTCTGATGCTGGTCCCGATGTTTTACAACTTGAAGAAGCTCTTGTGTTCTTGGGTTATGCAGCAGAAGACTTTGTACCTGATGAAACTTTTGATGAAACTACTTCAAACATGCTTAATGCACTATATGTTGACTATAAGATTGATACAAAATCTGAAGTTACACCAGCAGAACAGGTTGCAATTAATTTAAAAAAGACTGAAGTAGAAAATATCGAAGAAACAATTTCAGATGGTGGAACTACATTGGCACAAGTTAATGACAAAAAGAAAAAGCTAGATGACGCAAAAGAAGCTGCTACTGAAGAAAGCGCTGCTTGGAAAGCGGCTGATACAGCTATAAAAGATGCAGAAGAAAGTCTAACTTTATACAGAGATGAAACAAACCCTAAGACAAAAGAGAAAGCAGCAGACGGAACATTGGATGCTGCGATAGAAGATTTAGAACAGACTATTGAAGAACAAAAAAGAATTAAAGCATTAGAAAAAGGCAAAGAGTCAGGAATAGATGCCACCGAAGCGTTAGCTATTGAGACAGCACAAAAAGCATATGATGATACCTTAGAAAGCTACAACGAAGGAGTTGATCAAGCAGCTGAATTAGCAAAAGCAAAAGAGGAACTTGAAGAACTAGAACTTGCCTCAAAGTCAGAAACTTTTAGCCCAACAAATGCCTATGCATCTAAAACACCAATAATTGTTGGCTCTTATGTTAACGACGTTGGTTCTGCTGTTGTGCTAAATTCACCACTGTACAATATTTCTTCTATTGGAATTGAAGTTGTCTTTCAAGTTGATGCTACAGATCAAGAAACAGTTTCTCTTGGTGACAGTGTTGAGATAGAGCTACCCACAGATGAAAGAGTTCCAACAGTTATTAAATTTATAGATCAGGTTGTAACACAAACACAGGCGGGAGAGTTTATAGAAGTTACTCTAGAAGTTCTTAACCCCGAAGAAATTGAAGCTTATGACCAAGCTCCAGTAAAAGTATTTGTCACAACAGAGATTTCTGAAAATGTTCTTTATGTTCCAGTCAATGCCCTTCTTGCTTTAGCAGAAGGAGGGTACGCTTTAGAAGTTTATGAAGGAGCCCTTGATACTGGAACATTTGAAGGAGAATCTGGCGTTGATACAAGTTACGTTGCTGTTGAAATCGGAGTATTTACTGACGGCTTTGTGGAAGTAAAAGGAAATATCTCAGAGGGTCAAATAGTAGTTGTACCAAGATGAAAACCAGTACAAAAACTGTCATCTCTATAAACAATATTTCAAAAGTTTACGAAGGTCCTCCACCGGTAAGAGCTTTAGACGGTGTCTCACTTGAAATTAAAGAAGGAGATTTTGTATCAATAGTTGGTCAATCAGGTAGTGGAAAATCTACATTCTTAAATATGATTGGATTATTAGATAGCATAACTGATGGCTCTATTGAAATTGAAGGAAAAGACGTCTCGGAGCTCTCAGACAATGAGCTCTCAAAGTTTAGAGGTGAAAAGATTGGATTTATATTTCAAAGTTTTTTTCTATTACCAGGATTAACTGCTCAGGAAAATGTTGCTGAAGGTCTTTTATACCAAGGTATTTCAAGATCAGAGAGATTAGAAAAAGCAAAGGAAGTTTTGGAACAAGTTGGCCTTGGCGACAGGTTGACTCATTTGCCTAAAGAATTGTCTGGTGGACAACAACAAAGAGTTGCGATTGCTCGTGCTTTAGTGCAAGACCCTGCATTCGTACTAGCCGATGAACCAACAGGAAATTTAGATAAGGAATCTGGTATTAACATACTTAACATTTTGAAAGACCTAAACAATCAAGGCAAAACAGTGATAATGATCACTCATAATCAAGAACACGCAAGTATGTTTAAAAAAGTTATAGAACTAGTTGATGGAAAAATAGTAAATCAATGAAAAGAAATAGACTTAAAATCAAAGATTTGTTTTTTGTAGCTCTATATGGCGTTAGGGCAAGAAAAGGTAGAGCAACTCTTACCTCAATTGGAATTGGTATTGGAATTGCAGCAATTGTTGCAGTATCTGGAATCTCAGCATCAGGAAGGGCTGACCTTTTGTCAACACTAGAATCTCTAGGCACAAACTTAGTCAAAGCATCACCTCAAGCTGGCTTTTTTGGAACCCAGGAAGAACTTCCAAAGGGAGTTTTGGGTATGGTTGAAAGGATAGGTCCAGTTCAAGAAGTTACTTCTACAACGCAAACAGACCTTCTAGTAAGGAGAAGTAATTTTATTTCAGAATTTGAAGGCGGTGGTATTTCAACAATTGTTACTAGTGCTGAACTGCTAGATGTTATAGGCGGCAATTTAATTGATGGTAGATTTATTGAGGACGGACTCTCCGATATACCAGTAACAGTTTTAGGTAATGTAACTGCCCAGCGACTGGGAATTAATAACTTATCTAAACCTACAAAGATTCTGATAGAAAATGAATGGTTTGGTGTAGTTGGAATACTAGAAGAGCTTAAAATTCATCCAGACTTAGACAGATCTGTTTTCATTGGATATGGTGTAGCAAAAACACTTTTTGATATTGATGAAGAGCCAACAACAATTTATTTAAGAGCTAATCCAACATTTATCGAGGATGTTGTTGAAGTACTTGCGCCTTCAATGAATCCTGAAAACCCAGATCAAGTCGAGGTTACCCGTCCATCTGATGCACTCGAAGCACAACAGGCAGCTGAAGAGGCATTCACCAATTTACTTTTAGGACTTGGCTCAGTTGCACTTCTAGTTGGTGGTGTCGCGATCGCAAATGTTATGGTGATGTCAGTTTTAGAGAGAAGAATGGAGATTGGAGTTAGAAGATCTATTGGTGCAACTAGAAGAGAGATTAGGTACCAATTTTTATTAGAAAGTATTGTTTTGTCAGGCATAGGTGGTCTTGTCGGGGTGCTTCTCGGAACAGCTATAACCCTGGGTTATACTAATTACACAAATATTGTATTCTCAATACCTGTATGGCAAATATTTGGAGCAGTACTTTTAGCATTATTAATCGGAGCTATTTCTGGTGTATATCCAGCTATAAAAGCTTCAAAAATACAACCAGCAGAGGCAGTTCGAAAGTAAAAATCCTAGCCTTTGTTGCGGTATTTGCTGCATGCACTATTGGTGGAGAAGAGTCTCAAGGAGTTGTGACAATTGAGTCTACCACTGTTACAACAGTCGTAGATGAGGAGACAACTTTTGAAGAGGGTGTCCTTGAATTTGCTCAATGCATGCGAGAAGAGGGTATTAATTTTCCTGACCCAACATTTGATATAGATGGAAATCCACAGTTCGACAATTTAGAAATTGAGAATGAAGAAGAGTTTGAAAGTGCTTTTGAAAACTGTGAAGATATTTTAAGAAACGCCCTCCCAGAACAATTCGATCTTGATCCAGAAGTTGAGGCAGCTTTAGTTGATGCATCGTTAGAGTTTTCTCAATGTATGAGGGATCAGGGTATTGACTTTCCAGATCCTAAACCTGGCGAGTTTGGGTTCTTTGCATTTAGAGATGCTGATATAGACTTTAGCTCAGAGGCAGTACAAGAGGCTTTTGAAATCTGTCAGCCAGAAAATCCGTTAGAAAACTTAGATGACTAATATTTGATACAATCGTTATATGGAGATATATATAACAAATGTATTTGTAGATAATCAAGAAAAAGCACTTAATTTTTATACAAATATTCTCGGTTTTGAACTCAAAAACGATGTTCCATTAGGTGAAAATAGATGGTTAACTGTAACAAGCAAAAATAATCCTGATGGTGTTGAGTTGTTACTAGAACCAAGTGGACATAGGGCAGTTGGCCCATACAAACAAGCTCTGGTTGAAGACAATATTCCTGCGGCCTCATTTAAAGTTGATAATTTAGATACAGAATATGAAAGGCTATCAGCATTAGGTGTGAAATTTACACAAGAACCTATGGAGTTTGGAAATGTAAAAATGGCTACTTTGAATGATACTTGTGGCAACTTAATACAAATTCTAGAAATGATTCCCGAAGAAGAATCTTAAAAAATCTTATAAATTAATTTATTAAATTCCTGAATCAAAGTATTCAGGCTGGCTTACACCGATAGTTCTCCAACAAGGTTTTTGATCACATAGAGTTTTTTGAAACACCCAAGTGATAACAAAATAATTATTGTTTTGAGCCAATACTTTTATTTCGTAGTGAATATTCTCTTCGGACTCAAAAATAGTTTCATAGGAGTAATCTTTTAAATCAATAATGGAGTCATAGGGCTCTGAGGCAAGCATCATTGCAAACCTCTCTTTTGGACCAGTAATTTCTTTATTGTCTTCATGGGCATAGTCCCAAATTATATCTACAGCCTTTACTGGATCATCAGAGAATGTTTTGTAAGCATTAAAGATATCAATGAGTATTTCTTCAGAAGTTAACGATTGTTTAACACTAGCTTGTGTTGTGGTTGTTTCAGAATTAGATTCTGTTTCTATTTGTATAACTTCAGATGTTGTAGAACAAGAAATAATTAATAGAAAGAGAAAAAGTTTTTTAACCACCGATGAGAGAAATTACTAGATACAGATGTAAGACAAATGCAATAGCAAGGAATCCAAAAAATGATTTCTTTTCAACTTTATTCACAATCAAATACTAGTAAGGTTTAAATTTATACCTAAACCAGGTTACTTATTTGCCTGTTCGTAAGCCTGGCTGTAAAGAATTAACGTTGGAGCCCAAAGACCTACATAAATCGCAAGTTGAGAATCATCTAAAACAATATAAATAAGCACTGATGCTATTACAGACACCATGCTTGCGTATAAACCAAGTTTTACCATAATTTCCTCTCTGAGTTTAATTATACTATATATATTTGTTAATATAAAAATATGCTAGAGACATTAACTTCATCACCTTTATTTTTAATTCTCCTATTTCCAGTCGGTACACTAACAATATTTGTTATTGGTTTAATTCGTGTAGATATTAGGGATTTAAGAGGAAAACAAACAGCAGGTCAAAAGCTTGCAATTGAGGAAGAATAGAAATTTGTCTCACTTAACTGTTTGTATATAACTATGGACAGAGAAAATCTTGAAAACCTTGACGAGGAATCACTATTTCAAATTCAAAGTACAATTTCTGAAATTATCAAAGAACGAAATTTTAAAAAAGGTGATATAGAAGCAATTGTTGACGATTCATTCAATATAGCTTTCCCAAAAATTGATGGACTAGGTTTAAATCCATGGGTTGAGGGATCAATGTTGGTTTGTCCTGGTGCAAGAATAGACAAGTCACAGACAAAACATATCTGCAAGTTTGTTGCTGTTGGTGACGATTGGTCCTGGGAGTCAAGCAATATGATCAGTGATGTAATCCGAAGAGATCAATCATCAAAAAAATTCAGACAGCACTCAATAACTTTAATTTCACCATATGAAGGTATGACTGTAGATGTAATTATGCAAAAATCACAAAACGGAAAACATTTAGTTGACAGTGTTGAATCTTTTATTTTTTCTAATGGCTCTCTAGAAAAAACAATGTCTAACTCATCTAGATCAAGAGAACATTAATTTAAGAAAACCAACTGTGTCTACCAAATTGATTTTTTGGAACAGGTGTTTTCTTTTGAACATACCATTCAATACCACTGAGTACTGAGAACAAGTAAGATTTCAATTTTATATTTATATATAAAAAATAAGGTAAAAAAGAAAACACCTTTGGCCACGAGCTTAACAAAAATGGGTAAACCGTAATGGTAAGCTTCGATCCAGTACCTACTTTTTCTAACCTCCATTCAACAAAAGATTGATTCTTATTACTATCACCGATCCAGAGATCGTATCCCTCTAAATTTTTCCAACTTACAAATCTTCTAATATAAGTTCTCTCATTTAAATAGCGTATTTTGTCTTCGTGATGCTCGCTGCTCCACTGAATAATTGAGTTCTCTTTACAAAAAGGGTGTACGTTGTTTAAGTAATTAGGGGATGAAATAATTTCCCACAAGCTTTCAACAGAGCAATCATACGTCAAACTATTTGAGGTTTTAAATCTTTGCATAAATTAAGAATAAATATTTAAGGGTATATATAAAATCAGGCATAGGCCAACCACTTATGGAAGTGTGTTTGAGTGATTTTCAACGCATACACGTGATTGACCAATAAAATCAGTATAATTCTTATTTCACAACCCTGCAAGATTGTGATATTTATTTCACAAGGCACATTTATTTGTGAAAATAGTAGTAGCAAAGATTTCTCATCCTCTTATTTATATAATGAAATAGGGAGAAATAAAACTTCTCATGAACTTCGTGAAACATTTTGGGGGAAATTTTCACAGGTCACTGATAGCAAGCCGGGAGCAATCCCGGTTTGTTTGTTAAAGAATTAATAAAGCAATTGCAAAGACAAGACAGGCTGAAAATCCATAGAAAGCAATTGCGACAGAATAAAGTCGATCATCTTTTTTCAGCTTGATTACACACAAGTTCGTAATCGTATAATATATCAAAATAAAAAAGGAACTTAGTTTTATAGACCCAACAACATCAAAACTATAAACACCCACTATCACAGAGATGAGTACAAAGCCTTCTGAGAAGTAAGCAGAGTTAAATTTTTTATGAATTTTGGAAAAAGATTTTGGAAGCACCCTGTCTCTGGAAAGCGCAACATATATTCTGCTAATCCCAGGCATGAGAGCAAGAAATACAGAAACCATCGCAATTGAAGAAGCAAAAACAATTAAAAACGAAAATTCCGAAAACCTACTTACGTCCATGGCAACAAGAAGAGGAGTATTAGAGTTCATAATTAGTTCGGGACTGATTATTGATAGAGTTAACCAAGTAATTCCAAAATACAACAGGATTGTTACCCCCAGACCAGTAAAAATTGCTGTAGGGATAATTTCTTTAGGGTTTTTAATTTCCTCTCCAAATGTGGCAAGTCTTGAATATCCGGTAAAAGCAAAAAACCATATACTTGCAGATAACAAAATACTATTAAAAGACACACTCTCAAAGATTGGAATACTTAAATCAACACCAGGCGTTGAGAGGATAGAGACAGTATAAAATAAAAGCAGTCCAAAAATTATCCAAACAAACCATGTAGCAATCTCTGCAGTTTTATGGATGCCAGAAAAACTTAACAAAAATACCAAAAGACATAAAATAACACCAATTTCCTTTCCATACACAGGAGAGAGATAGTTTCCTACTGTTAGCGCTATTGCAACACAGCTAATAGTTTTACCAATAATGAACACTGAGCCAGCGATAATTGCATAAGGTTTTCCTAGTACTTCATTTGCATACAAATACGTACCACCAGTTTTTGGAAACAATGATGAGAGTTGAGCAGAGGAAGAAGCATTTGCTATTGCTAAAGTTGAAGCTAAAAGCAATCCAAGGATCGCACCATAAGAACTTATTTTTGCTGTAGGAGCTATATTATTAAAAAGCCCAGCTCCAATCATTGAGCTTAGCCCTAAATAAATAGAACTCTTTAAGGTAAGTGTTCGATTAAATTCTTTGTTTTCCACAGACTCATTTTATCTTGTGTGACTTAATTTCCTAAATACCCAGAAAGCTTTGGGGTTTATACTGTTTATATGTTCAATAAATTATCACCTGTTGTTATAACAGATGAAAAAGACAGAAAACTATTTATCATCGCTATGCTTTGGTTTTTTATTGGTGCATGGATAGATTCGAGCGCACATACATATTTGTTAGACGGTATTGAAACATTTTTTACTCCATGGCACGGTGTTTTATATTCCGGATATGCTTTTTCAGTTTTAGTAGCAATGTATGTAAAAAATAAAATGAAAGACTACAAGTTTGATGTCGGAGTTTTAGGTGCAGTTATCTTTGGAGTTGGTGGAGCATCAGATGCTGTGTGGCATACATTACTTGGTATAGAGACAGGTGTTGAACCACTTGTTTCTCCGTCACACCTCATGTTATTTCTTGGTGCATTTTTAATGTTAGATTATGTCTTTACAACAAGACCTAGCAAAGATCAATTAGATACAGCTTCAGTTGTAGCGGTATCAACAATCTACGCATTAGTTATGTTTATCACACAGTTCCTCCATCCATATTTACAGTACAAAACTTTTTTTGGCTACGAAGACGCTTTTGCGGCTGGGACATTATTTTTTCAATCTATGCTTGCAAGCATTGTGTATGTTTATGCGATTCGATTTAAAATGTCACCAAAGCAAATGTTCTTGCTTTATTTTCTCTCATTTATATATGTATCAGTACATGCTTCTTTAGGAAACATAAGACTAATGCTGTTGATTATTGGCATAGGAAGTCTTTTTAGTTTGGCGGTATTTAGAGTAACAAACTGGTATTACACCACTGATCATGATAGAAAAATACAAGTAAGTGCAGCTGTAATTGCTTCGCTGTATGGATTATTTTTTGTTTTATATCTACTAATAAATCAAGCACAGAGCGTTTATGAGCTTACTTGGAGATTTTATGGTCTTGGTGGTTTGGTAACCACGCCACTTTTGTTTGGATATATGGTTGGGAACCTAGGCGTTAGCCCAAGCACTGGTGAAGTTGTAGAGTAAGGTTATCTAAAATTTCTTAAGTGCAGAAACCTGTTTAACTTCAATACAGCTTTTTTTCGTAAACTCTCTGATTTGTATCGCAACTGATTAATTGCAATGTCGCTATTATCACTGAGCGAACTCACATTTACTGGTTTACCAATCTTTATAGATATATTTTTATCTCTTTTATTAAATAACTCATTTAATTGTGAAACATCTCTTAGTTGTTTGTTTACGTACGAGGCAAAATAAAAGAACCAAGAGTTTCTTCCTTCTACATATACAGGAATTAACGGGAAATTATATTTTTTTGCGAGCGCTATTGGAGTTTTCTCCCAAGGCCTATCCCATAAACCAAAAAAAGTAAGTTTAGAGAGGCGACCAGAAGGAAAAATAATACCAGGCCTTCCGTCACCAAAAAAAACACTAAGCCGTTCAAGTGTTACCTTATTTGCAGAGTGAGTTTCTTTTTCTTTATTCCAAACAACAGGTGCTAGTAGATCATGGAAAGCTCCTAACAGATATACAAAAAGTTCATTTGCAAAAAAGAAAAGATCATTACGGACTGGATAAATTGTATGATATAAAGCAATAGCATCTGCAGCTCCCATAGGATGATTTGATACAATTAAAAACTTTCCATCTTTTGGTATATTTTCAAGACCTTCTACAGAAGAGTTACTTGTATACTCACTGCCCAACCAATTAAAAGCCTTTTCGCCAGTCATGCTCTGGATATGATCTCCAACAAAAACAGTTTCGTCATATCTAAGATATTTTTTCAATAAGGCGTAAATAGTTTTAGACAGGAAGCTATCTTTCAACAACCAAGCGTTTCTCTCTTTTATGAGTTGGTAGATCTTTTCTTCCATTAAGCCTTAAACCTACTTGTTCTTCCCTTAACTCCATCAAAACAGAAACGAAGTCTTTGTATAACCTCATCCTCAGAACCAACAAGATTTAAACTGCTTAAAAATTGTAAAGTGTCATGTTCATAATCGATTTGTACCGGCATAACTTCAGCCTCTAATTCTTTAGCTAGATATAAAAAACTACTCCTAAACCTAGTTGCATCAAACCTACCTTCAGGAGTAATAATTAATAAAAAGCTATCTCTTTTAAGAAGTTCTTGAACCACAGAGTCATACTGCCCACTGTTCCCTTTTCTATCGACAGGGATGGCGCCAAATTTTCTAAACACTATTTCTTGTAGCCAACCTAGAGGCCAAGGAATTCCTTGATTATCGATATCTTTTGGTTTTATAAATGGAATGGGAATTCTTCTCATAGTCCACTTTGCAGAGAGGTAACAGACATCTATGTCCAAAGCTAAGATCATCAAAATCATTAGGTACTCATCTTTACCGGACTGGTGGGGTGCAGCAGTTACAATAACTCTTTTATTATCTAGAAAAGAGCCCTTTGCTTTAACGCTTTCAAACAACAGTAAAAATCTTGCGAGATATTTTAAAAAGAACCTTCTTTTTCTTGGCGTAAGCTCGCTTATCGTTACCTCAGGTAAAACTCTTGTATAAGGCATAATTTTTTTGTATTTAAAATTATCTTAGTATGTTTGTTCTTCGTCACTATCGGTAAAAGAGACATTATTAAACTCTTTAAGTCTAAAAAAGTGACCACCTGAAATCTGGGTTGATTTTAGTGTTGTATGACCAGTGTGTCTTGGAAGAAATTTTCTCCATGTCCAAGCATAGAGAGGCATATTTAAAAAGTATGATAACAAGACTGACATTGTTCCTGCATGTGAAATAATCATAAGTCTTTCAATACTTGATTCACTTAAATCAAACCTTCTATCGTACTCTGCATCTAAAGCAACAATTCCCCTGTTGCCAAGTTCTATCTCTAGGTTAGAAACTATATTTTTACTAAAGACTTCCATATATTTACCATGACTAGCTTCACTCCACTCTTCAAATGACTGAGAGTTTCTTTTTGCAAAAAAAGCCATTACTTCTTTAGTACCTTTTCCATACAATGCTTCTTCTTCCTCGTCTTGCATTTCTTGTAGCCATTCGTATGTGTGAATAGACTTTCCAATATTTTTTTCTTTGAATGGAGTAAAAGTTTCTTGAGCACGCTTTAGGGGGGAGACCCATATTTCATCAACACTGGTTTCTTCAAAAGCCAAAGATGATTTTTCAGATTGTAATTTTCCAAGTGTGGTTAAACCTGGATTTTTTGTATAGACGTCTCCAGGCATCCATTCTGGTTGGCCATGTCTAATCAATACAATTTCCATACAAAAACAATAGCTAAATTAGGTTATTCTGATAGCTTAAGAGAAAAATATATGAAATTTTATCGTGATAGAAGCAGTTTATTTCTCCCATTTTTAAGGGGAAGTGTGCTTACATATGTTGGCATTGACAATATTATTACTGGGCCCTTTAGACAATTAATGATTAAATATTTCAGACTTGGGGATTTTGGATCTAACGCAAGAGAAGAGTATTTATATTACCTGCTATTGTTTTTTGGTCTTTTGCAACTATTTATAACATTACAAAGTGCATTTCAACCGGTAATTGAAATAATAGATACTAAAGTAATTCTTCGAACTAAAGAGAAAACTCTCTCTGTTGTAAAAAACACTTTTGATATTACTAATTTGGAACTTGTTGAGGAAAATTTCTTACAGTTTTCGTTTGGTGACGAAATATACAATGTCCAAGTAGACGACGTCTCCATCAATGAGGTTCAAGAAATATTTACATCCTTTAATTTCTACGAAGAAGAATAACCTTTAAAAATTTAGTAATATTATTTTGTATTTTTTATTGAAGGAGAAATATGTTTGATTTAAAAGATGGGGATTTAAAAATCGCAAAAGTATTGTGGAACATAGCAATTCCATTATTCCTTACAGCACCTGTCGCTTTTTTTGCAGGAATTGAGTTTCCTTTTGGCTTTTTTAATTTGTTTATGTCCGTTGCAACTTATTATGCATTGAAACTATGTACAGATGCTGAGAAGTCTTTGATGACTCCTTTTTATCTATTTTTTCTTGGGAGCGGTGTAATTGACGCCTTTGCACAAGGAAACACTATTGCTTATGGTACAGAGTATGATATTTACTCTCCAGGTTCACACATTATGTTTATGATGTTTTTACTATCTTCATACTGGGGATTCAAATCTCTTATTCCAAACTGGGCAAGAATAGCAGTACTGATTGCTGGTATAAGCCAAATAGTTGCTTCTTATGCATCACTAATTGATGACACAGCTTTACATGACATTGCCGATACAGGTGCTTTTCTAATGCTGTTCTTTTTATTTGCAATTAGAAATGCGGTTGTTGATGCTGCCAAAGGTAGCTAAAGCTCGCGAAAAATACATTAGTAATTTTCTTGCATAAGAACAAAAACTAACGTATATTTATAGAACACTATCGGAAAAGAAATCGCAAGATAGAAAAGAAGATAGAACAGAAAATCCCGAAGGGTCGCAAGATCAATCGGGATTTTTGCTTTTAGTTAAAGTTTTTCTCGTACAAGTAGTTATCAACCCACTTATTGTCTAACTGGCCAATTTTCTTTCTTATACCTACCAGACGAAATCCCTGTTTTTCAAAAAACGATTTTGAGACTTCGTTACTTGTAAATAATTGTGCTTGTATAGTCCAGTACCCAGCTTCTTTTGCATTTTTTTCAAGATGTCTATATAAAGACTCGCCAACCTTTTTACCTTTATGGTCGGGATGAACATAAATTGAAATTTCTCCAACACCTTGATATACAGAACGATTAGAAACCTTACTCAAAGATGCCCAACCTAAAACAATTTCATTTTCAAGAATGACAAAACTATTGTCAGCATCAATTTTTTGAAGCCAGTGATCAAATTCTTCAGGAGGTGCTGTTTCAAACGTTGCTACACCTGAGTCAATACCGAGTTGATAAATATTTTCTATTTCTTCCCAGTGTTTAGATTCAACTACTTTTATCTCCATGTATATAAATACTATCTAATGAAGTCATGGATAGTTAAGATTTGCATCAAAATCCAATAAAATTTTTTCTATAATCTGTAATATTTACTTTATGAAGAGATCACTTATATTACTTATTATTTTTGCTGCATGTGGAGGATCAGGTGCAGATAGCTCTACAGAGCCTTCACCCTCAACAACTTCAGCGAGCACAAATCAAGAAATAACTGAAGAAACACAAGCACAAAATTCTACTGAAGAACAGGGAACTGTAGAGCCACCCCAAGTAGTCCAAGACCAAGCAACAGACAAAGTACTTAAAGAATATCCAAATGGCCTTATTGCTACCTTATCCAATGAAGAAGTTGAGTGTTTAAATGCAAATGTTGATGAAATGACACTAAGACAGATTGAAGCAGATCTCGATGCAGGGAGGCCTCTGCAACAAGGAGCACTTGATGCTTTAAGCGTTTGTAATATTGCAAATCCTGAAGAAGCTGAATCTACGGAGACAGCAACAGAAACTGTACAAGAAGTTGACCCAAGGGCATCAATTGTCAATATCACATCCCTTAACCAAGAGGGTGTAAGTCCACATTTAGAAGTTGTCGATAGCACGACTCTGAGAATGTTTTATTCAAGCGAGGAAGCTGGTGGTTTAGCGGTAGATCTATGTGACTATGACTTAAACTGCACAAGACAAGGGGTAGTCAATTATGTCCAAGACTTAACTTTAGTAGAGACAGTTGATGGTGTAAGAAGAGGATACTTTGTTGAGTTGAACACAGAAACTAAAAATAAAGAGATATGGACAGCAGTAGTCAGTGAGGATGGGTTAATGTTCTCAGACAAAGTTCCACTTGGTTTTATTAAAGGCGACTACCAAGCTTGGGGTGTTCCTGATGCTATTTTACTACCTGATGGAAGAGTTCGAATTTACTGGGTAGATGAACCAGTTGGAATGGCTGGAGAACGTATAGTGAGCGCTACATCTGAAACCACTAAAGGAGTCAGTTTTGTAAAAGATAGTGGCTATCGTTTTGAAAACGGATATGTAGACCTAGAAGTCTTAAAAGCTGAAGAGGGAGACTGGGAAGCAATATTTTCATTCTCCCCTGAAAAACTTCCGCAAACTCCTCAGAGCTTATTTTATGGAACTTCAAGAGATGGTCTTAGCTGGGAGTTTAGTGGTATACCAATATCACCTCTAGACATGAGTTACCTTGACCCAACTGGAGTGGTGTTAAGCGATGGATCTTACTTAATTGTTACAGCAGTTGCACCAAATGAACTAGGTACAAGAAAATATACTTTGTACTCTATGCTGATGACGCTGCCTTAAAATATACAAATTCTGTATAAAAGTTCGCGAAAAAAACTATCAAAAAAATCTTGTCAAAGTACGAGAAATGCAGTACTTTTATATAACTATCAGAAATGAAGTCGCAAGACCTAATAGAAGATAGTAAGAAAATCCCGGAAGGTCGCAAGATCAATCGGGATTTTCACTTTTTACGACTCTTTTTCCACAAAAATAGCAAAAAGACTCCCTGTGGCTGTAAATTTTTGTTTTTTCGTCTTCAAAAGTGGCTCAAAGCACGAAAGGAAGTCCTAGTCCTATTTTAGTATTTAGAGGATTATTTTTATCATTTGGGCAAAAATTAAGATGATTTATACTTAAATTCATGAATATAGGCGCTCATATACCTTCAAAAAACGCTGTAGAAGAGATAAAACAGCGAAAAGGTGATACTTTTCAAATTTTTGTTTCCAGTCCACAGATGTGGAAAAGCCCAAAACCACGTGAAGATGTTGATATTTTACAAGACTACGATGGCCCAATTTATGTTCATGCTCCATACTTAATCAACGTTGCGACTCCAAACAACAAAGTTAGACACCCAAGCAGAAAATTACTCAAAGATACCTGCAAAGTTGCAGCAAGTTTTGGTGCAAAAGCTGTCATTGTGCACGGTGGATCCGTTGGAGAAGGTGGAGATATTGGTACAGGTTATGAGAACTGGAGAAAAGCAATAGAACACGTAGAAGATACCGGTATGAGAGTATTAGTCGAAAACACTGCTGGTGGGAAAAACTCTGTGGCTAGGTATATGGATTCTATTGAGAGACTCTGGGAAGTCATAGGAGACTTAAATGTTGGTCTCTGTCTAGATACTTGTCACACATGGGCTGGAGGCATTCCAACAGAAGAGGCAGTCAAAGGATTTAAAAAACTCACTAAAAAAATAGATCTTGTGCACTTTAATGACTCTAAAGATGGTTTTGAGAGCTCAAGAGATCGTCATGAGAACTTAGGGAAAGGAAATATTCCTAAAGCTGAGCTCGAATATGTGATTAAAAACTGTAAAACAGATATTGTTGTTGAGACTCCAGGCGGTTTAGAGGAACAGAAAAAAGATATTGCGTGGATTAAACGTCGCTTAAAGAAATGAATTATTTACCATCCAACCTCGAATTTAGGGATGGAGTCGCTTTTATCGGAGAGACTTCGCTACTTGATGTTGCCAAAGAGTATGGTACTCCCCTCTATGTTTATGACTGGGAACATCTCAGAGATAACATTGATCACTTTACAAATGCGTTTGGTGAGGATACTTATTTTCGATATGCAGCAAAAGCATTTATCTGCAAAGCGTTAGTCAAAGAGTTAGATGAGAAAGGCTGGGGAGTAGATGTTGTCTCTGGTGGGGAGATGGCAACAGTTCAAGCTGTTACTGGAACATTAGAAAATTCTTTATTTAATGGAACATTTAAGCATAAAGAGGAGATTGAGTTCTTTATGCAACATAACGGAGGCCATATCTCAGTTGACAATCGTTTTGAGATTCCAATGTTAGAGGAGGTTGCAGCAAAATTAGAGAGAAAACAACCAGTGATTATGCGTATAAATCTAGATGTTGGAGCTGAGACTCATCCAATGGTGTTAACTTCAGGGTACGACCAACAGTTCGGTATCTCTATTGGTTTTGCTGAAGAGGCATTACAACAAATCTATAACTCAAAACATTTACTGTTTTCTGGGGTTCATGTGCATATTGGTAGTCAGATTAAAGATCCAGATCGTTACAAAAAAGCGATGAGCGAGTGTGCAGATTTTCTCAATGCTCATCCTGCAAGTGTAGAAAGAGAGATAGTCTTTGATGCTGGTGGAGGATTCTTTTCACCCTACGCTGGTGATGAAGTAGACCATGAATTAAAAGTCTATGCTGATGCAATCCATGAAGGAATTAAAGAACACTGGAGTGGATCGCATAAAGTCATGATTGAACCAGGTAGAGCATTAGTCAATAATCCAGGAGTGATTTTATATACTGCTGGTGCTATTAAAGATGATCGAGGTGAGAAACCGTATATCTTGGTGGATGGTGGCATGTCCGATAATCCAAGGCCTGCTTTGTATGGAAGTGAACATAAACTCTTTAATATCTCAGGTGGAAAATCTGAAGAAGACGTGGTGCATGCCGTCTCTGGTAGACACTGTGAGAGTGGAGATTTATTAGTCAAAGATGCCATGTTGCCAAGTGATACTATGTCAGGAGATATATTAATGTCTACCTCTACAGGAGCCTATACATTTGCAATGGCAAGCAACTATAACCGAGTACCTAAGTCAGGAGTTGTTGCAGTTACTAGTAGTGGTGTAGTCGAGTTAGTAAATAGGCAGAGTTTTCAAGATACGTTCGTAAACGATATTTAAAAGATAAATAAAATTACCAAAACACTGAAAACCCTGCATATTTAGTTGTTAAACCTTTGCTAACGAAAATTTAACACTAAAAATTACCCATAAATCTCTAATCACTGTATTTTTATAACACTATGAAAGACAGAGTAAATAAATTTCTAGAGATAGAAGATAGAGTTTTTAGAGCTCCATATAACTATTTAAAAGAAAAAGGCGTAATCGATAAAGTAATCGAGTTAAAAGCTAGATTTGTTGAAATTTATGAAAAAGATGAACATATTCCATATGGTGGAAATCAAATGTTCTTCGGTGATGACTAAACCGTCTTTTTTATACAGTACGGACAGTACTCGTTAATTTTAAAATCTGGAGAGGCTTTTTCCTCAGCTGACAGCGGCTCTCTACATATATAACAGTAAATATAATCTGTCTCGTTTAATTCTGTGTCTAGAGCAACTCGTTCATCGAAGACAAAACAATCACCCTCCCAGTATGCGCCACCAGTTTCTTTAAAGTAGTCAAGTACACCACCCTCTAATTGTTTTACGTCTGCAAACCCAGCTTTCATCATGACTGCAGAGGCTTTCTCACAGCGAATCCCGCCTGTACAGTACATAACAATTTGCTTATCTTTGTATTCTTCTGGAAGTGACTCAATTGCATCCGGGAAATCTCTAAAAGTATCAAGATTTAAATCAATTGCATTTTCAAACTTACCTACTCTAGTTTCGTACTCATTTCTAGTATCAAGCACAAGAACATCTTCTTTGTTATCTAAAAGATTTTTCAAGTCTCTAGGAGATATTCTCTCACCAGTAAGCTCTCTTGGATTAATGTCTTTTCGACCGAGTGAGATAATCTCTTTTTTAAGTCGAACTTTCATCCTTCTAAATGGCTGTGTCTCACTGTAGGTTATTTTTAGTGGAATATTTAAAAATCTTTCATCTTCTTCTAAAAAATTAATAACTGTATCAGTAGCTTCTTTTGTACCAGCTAGCGAAAAGTTAATACCGTTTTTACTTATTAACATTGTGCCTTTTAACTTAAGTTCATCACACTTTTGTTGATAAGTGCGTACTAAGTCAATAGGATCTTCTAGGGGCTCAAATTTGTAGCCAGCAATATTAATAACATTGTTTTCATTCACAGCAATATTGTATATCTTTTAAGTCAATTTACTAGACCTCTTTTTTGAAAAAACTCTACTGTGTCGTAAACTGTTTCTTCAAAAGGTCTTGGGCTGTGCCCCAGTTCCTCTTTAGCTAACGAACTTGGTACTACTTTGTTTCCTGTTTGAGCTGTATGGATTGCATCGAGTGTTAAAACCCTAGGTTTATTGGTTACTAGTGCCCTGACATATTCAAAAGGAAGAGGAAGGTATGTAATAAATTCAGGCAGTGCACCATAGACTACTTTTTTTCCCAGCTGCTCTCCCATCAACTCTCCAATATAAAGGTACATATGATACTCACCACCGATAATGTAATTCTGACCAGTTTTTCCATTTTCTACAGCAGATATTGCTGCATCACAGAGGTCCCTAACATCAATAAAGTTGTACCCCCAATTTGGCATGAGTTTTCTTTTTCCATTAGCCATATCTACAAAAGCCTGCATAGGAAGGCCTGGCTTAAAATCATTTGGTCCAACTATAGAAGTCGGATGAATAATCGATGCATCCAAACCCTTTTTGCAAAACTCATATACAATTCTTTGACCTTCAGCTTTTGAAAAATCATAAGGCATACCTTTCTGGTCTTCAATAAGTTTTCTATCTTCTAAAAGAGGCTCCTCTATTGGAAACCGATAAAATGCGTCAACAGAAGAGAAGTGAATTAGTTTTTTTACACGTTTTTCAAGAGCTACCTCACAAACATTTCGAGTACCCTCAATGTTCACCAGTTCTATTGCAGATCTAAATCTTCTATCTAGATTAATAAGAGCTGCTGTATGAAAAACCACATCTACATCTGTGAATATTTCATCCAATGATTCTTTTTTCGTAATATCACCTTTTATGATTTCGACGTCGTAGCCTTCATAAGCCCTGTGGTCTCCATCAAAATCAATACATCGAATTTTGTAATCTAATTGAGAAAGTTTTCTAATGAGGTTGGAGCCAACATGGCCTGAGCTACCTGTGATTAATGCTAGGCTCATTAAGTTCTAAACTTTTGTTCCAATATACGAATTTAGAAAATCTCTAAACATTTCAAAAGATTTTGTAGACTCTTCCATCTCACCATCGAGTTGGAACACATGCCAGAGATTCTCCCATTCTTTGTATTCGTGATTAACACCATCTCTCTCGAATACTTTGATCATAGAACGAGAATCTGAGAGTAAAAGTTCATCGGCACCTACTTGAATCATTACAGGGGGACAACCTGAGAAATCACCATTGATTGGACAAATAAGTGGGTTGGATTGGTCAGTATCTTCCTTTTTGACATAGTAACCAATTGCGCTTTTCATATTAAATTTGTTCCAAATTTTCTTGAACAAAGGTCCTATCAAGGGGTCTTTATCAGCCATTTCTTCATTGTAAGACTCACCGGTTGCGGCTGGATCTGCCCATGGAGAAATACAGATCATTGCAGCGGGTAAATCTTCATTTAGTTCTCTCAATTTTAAGAAAGTAACCAAGGAGAGATTACCACCAGCTGAGTCCCCGCCTATTGCAATTTCAGAGCTTGAATAACCATGGTCGTCAATCAGTGCTTTATATGTGGCGACACCATCTTCAAGCTGGGATGGAAAAAGATTTTCAGGAGCAAGTCTATAGTCTGGAACAAAAACAGTGAACCCTGTTATATCTGCCATATAAGACATCATTGGATAGTATGCTTTTGGAGAGCCAACCATATACGCACCACCATGAAAGAAAAGTAAGATTTTTTTTGGATCAGAGTTTGGTGTGGTCACTTTCCAAGTCGGCACTCCACCTAAAGAGATTTCTTCATATTTTGCACCTTCTGCAATACTAAAAAACTTCGCCATATTGTTGAAGTTATATCTGACAAAACCAGCCATAAATTTTGAAACATTACCTGGTTCAGCAACACCTAAAGACAGCAAAAAGCTCATTCTTTTGTAAATGTTTTTAGTTTTTTCAGCTTTTTCGCTTAACATAATTGCTCTATTTACAATCTATGCATATTCGAGAACAAAAACAAGTCGAATATGTTTATTATTCAATATGACTATTAAAAATATTTCATTTTTATTGATAACGACCATTCTTGGCTTCATCGCGCTTTTGAATATAGAAAATGATATAAATGAAAAGTGGATGGTCCATTGTTTGTCATGTATCGGTTGAAAAACAAAACCTTTATATATTTTTTCTCTGCTTACGTTTCTTACCCTCTTATGTACACATTCGAAAATTCAAATTTATTTATAAACTATTTTTTTTTAATTATTTTTGTTTCCTCATCTGTACTTGGGTTTATCTCATTACTTAAGAAATGAAGAATAAGCAATATTTACTTGGTATCGGGACACTAGTTCTAGGAGTACTTCTGTTAGAGCAGGTTTTAGATTACCTAAGCATCACCGAATCTTATTTATTTTTAGTGTTTTGGATTATCTTTTTTATTTGGATATTGTTTGGAAAGAGATTTCTTAATAGAAAAAAATGAATGTGATAGAAACCTTAGAAAAGTACTGGGATACATGGGAGATCTTGTTGATTATCATTCCTATTATTATTTGGCAATTACTTAAAAAGAATTAATTATCTAATTTTTCTAACAATCCAGTTCTTAATTTTGATTCAACAAACCCAGCTTCAATAGTATTTTTAGTGATACTAAGAATATCTTTTTCCACCAAACCAAATGATTCAACTACATTATTTACTTCTTCTGACATAGTTATATCACTCATAAGTCGATTATCTGTATTTATAGTTACATTAAATCCTGCTTTGTAAAGCTCACCAAAAGAGTGTTCTGAAACATTTGAGTACGCACCACACTGTACGTTTGAAGTTGGACAAATTTCAAGAGCAACCTTGTTATTAAAAACATATTTAGCAGCATCATTGTTGAAGGTAATAGACCCATTCTCAAAAGATATATCATTTATAATTTGAGAACCATGTCCAACTCTTTTTGCTTTTGAGTCTAGAACCACTTCTTTAATTCCCTCAGGTACTTCCCAATCAGCATGCAAAGTTACATTAATATTGTTTTCAGCCGCTAATGTACATGCTTCTTTATGATTGAGTACTGAAAATCCTACTTCAGGGCCGGCAAGATCAAAACCAACAACATCTTTATGTTCAATACATAAATTAACTACCTCCAAAGAATTTTGTTCTTGCCTCATTGCACATAAAATAACTCCAGCAACAATGTCATACTTCTCAATGCCATCTTTTATGCCGTTTACTACCGAATTAATTACCTCTGTAGCGCTCAAGCCTTTAAAGGTATGTACCAATGGTGCAAACCTAAGTTCTGCATAAACTACACCATCATTAGATAAATCTTCCAAGGCTTCCATGGTGACTCTATATATTGAATCTTGATCTTGCATTACTCCAATAGTGTGATCCCAAGCTTCTAAATTTATAGCTAGAGACTTGTCAGGTTTTGGTTGAATCCATTTTTTTAAATCATTGTGATTGTTTGAAGGTAGATTTTGGTATCCCTGTTCATTCGCAAGTTCAATCAAAGTCTCAACTCTTAACCCACCATCTAAGTGATCGTGAAGAACTGCTTTTGGTACTGTTTTTACCCAATCTTTCATCTGTATCCTTAAAGTTATTAGTTAATTATTTGTTTTCGATATCATTATATTCTTGTATGAGTAAAAAAGTTTATCTTCTCTGGTTCGGTCAAACAATATCTTGGACAGGTTCTGCTATGTCTTTTTTTGCAATTGGAGTTTGGATTTACGAAACAACAGGTAAAGCAAGTGCACTTTCTACTATTTTATTTATTGTAGCAATTGTGGGTGTGGTCACGGGTCCATTTGGTGGAGTCCTTGCAGATAGATTCCCAAGAAAAACACTAATAATTATTTTTGACTTAACAATTGCAGTATTGATGTGTGTTATTGGTTACTTTGCCTTAAACGATATATTGACACTGCCTCTTTTGATTCCTTTTGCACTAGCATTTGGTATTTTTGAAATAGCTCATTGGACAACCTGGAGTGCTTTTCTAGGCGATGTTGTGAAAAAGAATGAAGTAACAAAAGTATCAGCTTTATTTGAAAGCGCGGAAGCAATTTCTGTACTTATTGGACCAATAGGTGGGGCTTTTATTTACTCTTTCTTTGGATTAACTGGAGTAATACTTGTTGATGTAATTTCATGCATATTTGGAATTGTGACAATTACTTTATTCAAAAGTAAAAAAGTAGAAACAAAAGGCAAAATGAATGTCAAAAATATCTATTTTGATTTAATCGAAGCATATAACTGGTTAAAAAAACAAAAAGGCTTACTTACCTTAGTACTTATTTTGGCAATTTGTAATTTTCTTTGGGGCTTCACACAAGTACTGCTTCCACCTATGATTTTAAGTTTTACTGATGCTACTGGTCTTGGACTTGTGGAGTCCAGTATTGGTTTAGCTTTTCTTTTTGGATCTATCATCTCACTTCGATTATCAGACTGGCTTCAAGGAAACTTAAAAGTTGCAATTTATTGTGGTCTTCTTGGAGGTCTAAGTTTAATTTTAGGATCGGTAAGACCTAGTATTTTTTTACTTTGTGTTCATGGTGTAATTAGTGGCGTTAGCGGAACAATGCAATACACGGTTTCTTCTGGAGCTTGGTTGGCAATTACAACTGAAGATATAAGAGGGAGAGCACTCGCACTTAGAGGGACTATTGCTCAAATGTTGAGACCACTTGGTGTTTTGATTGCTGGACCACTTGGAGATTATTTAGAGTTTAGTTTTTATCCTGAAAATACAGATCTTCTCGAACCGTTAGTTGGAACGGGAGCTGGTAGAGGATATGCGTTTTTATTCTTTATAGTTGGTGTTTTATATGTAGCAATATGGATATTAAATTTAAATAATAAGAATTTAAATTACCTTTCGAACCAGGTAAAAGAGATTACAAATTCCTAGTAAGATTATCCTATGAAAAAATTTACTGCAGCTCTTGTTTTAATACTGTTATTACCTTTTTGTACAGTTGGAGAAGAGTCCAACCAAAGAGAGAACGTCATCGAAGACTCTACAGAAAATAGCAGTTCTGAAGAAAATACCGAAGCGGTAGAAAGTTCTGATTCTAAACCCTCTAATAAAGAGTCAGCGAAAATTTCAAATCTTAGAGATAAATGTGAAATATTTGCAAATTCAAAAGAAATTGAGTCTGATGAATACTTTTTTATTCTTGGTGACGACATTGATGACAGACATAGACAGTCAAAATATAGTCATCCATCAGGTGCACAGAATGGTCCTTTTCAGACTTGGACGTACGAAGATGCTGTAAGGATATCATCAGAAATTATCCCAGAAGAATTTGATAAAATTAATCCCTTTGAAAATGATATTGGCATCACATGGGAAAAATTTGAAGCATTTGCAGATGCACTTTGCTTTGCCTATGAAAATGGAAAAGGTTTAAGAAACGTAACAATAACACATGCTGACTTAATGGGAAGAAGCAGTGAAATATTAGGCTTTGCTGGAAACTGGGAAAATTTTCCATATATTGAAACAGGTGCTGAAGTAATTGAGTCACCAAGCCCAGAAGGTTTAGAGTTTTATACAAAATATACAGCTGTGTCTGGAGTAATAATTGTCGGTGGACCAGATGTGCCAGATGAAGCAGTTTTAGCAGCGAGAAGGTCTATAGAGTATCAGCTTTCAGCTAGACCAGACTTCCATCAACTACTGCAAGAAAGCAATGTAAGGATATCATTATTTGGTCCTGATGGGGACACCTCCGAACTGCCTGAGTATAAAGACACTGCTGAGATTGGTGGTTTTGCCATGATGAGTATTGATGCCTCAATGACTGCAAACGCTGGTTGGCTTTGTTATGAAGGAAACAGGGATGATGAGGGAGACCCAGTAATTCATGAAATGGCACACACACTTAACCATATTGTTTTTGAGGCAACAAATGAACTTTACTTTTATGAAAATATATACAAACTTGCTGAAGAAGCACTTGAGAATGGTGATTGGGAAGAGGGAGCAAAGGCAATTGCTGACGGAGTCCCTCTTAGTGATATGATTGGTGAATTTTTTGCAATAAATACTGAAAATTTCATAATTAGTAATAGTCCAGATCTCAAATATGGCACAAGAGAAAACATTAAAGAAAATAATCCAGCAATGTACGAGTTGTATTCAAGATATTATCCTACAGAGCCTTGGAGTTACTGCAATGATGGGGTTGAGCGATAAGCTAAAATTAGCTTATGAGCACTATCAAAATAACAAACAACCATCCAAATAAAGATAGAAAGATACTCGGACCAATTGGACGGTTTCTTTTAAAACTAGTTAACTGGGATATTGTTGGAAACCTACCTGACAAAAAAAGAATTATTATTGCCTCTGCACCTCACTCTTCTACGTTCGATGCAATTTATGCGTATATAGTGTGTTTGGCTACTGATTTGAAGTTTTATTTTTTAGGCTCTGTTTCTATGTTCACTCGAATAGTTATACCTCTTCCTTTTAAAAAGAATCCTGACAAGCTTGGAATACCACATCCATTTGGAAAGATACAAAACAAAATACTTCTTGAATTTGGGGGAATTCCAGTCTGGAGAGCAAAATCAACTGGAGTGACACAACAGGTTATTGAACAGCTTAAATCGAAAGATAAATTTATTTTATATTTAACGGTTGAGGGTGAGATGAAAACAAACCAAACAATTAAAACTGGTTTTCATTATATAGGTAAGGCACTCGATGCTACTATTGTCCCAACGAAGATTGACTATAAAAATAGAAGATTTGAACTAATGGATGAGTTAGAACTAACGGACTCAGTTGAGAAGGATAAGAATAAATTAATGGAGAGATACCATTTAGTTCAAGGAAGAAACAAAACTTTTCTCAAGCCAGATTCAAAATAAAATGTTAGTAATATTTGCAACAATAATTGGATCAATAACCTTACTTTATCTATTTCCAAATATGACGATGTTATTTTCTATAGCAATCTTCATATTTGCCGTAAGATGGCTTATTTACAACAATAAGTATTACGAATGAAAAAATATACAATTCTCCTTTTAATTTTGTCAATGTGCGGCGGTACTGCAGATACAGACCTCGATTCTTTTGAAGAAGTTTCTTTAGAAGCTAAGGAAGTTATGTCTGATGCTCAAGAAGAAAGTCAAAATGAATATAAAGAATCAGAAACAACAGAAGAAGAAACACCCACAACTGTTTTAGAAAAGAAAATATTTTGGGGTGCTACTGACGCAGAGCCTGAAGTATATGCTGCTGATGATGTCTCACAGGCAACTATTGATTTAACTGTCGAATGGGTAAATAAAGCAATTAGCTATTGGGGAAATTATGGACCTCTTGAAATATGGATTGTTGGCTCCGGAAAAGAAGAGACCATAGCTTTAGACGAAAAATGGTGTGAAGTTCGTACCGAAAAAGATCCAACTTGGAATGAACAGTGGGACTGTGCTAATGGAGATCCTTATGAAAGTGGAAATGGTTGGTCACCCTTTTATAGATATATAACCGACGGAGGCGCTGCCGTAAGTAACTATATAAGAGAGGACATTGGATACTACTTTAATGCTCTGATTATGTCATCTAAATATCCTGGACCTGAAGAAGAAGATTATAAACCAGTTGTGCTGCACGAATACTTTCATGTTTATCAACAAACAAATTTATCAATCCCTGAATCACCAGATAATGATGGTGACTGGAGAACAAGTAACAGAAATGTTTATTTTAATGGAGGAGAAATACAGGTACCTTTTTTAATGGAGGGTGGGGCAGAATATATGGCACAGTATTGGTACTCCATGGAGCCTGAAGTGGACTCGGGTTATCTAAAACGAGTCATGGAATACAAAGCTGAAGCAATTAACCCATACCTTACTAGTGGCAAAAGCCTCAGAGAATTAGGTTATGACGAAGAATTTAACTCCTATGATATTCTTACATGGTTTGTAGCCTACTTAATTCATAACACAAGTGAAGAAATCTTTAGGGTTGACTTTTGGACTCAAATTGAAAACTTAGGTTTTGAAAAAGCTTTTGAAGCTAATTTTGGTAAATCAGCTGATGACATGATTGATGAGTTTGAGTTATGGGTAGATCAGCCTATTGATGTATTGTTAGAAATAATTCCCTAGCGAAATTTATCAAAATATCCTTTTCTCCAAGCAAATACCGCTACAACTGTAAGCAAAACACCAGAAAAGAATGGAGGTATTCTTGAGAGCAAAAGTACAAATGCAGCAAGAGCTAAAACATAATCAACATAAGTCCAAAATTTACTCGTCATTTTTGGAATTAGATTGAAATATCTCAGAATTGAAACTGCGATAATTCCAGTTAATAAATAATACATTTCTTTAATTATACGTATTAATAAACTAAATAAAATAATGTCAAAAACAGCAATAATCACTGGTGCTAACAAAGGAATTGGCTTAGCTGTTGCAAAGGATTTAGTTGCAAAAAATTATCAAGTTATATTAGCTTGCAGGGATGCGACAAAAGGAAAAATGTCCGAAGAGTTTCTTGGCAGTAATGCGACTTTTTTGGAATTAGATTTAGCAAAACCTTCAAGCATTAATCAATTTGTGAATCAAATTAATTCAGATTTTTCAGAGATTGATGTCTTATATAATAATGCAGGATTAATTTACAGAGACTTCGAACTTACTGAAGAAGGTTATGAATCGATGATTGCTGTAAATTACTTTGGTTCTTTTAGATTAGCTCTGATGTTAATGGAAAATTTACATAGAAGATCTGGAAGGATTGTTCAAGTCACAAGTCTCTCAATGTACTTAGCAAGAACATTCAACATAAGCAGCCTACATTCCAAAGATTCATTCTCTCCAAGTAGTAGGTATAATTTTACAAATTTGATTAGATCAATGTTTGCAGTTGAATTAGAAAATAAATTAAAGAAAACATCAATATCAGTTGCCACAGCTCATCCAGGCATCACAAAGTCAAGACAATCAAGACCATACGAAGTTAAGAAAATTAAAAAGTCTTTTTATACTTATTTCTCAACAAATATAAACACAGGAATCGCACCAATTATTAGAGCAATTGAAGATGAAAATATCACAGCAGACCTGGTTTTTGCACCAAAACTAATAGGCACTTATGGTGAACCAGCACTTATGCGACATAATAAACTAGTTTACAATCAAGAGCTAAGAGATAAACTTTGGTCATATACAGCAAATGAACTTAATTTAGATATATGATAATAATTCAAACTACAGTTGATGAGCACAAGAAAGCTAAAAACTTAATCAACTTATTACTAGAAACAAACAAAATTGCATGTGGAACTTTTCACGAAATTCAATCATCTTACAAATGGAAAGATGAGTTAGTCGAGGATTCAGAAATTGAAATTTCCCTATATACAAAAGAAAGTTTGATGAGAGAAGTTGTTGATGTTGTTAAGAAAAGACATCCTTATGAACTTCCAAAAATAACAGTACTTGAACCAGTATTTACTCTGCCTGAATATGAAAACTGGGTATCAGACTCAACTACTTAGTTGAGTTAATATAACTCCAAACTGAATACTCATCTAAATTAATATCTCGAACACCTTTATCGTCCAGTGCTGCAACGACTTGTGCACGATGTTCTGCAGAGTGAAAAATCATCTGTGAAAGAAGTGTAGATGCTCTAGTAGTTTTTGGTTCTCCATTAATTTCCCAGTGAATATCTTTATCTTCCATATCTACATATTTAAGAGCTGCTGTATCTATTCTCTTTAGATGATTTAGTAATTCATCAATCACTTCAGGACTATCTGGATTATTAAGTTCGGGCGGTGTTATTGCCACTTTTGTCTCAACTTCTGCCAACCTTTTTTCATAAGCATGTGATGAAAAAACAGTGTGTATAAGAATCCTCTTTATGCGCCATTCGGGATCAACAATATAGTAATCTAAAACTTCACTATCGAGTTTTTGTACAGCCTTGTATATTTCTTGGTTGGCCCACGCCATATGTTTTAAAAGTAGTTCAATAGATATCATGGTTAATTTTTAGCTATGTAGTTCCATACGTCATAATCGTCTAAGTTAATACTTCTAACATCGTGCTTATCAAGAGCAGCAACGATTTGGGCACGATGTTCTGCTGCATGAAATATTAATTGAGAGAGAATTGTTGAAGCTGTTGCACTTCGTTCACCTTTGGAAGTCATAAATACAATTTCCTCATCATCCATATTTGCATTTATGATAAATTGAGAATCAAGCTTCTCAAGATGTTCTAATAACTCATTGATCACATCTGAGCTTCCAGGGTTTTTTAATACAAATTTTGAAAACGGTTCTTTATTTAATCTTCCTCCATATAAATGTGCTGCACCGACAATGTGCACCATTATGTTTTTAACTGTCCATTCCGGATCAATAATATAAAAACCCAACACCTCTTTATCTAGTTTCTGCACTTCTTTGTAAATTTCTTGATTAGCCCATGCCATATGTCTACATAGAACCTCAACAGATATCAATTTTCCTCCAATTTTGCGATTCTATTCTCAAGATTTTCAACTCTTTTTAATACTACTTTTAAATCATCTTGATTTTGCGCACTTCTGATATACCTCTCATTTTGCCAACGCATACCCCACTTTGTGAGAGGTAGGGAAATGATTGCTATAGGAAGTAAAATTAAACCTTCACTCCAAGAGCCTTGAAGAGATATTAGGAAAAACAACCCTCCAAACAATGCATACATAAAGTACATTATCCACTTTTCCATTGCTTGGGTAAATTTACGTTCTTTGTTGGCTTGTGTATCCACATTATTATTCTAATTTTTCATTTAAACTAGGGTAATGAAAATAATTGTTATCTGTACCGGCAATACCTGTCGATCCCAAATTGCCGAAGGTCTCTTAAAAGCCAAGTATCCAGATTATGAAATCTATTCAGCAGGAACAAAACCTGAAGAGATAGTCAATCCTTACGCTGTAAAAGCAATGGCTGAAGAAGGGTATGATATAAGCACTCAATATCCAAAATTAGTAAACGAGTTTATTGATGAGCCATTCGAGTATGTACTAACAGTTTGTGATTCAGCTAATGAGCTGTGTCCTGTATTTCCAAATGGAAAAAACAGAATTCACAATGCTTTTGTAGACCCTAGCAGGTCTTCTTATGATTCTGATGAACACGCTTTAGAAGTTTACAGAAATACTGTTAAAGAAATTTCAGCCTGGATAGACAGCTTAAGTTTTACTGAGTAGCTTCGTTTCTGTAAAAATTAAAAAAACTAAGAGTTGCTACTGCACATAACAAATGCCAAATCATATGAGCTTGTATCCAAGAGTCAGGGTTACACCATGGGTGATCTGGTACACCAGTTCCCCAAATTAACAATGCTCCAAAGAAAGATGTAAACCCGATAAAGAACCAAGGTGTATATTTTCTATTTGTGTCTTGGCTAATATTTGGAATTAAAGCAGGAGCAAAGTAAAAAGCCATTTCCCAGTTATCTTGAATGTTTAACAAAGAATCTATTACTGAATTTCCAAATAATTGTTGAATAACAAGGACTGTAATTCCTGACATAACCCTTCCATACATATTTGGAAACTTGATTATAACTTCGGTAGCAATCCATAGACCAATACTCAACTCAAATAAATTTACACCTATTCCAAGTCCTGAATCAAGAAACCAGTAACTATATGCGTAATAAACTAAAAGTATTGAATATGTTGAAAAATAAATTTTGTTGGAAAACTTCGTTAACCTCTTTAAGTTATAAATCCACAACACAAGTATGTAACTTATCATTGAAACATTATCTAACCATGCACCAAACTTGGTGTGGGTTCCATGCATTGCCATAGACCCTGGACCAAGAAAAGTTGATGCGGATGCATATATCAGTGCAATTTTAAATGAACCAAACATTGGAGTTTTGTTATTAGTTGCGTCATCTGATAGTTTGTAAAACATATAGAGGCCGGTAATTACAAAACCCAAATTACCCAAAGTGTTAGCCGGTTCTCTAAAAAAACCACCACTAACCCTTTCACACCATCTTGAAATTTGACCAATAGCTTGTTCGTTTTCAGCTGCAGGACCCCATCCATTAGATCCAAATAAAATGAACAACAGTGCAGTTACGATGACAGAATATATTGCATAAGAGAAGTAGTTAGGAGTTAGATTATTTTTTTGCTGCATTAAGTGCAGATTCCATATCCTCAATCAAATCTTCGATGTTTTCTAATCCAACAGAGATTCTTATTAAGTCAATTGGTGCGCTTGCTTCTGTATCTTGAGCATTATCATGAGTCATTAAATAAGGAAGCTCAATCAGTGTTTCAACACCGCCTAGACTGACGGCAAGTTTATATAAATCTAGCGACTGCCAAAATTTTTCTTGATTTATATTTTCTTCTAGATAAAAACTCATCATTCCACCAAAGTAATCCATTTGTTTAACTGCTATTTCATGATTTTCGAAGTTACTTAATCCGGGATATCTAATTTCTTTTATGTGCTCAGAACCATCTAAGTATTCCGCTAATTTATGAGCATTTTCAGAATGAAGTTTTATTCTTGGCCCAAGTGTATATAGACCTCTTTGCACCAAGTAAGCATCAAAAGGAGACATAATTGCACCACCTTGTCTTTGATAAAGCATTAAGGTCTCATGCAGTTCAGGATCTTTGCACAAAACAGCTCCACCTAGGGTATCGCTATGTCCACCAATATATTTAGTGGTAGAGTGCATAATAATATCTACACCATGTTCAAAAGGTCTTGTTATAAATGGTGTAGAGAATGTACTATCCGCAACTAATAAAGCATCGTATTGATGAACTATGTCAGAGATTTTTTGCAAATCATATAATTTCATTGAGGGATTGGAAGGTGACTCTATCCACACGAGTTTAGTTTTTTCATTTAACAAGCTATCTAAAGCATCATGGTCTGCAAAGTCACAGAAATTTACTTCTACTCCACGATCTCTAATTATTCGTGAAAAGTAATTTGTAGTTCCACCGTATACATCTTTTGTTATCACAACATTATCACCAGGTTTAGCTAGTTCGGCAATTATGCTTACAGCTGACATTCCTGATGCCATCGCAAAAGCATGCTGCTCCTCATAATTTTCAACACCTTCAAGTGACGCTAAGGTTCTTTCAAACAACTCTCTTGTTGGATTGTTTATTCTTCCATAAAAATAATCTGATTCACCAGGCACATCATTTTTGTAAGTTGTGGAGAGATGAAGAGGAGGCATTACATCTCCACTTATTGGCTCAAAACGTTTATTTGCATGAAGAGCTTTGGTATTCATACCATACTTTTTAGATTTCCCCATACATGGAGTTTAAATCATTTGACAATACATTGGTTAAATAATTTTGCTAATTTGGTTTTATGATTAAAAAAATTTATATCGCAGGTCCACTTTTTAATAAACATGAGCAAATGTATTTAGAAGATATTGCAAAAGAACTTGAGGGAAATGGCTACGAATGTTTTCTTCCACACAGAGACCAACCTCCAGAAGTTAAGGAGTCCGACTTAAAAGGTACAGACATTTCTCAGGAAATCAAAGATTTAATTTTTAAAACTGACCTTGATGCACTAGATGCTGCAGACCTTACAGTTGCACTTCTGACTGGTCAAGATATTGACTCAGGTACTTCAGCAGAGATAGGCCACACCTATGCAAAGGAAAAACCAGTAATAGCTATAAATGCTAACGAAAGAAGGTATAGAAATTTATTTGTTGAAGGAATGCTGACGGTAACTGTTAATAATATTGATCAATTAATTCCTGAAATCGAAAAGTTAAACTGAAACCAAAAGATTCTTAAATCCCCTGATACCGAAAGCACCCGTTCTTGAAGGTTCTTCTATTAGTTGAAATTCTTTTTCAAGTATATGGTCAAAAGATACTCCAAGTTCTAATTTTGCTAAATGGGTACCAATGCAAAAGTGTATACCACCACCCCAACTACTGTGGTCCTTCATTTCACGTTTAAAGTTAATAGTGTCAGGATCTTCAAAAGCCCTGGGATCTCTATTTGCTGAGCCCAATAGAATTGCTACTTTTGAGCCTTTTTTAATATCATGTCCACCTATTTCGATATCTTCTAGGGCGTATCGTTGAAAAAATTGTAATGGACTATCGAACCTTATCAACTCTTCTACTACATCATTAATTTCATCCGCTTCATTTTTTATTTCTTCAAATGACTTTCCTAAAGTTAAAAGAGCATGAAGCCCATTGCCTAAAGTATTGACAGTAGCTTCATGTCCAGCATTAAGAAGCAAGATAACCGTACAAATAATTTGATCGTCTGTTAAATAATTATTGTCTTCAGAGACTTGTGACAATCTTGTAATCATATCGTCTTCAGGGTTCGCCCTTCTTTTATTAAGCAGGTCTTGAGTGTATTCAATAAATTGTTTTGCTGCTTCCTCTGCTTTATTAGCATTTTCTTCAGTCACTTCAAAATCGTACATTTTTACAATTTTATGTGACCAATCAAGAAACTCTAAATGATCACTTTCAGGTACCCCTAAAAGTTTTCCAATAATACTTACAGAATAAGGTTGTGCATAATCTTTTAACATATCAAATTCTGAACCCTGGAGACCATTAAATAACTCTTCAGATTTTTGTTCCATAAAAGGAACTAATTGTTGTACGGACCTTGGTAGAAAAGCTTTAGCAACCAACCCTCTAAGCTCTTTATGTAACTGACCTTCTAAATTTAAAAGCGAAAACTCTTCAGATTTCCAAAAATTTTCATAAGATCCAAATTGATCAGATCTTTTATAAGCAGTTGAAGTGATTGGTATTTCTTGATTTCCAACTGATTCTTCAAACCCATCTATATGATTAAAAGTTGTGCCAAATGATTTTGTTGATTGGATGCTTCTAACATCTTGATATCTAGTAAAGAAGAAAAGATCATTAATTTCATCCCAGAATACAGGTGTGCTTTCCCTGAACTCTCCCATTTTTTCATACGGATTTTTAATGAACTCTTTGTTCTCTGTGGGAAGATGCAGTTCAGGAATATTCATATCATTAAACTATCACTTTTAATAGCAATTTCTACAAATTTATAAAAAATTTTAGTGACCTTTTAAAGATGATTTGATATCATCTCAACCATGACAGAAAAAAAATCAATGCTTGATGGAGAAAAACAATACCATATCGGACTAGCACCAGGGGATGTTGCTGATTTTGTAATTTTACCGGGAGACCCAGGAAGGGTAGAGTTTATCGCTGGACATTTTGATGAAGCAAAAGAAGTTGCCTTTAACAGAGAATATAAAACATTTACGGGCACATATAAAGGTAGACCAGTAAGCGTAATGTCAACAGGAATGGGATGCCCCTCAACAGCAATAGGTGTAGAAGAGCTAGCAAACATTGGGGTAAAAACAATGGTTCGACTTGGAACTTCTGGAGCTATGCAGGAGCAGACAAGAGTTGGAGATTTAGTAATAGCCAATGGTGCCGTAAGACAAGAAGGCACATCTACAGAGTATATGCCAATTGAATACCCTGCTGTTGGGTCTGCTGACATGGTCTTTGCACTTGAACAAGCTGCAAAAGATAAGGGAAGCACTTATCACATTGGTGTTGTACAAACAAAAGATTCTTTTTACGGGCAACATGACCCAGATTCAATGCCTGTTTCATACGACTTAAATCAAAAATGGGAGGCTTGGGTTCGAGGTGGCGTATTATGTTCTGAAATGGAAGTCTCTGCTTTGTTTGTAGTGGGAAGCTATAGAAGAGTAAGAACGGGAGCCTTACTAGTAATTTATGGAGATCAATCTAGAAAAGAAGCTTTAGATAAAGACACATATTTAGACGCTGTAAGTAATGCGACAAATATTATTCTAGAATCAAGCTTAACTATCGATCAGTAAAACTATCTTCCACAAGATTAACTATAAGAAGACTGAGTACCTTTTTTTGTAACTGACTGACTAGCTTTTTCCACTGCTTTTTTTATACAAGATTCTGGTGAGTTCGATTCTGATAATTCATATGCAAAGGTTCCAATAAACGAATCACCAGCTCCAGTGGTGTCTATTGCATTTACAGATGGAGCATCAAAATAATGTGTTTTATTTTCATCAACCAAAACAGCACCTTTTTCACCTAAAGTAACAATCAAATTACAAGGTATCTCTTCATTAAATTTTAAAAAGTTGTCATCATTTGGCTCCATGCCACTTATTAACTCAAATTCATTTTCATTTGGGATTAGCCAGCTGATATGCTCCAAGAATTCTCTTTCTAGTTTTTTTGCGGGAGCTGGGTTAAATATTGTTGTGACAGAGTTACTTTTTGCATATTGGAAAACTTCATGGTTGACTTCCATTGGGATTTCACACTGCCCAACTAAAACCGAAATATCTCCAATTTCTTCTATAGATGAAATTGCTTTTTGCGCATCTATTTCATTATTTGCACCAGGAATAACAATTATTCTATTTTGGCCTGTCGCATCAACCCATATAGGAGCTACACCGCTTGCACCTTTAACTAATTGTATATGATCGGTATTTACATTATTTGCTTCGTAGTTGTTTATTGTCATTTCTTTATAAATATCATCGCCCAAACAAGTAATCATATATACATCAGCTCCAAGCAGACCGGCCATAACAGCTTGATTAGCCCCCTTTCCTCCAAAACCCATTTGAAAGGAATCTCCAAATAGCGTCTCTCCATCTGCGGGAATATTTTTTGTATATGCTATTTGATCAATATTTGAACTTCCGATTACACAAATTTTTGAACTCATAAAACTAGTATAAAATTTTTTTTACTATTTTCTACTAAGATTCTTTATGTGAAAATAAATTGGGACTCCGAAGTCTTAAGTTCTGTATCAAAAGTTGTAGATCAGCTTGAACACCTCTCAATAAATAAAGATTCCATAGAATCTGTTGCTGATTGGCTAGCTTATGAAGAGTTTCCTATTCCAAATAGCGCTGCTGTAAGAGACGATGCGGATGATTTTATTAGAGCAACGATGTTTATGAACACTTTAAATTTTGCTTTTACAGATTTTGATAAATCTATTAAATATGAAATTAACGAAGATGGAAAAATTCTATCTGACAGTGAAGCAATGTATTTTCAAGTAAACAATGCAATAAGTTCAGGAATTAAATTAACAGATGGTAATGAAATGGCCAGTATTTCTCTCCATCAGCTGAAAAATATTTTTGTAGGAAATATTGAAATGCCTATGTTGAAAGAACGAGTCGAAATATTAAATGAAGTAGGACAAAAACTTGTAGATAGCTATGAAGGTGATTGGATAAATTTTATCAACAATGGGCCAAAAAAACTTTATTCAGACGGAGGTGGCTTGATAGAAAGATTAATCGAAGAATTTCCAAGATTTGATGATTCATCACAGTTTAAAGAGAGCAACGTTAAATTTTACAAATTAGCTCAACTAGCATTCTGGGTAATTCACGCTGAACTCTCTGGGTCAAATTACTTCAAAATAGAAGATATGAACTCCATGACAGCTTTTGCTGACTACATAATCCCAGTTGCTTTAAATTTGAAAAACATTACTGCTTATAGTCCTCAATTAGATAAAAAAATTAAAAGTGGAGTATTACTAGAGCGAGATACTGATGAAGAAATTGAAATTAGGATAGCATCAATTTACACAACAGCCCTTTTGACAGAAAGCATAAACAAAAGGAGACCTGAGGACAAAGCAATCATAATACCTCAACTCGATTATCGATTATGGAAAAATTACCATGCTACACATTATCCACACCACTTGACATACACAACCATGTATTAAGATGAAAAAACTAGTGATATATCTTTTGCTTATATCTTTCTGT
>CACPPU010000006.1:0-45034 GCA_902635945.1 uncultured Candidatus Actinomarina sp. | reverse complement strand
GCTATATTTGAAGAATATGGTTCTTGAAAGCTAGTTATATAGTGATTCCCTTTTTTAAATATTAATTTTTTATATATTTCTGAAGATGGAAACTCTGTACCACCTGATATGGATATCATTTTTTTGATGTCAACGTATCCTCTTGAGACAATCGCCCACGCTACAATAGAACCCCAATCATGTCCTACAATAATTAAATTTCTATTTAAATTTAGTACATCAATTAAGTATTCAATATCTTTGGATAAGAATTCGATATTAAAGTCGGTGTTTTTTGCATTTTCAAGCGATGATAATGGATAACCTCTTTGTTCAACAACTGTCACTCTATAGTTACTCAATAAATCATTCTTAATATTATTCCAAAAGAACATATTTGAAGGAAAGCCATGCAACAAAAGAACATCACTCCCCTCACCTTCAGATGTATAAGATAATTTAAAACCATCTAATTGAAGTTCTTTAATCATATTATTTTATTTTTCCTCAAGATAACAATAATTAAACAAAATGCGAAAAATAACCACTGAAAAGAATAACTGAGATGAGGCGCATCATAAGGGTCAGTTAAATTAATACACTCTACCCCACTTCCACACGACTCAGTCAATGTAATATAAAAATTAGGTAAATTTGTTTGTGTTTCATTTTCTATAAATTCTTTATCAACTCTAAATAAGTATTCAGAATTAGGAATATCATCCTGACCAAACGTCTGCCTATCATATTTAATTAAACGACCAATAAATATAGTTTTTTCATTAAGAAAGGTTCTATCAATATTTTTATCTAATGGCACCCATCCATTTTTCACTAAAATATTACGTTTTGCAATATTGTCTCTATATAAAGTCACTAAATGATATCCATTTACTCCATTATGCACTCTTGATCGTAAATGCCAAGATTTAACTATCTCTAGTTCATCTCCATCGATAATTTCGACGTTATTATATTCAAAAATGACCTCCTGATTGTTAGAGTAAAGGTCAGATAAAGTAACTGGTGCTGGGTTTTCAGTATTGACAATTTTTTGAATTATATCTTTATCTTGTAAATAGCTATTGAACTGCCAATAGGACAGACTTATAAATATAATTACAACTAAAAAACCAAAGTAAAATAAAAATTTATGTTCCAGATTACTTAATTTTTCCAAGATACATTTCCTCTTCTCTTATCACCTATAGAAAAAACATCATTATAAAGTCCAGAAACACAAACACCACCAAAATACATGTCATATTCATCAGTTAAAGTAATATCGTGTTGATTTTTCAAAGACTCTGGTTCTGCACGCACGGATCCATCTCCATTTACATGAAACCGTGGCTTATCAATTGATTCTTGCCAGTTATTGTTTTTTGAATAATTAATAAGAACTTGTGCAATTGCTGAACTTATCCTATCAGCTCCTGGTGAACCTATAGTTGTTATACCATCTCTAGTTTCAATAATTAATGGACTCATATTTGAAATTAGTCTATCTCCTTTAGTGTCCCCTAAGAAACCTTGAGGGTTTAATTCTATTTCTCCTAGTGAATTATTAAAATACATTCCTGTATTAGGACATAAAACTCCTGAACCATACCCACTAGAAAATGTAATTGAATAATGGTTGTTGGAGTCATCTGAGGTGTTTACTTGAATTGTAGATGGTGATTGAGTAACTTTTTTTATTTCATTACTGATATATTCTTTCCTATTACCAAAAAACTCATAATTATTTTCTCTGTCAATGTATACATTTTGAAGTAATTTCATCATATTTTCAGAATTTGAAGTTAAAGCATCTAAATATTTCAACACCATTAAGCCTCCGATAGAAGGACCTGAATGACCCGTAAGATTTAAATCATTATATTTTGTAGTAAATTTATTATTTTCAATAAGTTCATATTTACTAAAATCTGCAGAGGTTGCATGACCACCTTCTATTTGAACGGTTTGGAGTATAGACTTTGATACATCTCCAACATAAAAATCATTAAAACCCTCAATAGAAATATGTTCATAGGTATCACTCAATTTTTCAAGCTTTACTATCCCACTATCAAGATCTTTGCTTACTTCTGACAATACGATTTTAGAATTTTCATGCCACATAAACATGGGTTCTAATGAATGTATGAAATAATCTTTTGTCGGTTGTGTTAAGGTGAATCCTTCTTTTGCGATAGTAATTGGATATTCCATCAATTCATTTAACGGTAATGAAGCAAAATTCCTGTATACATAATCTAAAATTTTGTAAATTCCAGGTATTGCAAATGTATTACCACCTTTACATGTTTCAACATACCCTCCATATGTCATAGAAATCCTATGTTCAATATGATCATTTCCATTAAACAATTCTGGAGCTACAAAGTATCCATCGATTGTATTAGTTGAGTTAGTTTTTGAATTATAATATGACAACAAGCCTGAAGCAGTTGGTGATACAACACCTAAATCAGTTACCATTGACGTTAATACACTTGTTATTAGTACATCTGCAGCGTTTGGGTCCAAATCACTTATAGATTCTGCTGCTTTTGAGCTATATTCAGAAGTGCTCGCTAAAGAAACTTTCATTTAAACATTGTAGTTTATAAGTTTGTTATGCAAAAATGTATATGTAAATGAAACAAGACATAAAAAAATTTTCAAATGACGTATATCAAATAGATGTTTTCATGGAAGACAAACCTGGCAGGATGTCTTGTTACTATATTGATTCAACTGATCCAATACTTATAGAAGTTGGGCCATCTAATTCATTCGCATATTTGATTTGCAGTTTAGAATCATTAGGAATAAATAACGTAAATAGATCTGCAATGACTCATTTACATTTAGACCATATAGGTGGTGTAGGTCATTTAGTAGAAAAATATAAAAATCACTTTGTATACATACATGAACTTGGATTGAAGCATTTGCCAAATCCTGAAAAACTTTGGAAAGCTGTTTCAAGTATTTATACAGAGGAATGGTTAAAAGAAAATTGGGGAGAAATAAAACCTACTCCCGTACAAAATATACACACCTTAAAGAATGAACAAATGATAAGTCTTGGTAACCAAAGAAACTTACAAGCATTCTATAGTCCAGGACACGCAAAACATCACTATACATTTTATGATGAATATTCAGGAACATTATTTATGGGTGACACACTAGGTTTAATATATCCACATGGTGATTTTGTTCAACCTAATTTACCACCACCTGACTTCAATAAAGAAGTACTATTTGATACTTTAGACAAATTAAGCAAATTAGACTTAAAATATTTAGCTCTTGCACATTTTGGTATCCACGATAAACCATATTTACTAATTGAAAATGCTAAAGAAAGTATTGAAGTTTGGATAAAATTTGTAAGTAATTTACCAACTCTTTCTGATTCTGAAGCAGCAAAATTATTAACTGAATGGTTAGGCTCAAATTATAAAGTTTTAGGAATAGATGATAATACAATTAATAATTATATAAACAATTCACATTTTGAAATGCAAATACAGGGTATTAGAAACTATTTAACAAAATAGAAAAACCCCTAGTTTCCTAGGGGCTCTTCATTAAAAGTCGGCAGTGTCCTACTCTCCCAAGGGGTTGCCCCCCAAGTACCATCGGCGCTAATGGGCTTAACTTCCGTGTTCGGAATGGGAACGGGTGTATCCCCATTGCTATCACCACCGCAAATCTACTTCTTAAAAATTCTATAGCAAGCGCTCAAGCTCAGTATTCAGCTCAAGCCCTCGACTTATTAGTATCAGTCAGCTACATACATTACTGTACTTACACTTCTGACCTATCAACCTCATGTTCTATAAGGAGTCTTAATCGGTTAACCCGATGAGAAATCTTATCTTAGAAGGGGCTTCGCACTTAGATGCTTTCAGCGCTTATCCTTTCCGATCGTAGCTAACCAGCCGTGCTCTTGGCAGAACAACTGGCACACCAGCGGATCGTTCATCCCGGTCCTCTCGTACTAGGGACAACTTTCTTCAAATTTCTTACGTGCGCGACGGATAGGGACCGAACTGTCTCACGACGTTCTGAACCCAGCTCGCGTTCCTCTTTAATAGGCGAACAGCCTAACCCTTGGGACCTGCTCCAGCCCCAGGATGAGAAGAGCCGACATCGAGGTGCCAAACACCCCCGTCGATATGGACTCTTGGGGGGTATAAGCCTGTTATCCCCGGAGTACCTTTTAGCCGATGAGCCATGGCGCACCCACATGCAACCATGGGATCACTAGTTCCTACTTTCGTACCTGCTTCACTTGTGTGTGTCACAGTCAAGCCACCTTTTGCACTTACACTCAATGCGTGATTGCCGTCCACGCTGAGGTGACCTTAGAGCGCCTCCGTTACTTTTTTGGAGGCCACCGCCCCAGTGAAACTGCCTACCAGACAATGTCCCTGATCCGGATAACGGATCTAGGTTAGAAGGTCAATATGAAGAAAGTGGTATCTCAAGGATGACTCCACAATGACTAGCGCCATTGTTTCAAAGTCTCCCACTTATCCTGCATACTGCATACCAACATTCAATATCAAGTTGCAGTAAAGGTTCCGGGGTCTTTCCGTCCTGTCGCGCATAGTGAGCATCTTTACTCACATTGCAATTTCGCCGAGTCTCTGGTTGAGACAGTACTCAAATCGTTACACCATTCGTGCAGGTCGGAACTTACCCGACAAGGAATTTCGCTACCTTAGGACCGTTATAGTTACGGCCGCCGTTTACTGGGGCTTAATTTCAAAGCTTCGCCGAAGCTAACCTCTCCACTTAACCTTCCAGCACCGGGCAGGTGTCAGAGGATATACGTTGTATTAGAACTTTGCATCCTCCTGTGTTTTTGATAAACAGTCGCTTGAGTCTGATCACTGCGGCCCTTTCAAGCTTATAAAGTTAATTAATCACTTTACTTGGGCGTTCCTTCTCCCGAAGTTACGGAACTATTTTGCCGAGTTCCTTAACCAGAGTTCTCTCGCTCGCCTTAGTATTCTCTACTTGTCCACCTGTGTCGGTTTGGGGTACGGGCACTAATAAAACTAACTAGAAGTTTTTCTTGGAAGTATGGAATCAATGACTTCGCCTAAAAGCGGCTCGGCATCGTGTCTCAGGTTTATTGTTAACGGATTTGCCTATTAACTACCCTACTCACTTACCCCAGGACAACCATCGCCTGGGTTCATCTATCCTTCTCCGTTGCTCCATCGCTAATCTAGTAATATGTGGGTCGGTAGGCCCCGAAGGGCTTTCCTTAGCAACATATATTCGATTTGGGCGTGTTATTAGTGGTACAGAAATATCAATCTGTTATCCATCGACTACGTCTCTCGACCTCGCCTTAGGTCCCGACTAACCCTGGGCGGACGAACCTTCCCCAGGAACCCTTGGACATTCGGCGGAAGAGATTCTCACTCTTCCTTCGCTACTCATGCCTACATTCTCACTTGTATGGTCTCCACAACTAACTTACGTTGCTGCTTCGCTGTCCATACAACGCTCTCCTACCGATCTTACCTCCTGGATATAAATATCAAGATTAGTAAGATCCCATAGCTTCGGCAGTATGTTTAGCCCCGTTACATTTTCCGCGCGAGAACATTCGACCAGTGAGCTGTTACGCACTCTTTAAAGGAATGGCTGCTTCTAAGCCAACCTCCTGGCTGTCTGAACACTCTCACATCGTTTCACACTTAACATACATTTAGGGGCCTTAGCTGATGATCTGGGTTGTTTCCCTCTCGTCTATGGAGCTTATCCCCCATAGGCTCACTGCTATATTTATACACTTTGGCATTCGGAGTTTGACTGAGTTTGGTAAGCTTGTTGGCCCCCTAGATCAATCAGTGCTCTACCTCCAAAGCGAAACATATAACGCTGTCCCTAAAGACATTTCGGAGAGAACCAGCTATCACCAAGTTTGATTGGCCTTTCACCCCTATCCACAGGTCATCCCCTGATTTTGCAACATCAGTGGGTTCGGGCCTTCACGAAATCTTACTTCCGCTTCACCCTGCCCATGGATAGATCACTTGGCTTCGGGTCTATTGCATGCGACTAGACGCTCTATTAAAACTCGCTTTCGCTGCGGCTACGGATTTACTCCTTAACCTTGCCACATACAGATAACTCGTAGGCTCATTCTTCAAAAGGCAGGCAGTCAGGATATAAATATCCCTCCTACTGCTTGTAAGCTATTGGTTTCAGGTACTATTTCACTCCCCTCGCCGGGGTTCTTTTCACCTTTCCCTCACGGTACTTGTTCACTATCGGTCGCTGGTCGTACTTAGCCTTACGAGGTGGTCCTCGCAGATTCACAAGGAATATCCTCCTTGATACTCGGGGTGGCCTTAATAAGTAGATAGATTTTCGAATACGTGACTATTACACTCTATGGTTTAACTTTCCAGTTAATTTTTCTAATCTAAGTATTTGTAACTTATTGAAAGATCTGATGCTCTTTCTAAAGGGCCCCACAACACCAAAAAAACAACGACATCAGTCTTGACATTAATTTGGTTTAGGCTCTTCCCGTTTCGCTCGCCGCTACTCAGGGAGTCGCTTTTGCTTTCCTTTCCTCTAGGTACTGAGATGTTTCACTTCCCCTAGTTCCCTCTACCTACCCTATATATTCAGGTAGGAGTAATTTATTAAAATAAATTGGGTTTCCCCATTCGGACATCTACGGATCAAAGCTTGTTTGACAGCTTCCCGTAGCTTTTCGCAGTCTTCCACGTCCTTCATCGGCTTCCAGCGCCAAGGCATCCACCAATAGCCCTTAGTAGCTTGAACTATATGAATACTTTGCAATTGCGCTTGCTATACAATTTTCAAAAAGCCAATTTGACTTTTTCACAGCTGAGTAAAGTATCAGTCTTGTAGACAACCGACGATTGACCTTAGAACCGAAGTTCTATGCTCCTTAGAAAGGAGGTGATCCAGCCGCACGTTCCCGTACGGCTACCTTGTTACGACTTAGTCCCAGTTACCGACCCTACCTTCGACAGCTTCTTCCCTAAAAGGGTTAGACCACTGGCTTCGGGTATTGCCGACTTCCGTGACTTGACGGGCGGTGTGTACAAACCCCGAGAACGTATTCACCGCAACTTTGCTGATTTGCGATTACTAGCGACTCCAACTTCAAGGAGTCGAGTTGCAGACTCCTATCCGAACTGAGACAAGCTTTAAGAGATTTGCTCCACCTCGCGGTATTGCGACTCGTTGTACTTGCCATTGTAGCATGCGTGCAGCCCTGGACATAAGGGGCATGATGACTTGACGTCGTCCCCACCTTCCTCCGGTTTATCACCGGCAGTCTCCTATGAGTCCCCAACTAAATGCTGGCAACATAGGACAGGGGTTGCGCTCGTTGCGGGACTTAACCCAACATCTCACGACACGAGCTGACGACAGCCATGCACCACCTGTATAGGGCGCTAATGCACACTATATCTCTATAGCTTGACCCTATATGTCAAGTCCAGGTAAGGTTCTACGGGTATCATCGAATTAAGCCGCATGCTCCGCCGCTTGTGCGGGGTCCCGTCAATTCCTTTGAGTTTTAGTCTTGCGACCGTACTCCCCAGGCGGGATACTTAACGCGTTAGCTACGACACAGAAACCGTCAATCCAGTTCCTACGTCTAGTATCCATCGTTTACAGCTAGGACTACCAGGGTATCTAATCCTGTTTGCTCCCCTAGCTTTCGCTCCTCAGCGTCGATAGCGGTCCAGTGAGCTGCCTTCGCAATTGGTGTTCCTCCGAATATCTACGCATTTCACCGCTACACTCGGAATTCCACTCACCTCTACCGTATCCTAGTCACAACAGTATCGATCGACATTTCAGGGTTGAGCCCTGAACTTTCACGACCGACTTGTTGAACCGCCTACGAGCTCTTTACGCCCAATAAATCCGGACAACGCTCGCCCCCTACGTATTACCGCGGCTGCTGGCACGTAGTTGGCCGGGGCTTCTTGTGGAGGTACCGTCATTTTCTTCCCTCCTGAAAGTGGTTTACAAACCTAGATCCGTCATCCCACACGCGGTGTCGCTGTGTCAAACTTTCGTTCATTGCACAATATTCCCTGCTGCAGCCTCCCGTAGGAGTCTGGGCCGTGTCTCAGTCCCAGTGTGGCTGATCGTCCTCTCAGACCAGCTATCCGTCGTAGCCTTGGTAAGCTTTTACCTCACCAACTAGCTGATAGAACGCGAGCTCATCTTAGTTCGGCTGACCTTTCCTTTTATTCTCATGCGAGAAATAAAGAATATCAGGTATTAATCCGAGTTTCCTCGGGCTATCCCTGTAACTAAGGTAGATTGCTCACGCGTTACTCACCCGTTCGCCGCTCAGTCATTTTCTGTAGTAAACTACTGAAAAGCTTCGCTCGACTTGCATGCATAAGGCGCACCGCCAGCGTTCGTCCTGAGCCAGGATCAAACTCTCCAACATAATCTTTGAATAATTTAAATCTGACCAAAGAATCAACATGGGTTTTACCCATTTCAACTAAAAAAGTTGAATCAACTTAGTTAAAAGTTGACAAAAAAAGAGTGCTAGATATTTCTATCTGCACTACCGGCGTTCATACTTTACTCAGTTGTCAAAAAGCCAATTTTTTTCGTAATATATACAGTAACAGAACCGTGATTAAGTGTGTAAAAAAAATTAAATAAATGTAAAAAAAGTTCTTTTACCTAATTGAAGAGTTTTGTTTAATAATTTATCAGTTTCTACGTCAAGTTCTGTGAATTTTTGGTCATCGACTTTAAAACTGCCTGCATTTATTAACCTACGTGCTTCAGAATTTGATTTTGTAATGCCCAAATCAGTAAATACTTTAGGTAAGTGCAAGGTTTTTTCATCAGGAGCTTTGTATGAATCTATTTCATCTGGAGTATTTTTATTTATTGTGACATTTTCAAAAGAAGTTCGAGCATTATCCGCTAATTTACCATCATATAATTCAGTGACTATAAATTTTCCTAGTATTTTTTTTATTTCAAATGGGTTTTCTTTATCTTTATCAATTGAATTTTTTAATTCATTGATTTCTCCTAATTCAAGATCAGTGAGCATTGTAAAGTACTCCCACATAATTTCATCGGGGATACTCATAATTTTGCCATAAATATTTTCAGGTGTGTCAGTTATTGAAATGTAGTTATTTAAAGATTGTGACATTTTCTTTTTTCCATCTGTACCAACTAAAAGAGGAAAAGTCATAGCAACTTGTGGGTTCATAGAATAAAATTTTTGAACTTCTCTACCGAGCATTAGATTCCATAGTTGATCATGCCCTCCAATCTCAATATCAGCTTTTACCGCAACTGAATCATAACCTTGAAAAAGTGGATAAAAGAATTCCATTAACGATATTGGTGAATTATTTTTATACCTAGATGAAAAATCTTCCCTCTCAAGCATCTGGGCTAATGTGGTTGACGAAGATAGATTAACTAAATCTGAGGTAGTAAGTTTTGAAAGCCAATCATTGTTTGATACTATTTCAAGATTTTCTTTGTGCAATATTTTTTCAATAATTGGGAGTACACCTTTTGAATTCTTATTAATTTCATCTGATTCTAATTTTGATCTCGTTTCTGACTTGCCAGATGGGTCTCCCACCTGCGCTGTAAATTCACCTAAAATAAGAACAGCAGTATGTCCATACTCTTGAAATTTTCTTAGCGCTCTTAAAATGGCATACCACCCTAATGTTACATCAGGAGCTGTCGGATCTACTCCTAGTTTGATACGCAACGATTTTTTTGAATTTAGTAAGTTTTCAAAGTCTTCCTTTGGACTTATAGCACTCGCACGGTCCTGTAAATATTTCATTTTAATATCAATGAATAACGCCAAAGATGTTTGTCGTTCCTTTTTGCATTTTTTCTTTGCTTTGCAACTGCTTTATCTAAAGGATGTATTCGGGGAGATAAATTTATAATTCCAGATAAAATATTTTCTCCATCAAGTTTATGATCAATGCCTAGACTTTTTGTAATGTTTCCTGGTCCATTTAATTTATCAAATTTCATTTTTGTTTTTCTTCTTTTTTCAATATGTTTTTTACCAAGAAGTATTAGTGAAGATCTTATAAGAACAGCTTCTGCTGAACCTTTTTTTCCACAAAGAAGAAAGAGTCCTCTGTTCGAACCATAAGATTTTAATACTGCAACGTGTGGTGGACCAAGCGTAATTGAAGTTGGAACATTTTTATAAGTGTTTAAGAGTGCCATTTTGTCTGTAGATTTACGACCATAAGCCTCAGTTTCAGTAATCATAATTTCAACAAATTTATCATTAATAGATGTAGAAATTCTCATCCCAAGCAAATCTACAGCAGCTTTAGGAGCTGACTGTGAAAGAGTTTTTAAGACCCTATTATTTAATCCGTTAGGTTGCATTCTCATCCTTTTTTGTTTAGTTTAATTTTAAATTTAGACTCAGCTTCCTTAACTATCATTTCTAAAATTTCAGTACTTTCTGTTTCTGTATAAGTTTTCTCATAACTTCTTGTTACTATTCTAATTCCTAAATTTCTTGTTTTCTCATTTGTAAAATTGTCAAAAATAGATATATTGTTTTCGTTGCCGCTGAGAATAGATTCAATGCAATTAATTAAATCAGAAGCTTGAAAATCATTAGGGACAGAAAAAGATAGATCAAATTTAATGAATGGATAAGCAGATAATGGCTTATATGTTAAAACTTTCAATTGGTCAATATTAAAGTTCTCTGTGTTAATTTGTGCAATATAAAGTGAATCATGTAGTTCTAACTCAGATTGAATTTTGTAAGAAAGTTTACCCATAAATCCTAAAATCTTATTATCAAGTTTTATTAAATATGAATAATTCTTATGAAACCCTGGTCGAGTAAGGTGCTCTAATTCAGAAGAGGGAAAAAGGTTTTTAATAGCATTGGCTAGAGAATTTATGTTATTTGTTTTTGTTTTTCTTTTACGGTCTTCCACTGTTTCATTTTCAGGTATGAGTAAACCAAGAGAGTATTCTTGATTTGGTATCATCTTAAATTTCTTATGTTTTGAATCATCGTATACATTATTAATTTCGTAATACCTATGTGACTTACCATTGCTTTCAAGGTTAAATTTATATGTATTTATTAATGATGTAAGTAAATTTGTTCTTAAATTTTCTTGTGTTTGATCTATGGGGTTTATCACGCTTACAGATTTTTTTTCAGGCGTGAATAATTCGTTTGATAATGAATCAGTGAATGAAAGTGTTTGAATTTCATAAAAATTTGTTGATGATAATTTTTCAGATAAATAAATACGTTTATCCCAGTAGTCCCCCGTTGAGTTTAGGTTATTACCTATTGGAAGTGTTGATTCAAAATTGTTAAACCCATAATGTTTAGCAAGTTCTTCGATGAGATCTATTGGTCTTTCCAAATCGTATCTCCATGAAGGAGATTCGAACTTGATTTTTTTATCAGAAACTTCTGATTCAATTTGTAGTTTTATCAAAGTGTTTCTAATAAAATTATCATCTAGCTTTACTCCTAATATTTGTTCTATTTCATTTTTTTCGAATGATATTGAATCATAAGTAATTCCATTTTTACTGCTATCTATTATGTTTGAATAATTTATTTCCTGATCGTTTTCAAAAAGATTAACGAATCTCTGTAGCCCCTGTTTTTGCAAATTAAAATCAATACCTCTTTCAAATCTGATTGATGCATCTGATATTAGATTTAATCTTCTCGACGTTTTCATAATCGATACTTTATCAAAATAAGCGCTCTCTATTAAAAGATTGGTAGTTGTATCAGTGACTTCGGTATCGTACCCTCCCATAACACCTGCAAGTGCAATTGGCTTATCATTATCTGTAATAATTAAATCTTCAGAGGTTAACTTTCTCTCTTGTTCATCTAATGTTTTCAGATTTTCCTTATCTTTTGCGAATCTGACAGAAATGGTTCCAAATAATTTATCTCTATCAAATGCATGCAAGGGCTGACCAATATCGTGAAGTACGTAATTGGTGTAATCTACAACATTATTAATAACGCGGACACCAATAGATGAAAGTCTGTACCTTATATTTAAATTTGAATCACTTAAAGTAAAATTTTCAATTTCAATTGATTGGTATGAATTACACGCTTTTATTTTGCCACTGTTAACTTTTATTAAACTTTCAATGTTAGATTTAAGCGCTTGTGAATTTTCTTTAAGTGTAAGATTGAAATAATTAGATAGTTCTCTAGCGATTCCTAAATGTGACATACAGTCCCCCCTATTTGGAGTAACACCAATTTCCCATAAGGTATCAGTAGAGTTGTATATTTTTGAAAAATCTGAACCTAATTTTATTTCATCTGGAAGTTTTAAAATCCCTGCATGATCATCCCATAAATCAAGTTCTGAAGCTGAACATATCATCCCATTAGATTCAACACCACGTATATCTCGTTTATCAATTTTAAATCCATCTTTAATTTCACTTTTAGGTAACGCTACAGGTACAACTGCACCAACTTCAAAGTTCCAAGCCCCACAAACTATTTCATATGTTTTTGAACCTACATCAACTTTAGTAACTCGAACTTTATCAGCATTTGGGTGTTCGTATATTTCTAATACTTTGCCAACCGTTATATTTTTGTAGTTCGGAGTTTTATCTGTCCTAGACTCAATTTCAAATCCTAGTGATTCTAGTGCTTCAGATATATCATCTGTACTGATAGTTTCAATATCTATCCAATCATTTAACCAAGATTTTAATATTTTCATTAAAATTGCTCCAAAAATCTTAAATCATTGTCATAAAAGTTTTTAATGTGGTCAATTTGGTACTTAAGCATAGCTAGTCTTTCTATACCTACTCCCCAGGCAAATCCTTGATATTCATCTGAATAACCGACATGATTTAATACATTTGGATCTACCATTCCACATCCTAATATTTCTAACCATTCGCCATTTTTCCACTTGACTAGAACCTCAGCAGAGGGTTCAGTAAAAGGAAAAAAATGTGGAATAAATTTTGTTTCAATATCCTCACCAAAAAACTGCTTAACAAAGTACTCTAATGTGCCTTTAAGATCTGTAAATTTTAAGTTTTTATCAATTGCTAGACCTTCTAGTTGATGAAAAACAGGTGAATGAGTAGCATCAAGTTGGTCTGATCTAAAAACTCTACCTGGAGCAACAATATAAACAGGTGGGTCATTTTCTTCCATATGTCTAATCTGTACAGTGCTAGTTTGAGTTCTCAGTAAAGTCTCCAAATCATTATCTGTATAAAGAGTGTCAGATTCATATCGTGCAGGATGCCAGTCTGGTGTGTTTAATGCATCGAAGTTGTGCCAAGATGTTTCAACTTCTGGTCCATAAGCTACTTTATATCCTATTGAAGCAAAAATGTTTACAACCTCATCCATAACTTGTGAAAGAATATGTCTATGAGTTCCAGTTTTAGTGATCCAATCTATTGTTATATCTTCATTTTCTTCATCTTCTAATGAAGCATATTTATTAGCTATAAATTCTTCTTTAGCTTTTTTTATATTTGTAACGATTGATTTATTTACACTATTTAAAGTTTCACCGTAAACTTTTTTGTCTTCATTAGAAAGGTTAGATAAATTTTTTCTTTCAGCGGAAAGTAATGATTCTTTTCCTGCATATTCTTTTAAAACCTCATCAAACTCTGATTCATCAATAACTTCGTCTAATCGTAGTTTGAGAGATGCTAATACTTTATCGAAATTTAATTCAGGCATTTAAATTTTTCTTAGCAAGATCAACAAGTTTTTTAAAACCTTTAGGATCATTTACAGCTAAGTCTGCGAGTATTTTTCTATCGACTTTAATACCTGCGTTATTTAAACCATTAATAAACTTAGAATAAGCGAGATTATGTTGTCTTGAAGCTGCATTTATTCTTGAAATCCATAACTTTCTGTAATCAGATTTCTTATCTTTTCTGTGTGTAAAAGAGTCAGCACCTGCGTGCATAACTTGTTCTTTTGCAGCTCTTAGTCTTTTGCTTCTAGCTCCTGTGTAACCTTTAGCTTTCTTTAAAACTTTTTTCTTAGATTTTTTACTTTGAACAGAACTTTTAATACGTACCATGTTAACCTAACAACTTTCTGATTTTCTTACTGTCACCACTGGATGTTTCAACATCTCGCTTTAACCTTTTCCAAGTACCAGAACTTTTAGCCAACTTATAGTGAGATCTGTGGGATCTACGCCTCATATATTTACCAGTTCCAGTAACTTTTACTCTTTTTTTCATACTTTTATGAGTTTTTTGTTTCATTTTTTTCCTCCTAAAGGTGCAAGCACCATTGATAAAGACTTTCCATCAGGACTTGAGGTAGACTCAACCATTGCTATATCACTTAGTTCTTCAATATAATTATCTAAAACTTTCTGGCCAAACTCTGGATGTTCTGCTTCTCTTCCTCTAAATCTCATAGTGAATTTAACCTTATCCCCCGAATCAAGAAATTTTCGTGACTTATTTAACTTAATTTTGAAATCATTTGTATCGATTTTAGGTTTAAGTTGAATTTCCTTAACTGAAATTTTTACTTGTTTCTTTCTTGATTCTTTTGCTTTCTGAGCAAGTTCATATTTGTATTTTCCATAATCCATTAGTCTTGCGACTGGCGGTTTACTCTCAGGCGATACTTCTACTAAATCTAGATCTAGTTGTTCAGCTACAATTAGTGCTTTTTTTAGTTCTAGTTCACCAATTTGAACACCATCTGGTGCAATAACAAGTAATTTCTTTGCACGAATTCCTTCGTTTATCTTTAATTCAGGTATATTTTCTCCTTCCAATAAAAAAAACAGCACGAAGCTGTTTTACTACCTCACTATTGTTCACAGTGGGTGGAACATTGTTCGCTTGAGATAATTATAGCTAATTATTAATTTATTTATACAAAAAGATTATTTAAAGCTGAAGCGGCTTCAATCCCTTTATTTTTAGAACCTTTAGTTCTGGCTATTGCTTGATCCATGCTCAATACATTTAATACACAGTTTGCAATGTAAATATTATTTTTAATAGTTAGATTAATTAATCCATCAACCACACCTTTTGATATATATTCATAGTGATCTGTGTCACCTTTTATAATTACACCAATAGCAACAAATTTATCTATAGAGTCATTCTCTGTAAGATCGTTAATTTTATATATTATTTCCCATGCACCATCTACAAAGTATGTACTCGTATCAAAACTTTCATTAAGATTATTTTTAACACCATCAACTAAATCATTAGTTATATTTTCGTAATAGTTTGCTGCAACTATGGCTACCTTATTCTTCATTGAATACGTGTCCCATTTTTGATTCTTTAGTTTCAAGATATTTTTCATTTTCTGGTGTTGTTTGCCCAAGTAACGGCGTTCTTTTTGTTATACTTAGGCCATAACCTTCAAGTCCAGCTCTCTTAGATGGATTGTTAGTCAATAAGTTCATTTTCTCAATTCCAAGTGATCTTAAAATTAATGCACCGGTTCCATAATCTCGTTGATCGTTTTTGAAACCAAGTTTAAGATTTGCATCTACAGTATCTTCCCCCTCATCTTGAAGTGAGTATGCTTTTATTTTGTTGCCTAATCCAATACCTCTTCCTTCGTGACCTCTCATGTACAAGAGAACACCACTTCCATTTTTGGAAATAGTGTTTAAAGCATTAGATAGCTGAGAACCACAATCACATTTTGAAGAAAATAAAGTATCTCCAGTTAAACACTCTGAGTGAACTCTAACCATTGTGTCTTCGTTATCGAGATAATCTCCAAATGTTAATGCAATATGTTCAGTATTGTCTACAGTATCTTTATAGACATGACCTGTAAACTCTCCATAATGAGTAGGGATTTTTGATTTCGATACAAATTCAACAGGGTTTGAACTATCTAATCTGTGTTGAATAAGATCTTTGATTGTACCAATTTTAATATTGTGAATTTTTGAAAACTCAATTAGATCATCCATTCTTGCCATGGAACCATCTTTATTTATAATTTCACAAATAACAGCAACTTCACTGTGTCCTGAAAGTTTGCAAAGGTCTATTGCTGCCTCTGTGTGTCCAGCGCGCCTTAGTACACCACCATCCATTGCTTGTAAAGGAAATATGTGACCGGGAACATTAAAGTCATCTCTAGTAGAGTTTTCATCTAATAAACCTTTTATAGTTTTATGACGATCATCAGCTGATATTCCAGTTGTTACTCCGTTACCTTTTAAATCCACTGAAGCAGTGTATGCAGTCTGCATTTCATTATTTACACCTTGCATTAATGGAAGTTCTAATTTTTTAGAAATTTTGGATGATATTGGCGCACAAACTAAACCCTTACCAAATGTAATCATAAAATTTATGTGTTCAGCAGTTAAATGCTCAGCTGAAATAATTAAATCACCTTCATTTTCTCTATCTTCATCATCAACAAGGATGATCATCTCGCCATCTTTAAATGATTTAATAATATTTTTTATATCAGTTATCATGATTAATTTTCTCTAGATATTTTATTATTATGTCGTATTCAACGTTAACTGCACTACCAATATTTAAATGCTTTAAGTTTGTTCTATTATATGTTTCATCTATTACAGCAACTTCAAACATATCTTTGACAGGGTTAACTATAGTCAATGAAATACCATTAATCGTTATGGATCCTTTATCAACAATATATTTACTACTTGCATCTTTAAATTTGAAGTTCCACATATTATTTTCAAGTTCATTAATTTCATGAATATTTACTGTTGAATCTACATGTCCCTGGACTATATGACCGCTTAAAAAACTATCTAGTGTTGCTGGAAGCTCTAAATTAACAAATCCACAATGATTATTGTTCAAAGCTGTTCTGGTAAATGTTTCATTTGACACTTGAAAAACTAAATTTCCATCTCTATATTCTTTCAGAGTCAAGCAGCACCCGTCAATTGCAATGCTTGTACCTGGATCTAAATTTGTGTAAATGTTGTTATTAAAACTAACAGTTAAAATATCTTCATTTAGATCTACAACTGTACCTATATCGTTAATAATCCCAGTAAACATTACATACAAGTATATGTTGTTAATTGATTATCTTTAAGAAGAAATTTATTAATTGGTTTATATTTATTTTTTAATGACTCAATAACTTCATTGCTCAATTTAACTCCACTATGTATATTGTTTGTACTTTTAAACCAATAAAACTTATCATATAGTGCATTAGCTGTGAAGTATTTGTGTATGTAGTTACCACCTTCAATTAACAATGAATTGATGTTTAAATTTTTAAATAACTTATTCAAATCAAAATTCTCATCAATTATTGGAATAACATTATCTGCCTTATGTGTAAAAGATGTTAAAAAATAGATGTTTGAATGTTTTGATATGTGTGAGTCAATATTTGGATCAGCTCCCCAAAAAACTATTTTTATTGGATTGCTATCTTTAATATTTACATTTCTTACATCAAGTTTTGGACTGTCAATTAAAAGTGTATTTTTCCCTATTGCTATCCCATCAACACTCGCACGTAGTATGTGTGTAAGTGCTAACGATATATCATTAGATATATATTTATCTTCTGTTTGATCATTGTAGATATAATTATTTTGTGAACTTGCAATCTTTCCAATTATTGTGTTTGATTTCTTATTTATTTTTTGGTTTAAGTAGTGAGGATTAATTAAATTATTTGCATTGTATTCAAATTGAATATTAAGACCCTTATTTTTAAATAGTTCAATACTTTTTCCATTAGTTCGTGGATCAACATCTTTATCGCCTATAACAATATTTTTTAATGATGTATTGAGTAATTCAACTGCACACGAAGGCGAGCTATCAGCATGAAAACATGGTTCAAGAGTGACGTATAATACATCATCCGTATCAATAGTAGTTCTGGTTAATAAATCTATTTCAGCATGATTTGTGCCTGGGCCATGATGAACACCCGTAGACTTTATATTTCCTTTGTTGTCAGTAAGAACAGCAGCAACTTTCGGATTTGGAAATGCTTTTGTGTTTAATGCTGCAATTATTGCTTCCTGCATAAATTTTGAATAGTTTAAATATGACAGAGGATTATCCAAAAATTGCACCACCTTGTACTACTACATCAACACCAATTTTCTCAAATACTTCTAAATCTTTGTTTTTAACACCACCATCCACAATTACTTCCCCCGAATAATTAGGAAAACTTGTATTAAAGTCATTAACTTTTTTAGGTAAATCAATAGCCTGACTTTGATTAGAAAATCCAGGATTCACACCTAATAACAACACAGAGTGTGCATATTCTAAATATTCATCAAGTTCTGAATTTGATGTACCCGGTAAAAGTCCTATACCAATATTTTTATTAAATTCAGAAAGCTTAATAAAGTCTTTTAACTCTGTTGACTCATTATGAACCGTTACTAAGTCTGCACCACAGTCGAATGCTATTTCTCCATATTTTAGATTGTCATTAATCATCAAATGAATATCTAAATAATAATCTGTATTGTTTTTAAGCATCTCAATGACTTTAAATGACATGCTTATATTCTCGGCAAAATGTCCATCCGTAATATCAATATGTAACTGGTCAAATTTTGTATTATTGCTATCTATGTGATTCAAAAGATCTAATTGATTAGCCGCCTGAATACTTGCTGAAATTTTCATTTTATGCCTCTTAAATAATCAGGAAATAACATTTTATTTTTTCCCTCAGGAGTTACATATTCTGGATATAGAACACCTTCTTTATACATTATACCTTCTGAATTACTCTCTTCTGTATAACTATGGATCTTCAGAATCTTATTTTTATGCGAAGTAAAAGATGGGCCCATTATGTTAAATGCTCTGATTTTTGTTTTAGCTTTTAAAAGAGAATCTTTACTTATATTGAAATCGCTTTTTGAAAATTTAGATGTTTTAGAACTATTTTGAGGCTGTTCTTTTCCTGTGGTTAGAAAGTCTATTTCTTTATAATTATCATTAAAACATTTTGATAATCTTTCATATATATTTGATGCATAATCGTCATCAGATATAGATAAACCTTTTTGAAATATAATTCTCCCAGTGTCTATTTCTTCATCGATATGAAAAACAGTAAATCCCGTTGTAGTGTAATTATTTAATATTGCAGTTTCAACTGGTGAAGGACCTCTTAGTTCAGGCAACAAACTTAAATGTATATTAAAAATACTATTGTTTGATTTAAGAAATTTTGTAGAAAATATTTTTGCGAAACTTGCACTTATACCTATATCCATATTGCTATAGACCGCATCTTGTGAAAAATATTTAAATTCAATATTTTTTGATTTACAAAACTCTTCTACAGGATTTACAACAAGTTTTTTTCCTCGTCCACTCCTAACAGGCTTAGTTGTTACTACAGTAATAGCTTCTTCAGAGTTATTGATAGTAGTTAGATAAGGAATGCTCCTAAAATCTGAACCAAAAAAATATTTATATTTTGTCACCTGGAAAACCTTTTATAGAGATTTCTTTTAATGCTTCTTTTCTTACTTTTCTTTTTAGTTGTTTTAGCAATAATTGGCCTTGTAGATGATCATATTCATGCTGCAGTACTCTACCCAGTAAATCTTCACCTTCATAAGTTACTTCTTCACCATTTTGATTTAAACATGTCAGTTTCGCATATTCATATCTTTCAATATCCCAGTAATAACCTGGTAAAGATAAACAACCTTCCATATAGACAACACTCCCCTGTAAATCTTCAAGTTTTGGATTGATTGCTACTTTAGGACCATCACCAGCATCAAATACAAATATATTTTTATTAATTCCTATTTGTGGGGCTGCTAAACCTACGCCTGGTGCGTCATACATTATCTGAATCATTTTTTTTGTTAGCGAAATAATGTAGTCATCAATATTTTCAACATTTACAGATTTTGTTGTTAATGATGGGTGTCCAAATACCACTATCTCAGACATTAAATAAACCTTGCTCTAATTATTTCGTAATCTTTAAGATTTTTAAACATTTTCATAATTTTTAAATAATCATAACTTTTATTTAAATCTATGTTGATTTCATATAAAAAGTCATCGTTTAATTCAATAGGGCCACGAATATATTCACTATTATCAACGCTAATCTTTTTTGTTGTGTTGAAGGTAAATACTTTGTTTAACAAACTTGGTCCAAATTTTAATCTTGTATCTTGTTCTTTTATAATCCATTTAGTCATATTTTTACTGTTGAGTACTTTATTAACGTCGATTTCAGATGTAGAGAATACTACAATATTGATATTATTTTGTTGAGCGTAATTTAAAAGAGACAGTAAATAAATTACCTTATATGAATTTAATATATTGTTAGTTAGTAATGTTGGATTAACTATAAGAATCCCTTCCACTTCTTTTTCTGTTAATTTTTCAGCAAAAGTTAATTGTTGAACATCTGGTAGTTTGTTGTTGGAATAGAAATGTTTTTGCTCTCCTTTATTTTTAATTGTGTATAAATCAATACAATCTTGAATGTTATTCCCATAGAAGTATTCAATTTCATATGAGAAATTGTTATTTATCTCTATCTTTTCATTATGAAACTCTAAATTTGGAAAGTAATTTATAAAACTAAAATTACCACCGAAAATTTTATTTTTTATATACGCTGCTTCTACAACGTTAAAATTGTTTAGTTTTGGTAATTTCCATGCAGCGTTGTTTGAGTCATAAAAGTAATAGTTCGTTTTGTTATCAATAATTAATTTATCAAAGTTTGTATTTAGTAAAATAACATTCTTTAATTTATTATTCTTTAATAGATCAATTTCTTCCTTTCCACCATATCGTTGATAAAAATCAATATCTAAGTAATCAGATAAATAATTGTAAAGTTCTTTACCAATTTTTAAAGAAGGAACAAAGAACACATTGTGTTGTTTGTTATCAAAATCATTGAAGTCATTTATTGCAATATTTTTTATCTGTTGTTTAGTTAAAACTTTTTGCTTCTTTAAAGTAGAGATATCAACAAAATTATATAACAAAATACCTGTATTCAATCGATATGATATTGCTAATTGTTGAAGATACTTAATTTGATTTCTATTAAGAGTGACTTTTAAATATTTTTTTATTGGTTTTGGATTTTCGATTAATGATTCGTTGGAAGTGGACACAATTATTGCTTTGTAATCTTTATTTCTAAATGGCACAATAACAATAGATCCAACATTAATTTTATCTTTTATCTTATTTGGGACTTTATATGTAAATGTACTATTTTGATAGGTATTATTCGAAATTAACTCTACATCAACATACATTTCAATACTCTAATGCATTGAGGATATCTCTAGATATTTCATTTTTATCTAATTCTTCAGATTCAAATATAAGATGTTGATGATCGATTATCGACACTTTGTTAGCGTCACTTCCAAAATTATTTTTTAGTATATTGTTGATTACTAAATAATCTACTTTCTTTGTATTAATTTTATTAAAATTTAATTCGTCATCCACTTGTGCTGAAAATGCAATACATTTTATTTCTGGATATGAGGATTTGATAGTAGCAATGATGTCTTCGTTAGGTATAAATTCAAGTGTAATATTACCGTTGCTTCTACTAATTTTTCCGGATGATTTTTTTACAGTAAAATCAGATACAGCAGCAGTCATAAATATTGCATCAGTGTTATTAATATTTTCTAAAATTTTATTTTTTAAATCATTAGAACTATGAAATGATACATTATCTAATCCAGGTATATGATCAATAGAAGCAGAATGTATATAAATTATTTCATAACCTCTTGCACTTAGTTCTATTGCTAATGCTCTTCCTTGTTTTCCTGATGATTTGTTCGTTACAACTTTTACATCGTCAATTTCTTCATACGTGGGTCCTGAAGTAACTATGATTTTACCTTTTTGTTTATTTAGTACTCCCAATAATTCATCCGGCTCTATAAGTCTGCCTAAACCCTTGTCGCCAATATCTAAGTTTCCGTATCTTGGGCCTACAATATAATGATTGTTTGATAAATTTAAAACATTAGATTGAATTTGGGAATTCATATACATCTCCTCATGCATTGCTGGGCATATATATATAGGTTTAGAAAACATTAATATTGTTGACGTCAGTAAATCATCTGCAATTCCAGATGAAATTTTTGATATTAAATTTGCTGATGCAGGATAAATAATAAATTCATCAGCCCATCTAGCTAATTCGATATGTGGCGAACCTGATAATTCACTCCAATCTGAGTAAATATTATTTGATTTAATGAACTCTTCAGATAGATAATTTAATCCACTATGAGTAGATAGCAATTTAAACTCAAATTTTTCAGAGTTCTTAATTACAAACAGTTCAGCTTTAGAGCATGCAACACTACCTGATAATCCAAGTAGTATTTTCTTTTTCATTAATCTTGGTCTGAAACTTCGACCTTTCCTGCTGCAATTTCTTCAAATGCAACAGTTAGAGGTTTTCTACTTAAACTTTGTACTTGAGGTGGTGTATATGCACCAATACCTTCGCCAAGTTGATTAAAGTATGAGTTAATATTTCTTGCTCTACGTGCAGCAGTTATAACTAATGCAAATCTACCAGGTGTTTCTTTTAGTAATTCTTCAATAGGTGGTTTTATCATGATTCCTCCAATTCATATATTATATCAAGTATCTGATTAACGGAAGTTTTTATATCCTCATTGTCGACGTTGTATTGGTACAACTCTTTTTTTTCTCGTTGTAAATTAGCTAATTTCATACGTTTTTTAATAAAATCTGCATCATGGCCTCTATTTTTAAGTCTATTTATAAGTTCATAATCATCTATATCTATAAATATTCCTTTAAAATTATTATTCTCCTCTAAAAGTTTCGTAGCACCGTTCACTTCAAGATCTAAAATAATTATTGAGGCATTATTTGCTAGCTCATCCTTACTGGTACCATAATAAAAATCACCATATTGCTCGTATTCAATCATTTGATCACTTTTAATTAAATTTTCGAATTCTTCCTCTGAAATAAAATAATAATCTTTACCATTGACTTCGTTTACTCTACGTGGCCTTGTAGTGTGTGAAACTGAAAAGTAAAAGTCTAAATGATTAGACAATTCATTAATAATTGTATTTTTACCGACACCTGAGGGACCTGTAATTATATATATCATTTATCGGTCAACATATTCGATAATGGCTTCTATCTGTGAGTTGTTTAATTCAAATAGTTTAGTGTTTTCATTTAAATCTATTGAATCTAGAAATTTAGCTGTAGCGACCTTCCCTATTTCACCATTACTTGTAAGGAATTTGTGAACTCTTATTGATTGTAAATAAATATCTTTTGAAGCATTTACAATATCATTTGCTGCTACTTTACCTGGAGCGAACGATTTTAAAAATTGATCTCTTTTTAATTTAATTTCTTGTATCTCTTTATGTAAATTCATGATTTTTACTTATATTATCAAGGATAGCATTTACAAACTTTGCACCATCCGAAGAAGCATGTTTATCTGTTAATTTAGTCCATTCAGCAACTATTACTTTAAAAGGAGTTAGATTTAACATTAGTTCAGATATACCAAGAATAAGTGAAGTCTTTTCGGCTTTTCCAATCCTTTCAACACTCCAATTAAGCGAATTTTCTTCTAAGACATTCAAGATTGTATCAATATTGTCTTTTGTATTTTTTAATAATTGTTCTGCTCTTAATACTTGATTATCAGACAGATCATTATTAACAAGTTTTACAGCATCAATTTCATCTAATGAAAATAATGAAACAAGACAATAATGTCTAAAATCATTTTTCATGCTCGAGTTATGTAAGTATAGGTTTTAGTATCAATTTTTATAAATTCATTTTCCTCTATAAACATAGGCACCTGTAGTGTAAATCCAGTTTCACACGTAACTTCTTTTGTAGATGAATTGACGGAATCACCTTTTACTGCAGGTTCAGATTTTGTAACTTGCAAAGTTACCGTTGTAGGAAGGATTATATCTATTGGATTATTTTCATGCATTGCAATAGTAACTTCTTCATTTGGTTTTAATAAAATTTCTTGGCCATCCAGAACAGATCGGTCAATTGAAATTTGTTCAAATGATTCATTATTCATGAAATAATATTCATCTGAGTCGTTGTAGAGAAATTGAAATGATTGTTTATCTATGTATGCTTGCTGTACATCTTCATCTGCTCGGAAAGTTTTTTCTATGTTTCCACCATTTGATAAATTTTTAAGTTTAGTTTTAACAAAAGCTTTGCCTTTACCAGGTTTAACATGTTGATATTCGAGTATTTGATACAAGATATTATCAACAATAATTGATTGACCAGGCCTCATATCATTCGTTGATACCATTATGGAATTACTCCTTCTTCTTTTGCTTTATTTTTTAGGTTTATGAATTCTTCATAATTGCTTGTAAAAGTCATTTTTCCATTTATATCTGTTAATAGATAGTATATAAAATCATTTTCAGGTGTGTTGAAAATTGCTTGCATAGCTCTTTCACCAAATCCAGATATTGGTGTTGGTGGTAAGCCTGTATATTTATATATGTTGTAGGGACTATCAACTTGCAAATCTATCAACAGAACTTGAGACTTTCTTTTTTGAAGTGCGTAAAGAACTGCTGCGTCAATTTGTAATAACATTTCTTCTTCAAGTCTGTTTTTAATAACAGATGATACTAACGGCCTATCCTCTTCTAATTTTGCTTCAGCTTCTATAAGACTTGCAATTGTAAAAAATTCATTTTCATTATTAATCCATTCGGGCAAAGAATATGTTGATAGTAGTGAATCGTACCTAGCTTCAAGTTCATCTACTAAAATTTGGAGAATATCTTCTCCATTAGCTTCTATATCAATCTGATAAGTGTTTGGAAAAAGTAGTCCTTCCCAATTTTGTAATACTTGAGATTGTTGCTGTGTTAAATATTTACTTACAACCTGTCCTGAGGTTAAAGAATTTTCAAGTTGAATAACTTCATAACCTGTTTGTGCTGACAAAGTTTCTAGAGTCTCAGATATCCATAAACCTTCCGGGATAGTTATCGTGTATGTTTTTAAAGGAGGACCTTTTAACAATAACGCTGTTAAATCTTCAAAAGATAAATTATTAGGAAGTTCGTAGGTACCAGCACGTAATTTATCAGTTAAATTTTCATTTCTTAGATATAATTCAAAAGCTAATTTTGATGTAATCACTCCAGTTGCATCAAGAATACTCGAAATTTCAGCGGCTGCAGATCCCTGAGGTATGTTTACAGAAATAATTTCTACATTTGTTTCTGATATAGGACTGTTATTATCACTGCTTTCAATAGAATCAGCAGAACTCGTAACTATGTTATAGAAAATAAATATTGAAATTAATGTTACAAATAACTGAATGTACACACGATTTTTTAAATAAAATTTATTCATTTTGAGACAAATAGCTTTCTAATATTTCCAATGCTGAAAGATCATCAATTCTGTCACTATTATTGTTTTCATAAAGTTTTGAAGATAATCTTTCGTCTATTTTATGAACCTCTAAATTTAATGTATCTAACTCGTTAATAAACTGATCAACTAAATTTGTCATACGATTTTCGGAATTATTTAACCCTATAGGATATCCAACAACAATTATATGAATTTGATACTCATTAACATACTTCTTAACGACTGATATTGGTTCATCATTTTTTGAATCAACAACATTTATGGGTATTGGTATCCTAGTTTTTTCAGTTCTTACAGCAATGCCGAGATATCTTTCCCCAAAATCGATTGATAAAATATTGTTCAAAGTTATTTGTCTTTAAGAATTAGTTCTTTAGCCAATTTCAATGCATCAGCTGTTTTATAATTATTAGGACCTCCACCTATCGATAGATTGGGATCTTTGGATGCTCCACCACCGTATAATTTTGATACTTCTGTAACTAAAGTTGAGATATTTAATGACACATTATTTTTTGTTGCTCCTACTATAGAATTTTTTCCATTGATAGATGCATATATTAAAGTTATATCAACATTAGATTCATTGACTATTTGTAATGCTAAGTTACGAAGTTCGTTTGCGCTATCAAGAGACACTTCTTTTATATATACTTTGTAATTATTTATTTCTTCTATATGTTCATCAATATTACTAACAAGATTTGATATTTCTTGTTCTCTAACTTTTTTGAATTTTTCTTCATAAGTTTCCAAAGTTTCTAATTGTGATTGAAGCTTATTTTGAACATCGTCAACACTTACCTTTAAAATATTCGATACAGATTTATATGACTTGTAAGCATTAGATAAAAATTCATAAGCTAGTTTACCTGAGAGCATCTCTACCCTTCTAAGGTTTGAACCTATAGAAGATTCCTGTAATAGTACAATAAGTCCAACATCATGTGAATTATGAACATGTGTTCCACCACATAATTCTTTTGAAAATTCTCCAATATTTACAACTCGAACATCATCTTCGTATTTGTCACCAAAAAAAGCTAACGCACCTTCATTTTTAGCTTCATCAATATTCATAATATTGGTATTAACTTCATAATCCTCAAATACTGCACTATTAGATAATGCAAATATTTCATCTAACTCCTCCTGAGAAACCTTTTCGGTATGGCTGAAATCAAATCTAAATTTACCAGGTGTAACATTCGAGCCAGCTTGAGCAACGTGGTCTCCAAGAATATTACGCAATGCTGAATGGACTATATGTGCTCCTGTATGACTTTTAGAAACACCAGATCTAAAACTTTTGTTAACAGATAGCTCAACTTCTTGATCCACTTTGAAAATATCAGAATCAACGATTAAACCAGTTGCGCCATTGCTTGCTTGAAATACGTCTATTACTTCAATAGAAGTATCATCTATTTTTATTACACCTTTGTCTGATATTTGTCCCCCAGCTTCGAAATAAAATGGGTTTTCTTTTGTAAAAATTATAAATTTATCATCATAAGTTTCAACTTGATATATTTTTGATTTAGATTCTGTGTTCTCATAACCAACGAATTCATTCAACTCAACTTCTATTTCCATATTCTCATTTCCTAATGATTTTTCAGCTTTAGATTTCTCCTTGTGCTCATCATATAACTTATTAAAGTCTTCGTCATTAATATCAATTTTATTTTCTGCAGATATTTCTTTAGTCAGTTCGTATGGGAATCCAAAAGTTTCAAATAGATAAAAAGCATCTTTAGGAGTTATTGATTTATTGGAAGATATGAGATTGTTAATTTCCTGTAGTCCTTTATTTAGTGTTTTTTGAAATATCTCTTCTTCTTTTATAAATAACTTTAGAATTTTATCTTTATTGTCTTGAAGTTCTGGATATGAAGATGCATACATATCAATAACTATTTCTATTAAGAAAGTAAGGCTTGTATTTGATGAATTTAATTGATTGTAAGCTCTAATAGCTCGTCTTATTAACCTTCTTAATACATAACCCCTTCCTTCATTAGTTGGTACTACACCATCAGAGATCATAAAAGTTGATGATTTAATATGATCAATAATTATTTTTTCATATTTGTTATCGTTTACAGTTATTTGAGATAATAATGCATCACGTAATGGTTTGAATAAATCAGTATCAAATAAGTTATCTTTGTCTTGCATTATCATTGCAATTCTTTCAAGTCCCATACCGGTATCTATATTCTTTTTGGGTAGTTCATCAATGACTTGAAATGGTTGGTCTTGAATAGATTCCATAAATACCAAATTCCAAATTTCAATGAATCTATCTTCACCACCACCAATTGGGCCGCCATCTTTGCCATATTTTGAACCTCTATCAATGAATATTTCTGAACAGGGACCACAAGGACCAGGTATATTCATATGCCAGAAATTATCCTCATTTCCTCTTTGGATACGTTTTTCTGGAACACCAATGACATTTTTCCAGATATTGTATGCTTCATCGTCATCTTTATAAACAGTGAACCACAATTTATCTTTATCTACTTTAAGAACTTCTGTTATGTATTCGTAAGAATATTTAATTGCATCTTCTTTAAAATATTCACCTACACTGAAGTTCCCTAACATTTCAAAAAAAGATAAATGCCTATCAGTCTCTCCTATGATATCTATATCAATAGTTCTTATACATTTTTGTGAAGAGACCATATTTGGAGTGTCTGTTTTTTTATTACCTAAAAAATAATCTTTTAAAGGAACCATTCCTGCAGCCGTAAATAAAAGTGAATTGTCATGAGGAATCAGCGAAGATGATGGAATTATGTTGTGACCTTTTGATTCAAAAAAACTTAAAAAGCTTTCTCGTATTTTATTACTATTCATCTTTATTTATATATTTAAGATTATATTCTTCAAGAACTTCTTCTTCAATATTAGCTGGAGCGTTTGTAAGAGGATCTAACCCTGATTGTGTTTTAGGAAATGGTATAACGTCTCTTATAGATGGTTGATTTAATACTTCAGCGATAAGTCTATCTATACCTATAGCGAAGCCAGCATGAACAGGTGTTCCGTATGATAGAGCCTCTATAAACCATCCAAATCTTTCTGATATTTCTTCTTTACTTAAACCCCACTTTTCAAGAACTAAAGTTTGAATTTCAGGATTATTAATTCTTTGAGAACCAGAGCCAAGCTCTACACCATTTAATACGAGATCATAATGAAGTGCTGTTGCATTAGTTGGGTCATCTTTGAATATTTCATTGCTTTTAGGGGAAGTAAAAGGATGGTGAGATGGTTGTAATTCACCATCTTCGACCTCGAAAAATGGAAAATCTTCAATCCAAACGAAAGAATAAACATCATTATTTAAGGGCTGAAATACCGTCCTTCTAATTACATCTAAAAAGTTTGCAATTTCTTTAATAATTCCTGCTTGAAATAATAAAGTACCTGATCCGTATGAAATCAATTTTGATTTTTCATTATCATTTAATAATTTTGCTAACGGGCCACTGATATTGGTATCTTCAATTTTAAACCATCCTAAACCATTAGAGCCTAGTTCCTTAATTTCAGTGTCTAAATCGTCTATTTGTTTTCGAGTCAGTAATTCTTTTGTGTGCAAGGCTTTAACAGATCCTTGTGAAGACAAGATATCATTAAGGAAATTAATAGATGTATCAGTAAAAATATCTGTGATATCAAATATTTTTTCTTCAATTCTCAAATCTGGTTTATCAGTACCATAAAAATTAATTGCTTCTTCATAAGTTAATGTATTAAATGGTGTTTTAATTTTGCAATCATAAGCATCACTAAATACAAACTTTACAATCTCTTCAACTTTTGATTTTACTATTTCTGGACTAGCGTCAGAAAATTCTAAATCTAATTGAGTGAACTCTGGTTGTCTATCTTTTCTAGAATCTTCATCTCTGTAACACTTAGCTATTTGATAATAATTAGGAAAACCTGACATCATAAATAACTGTTTATACATCTGTGGCGATTGTGGAAGAGCGTAAAAATTACTTGGAGATTTACGCGATGGTACTAGGAAATCTTTTGCACCTTCTGGTGTTGATTTAATAAGAGTTGGTGTATCTATTTCAAATATATTTAACTGATTCATAATGGATCTAATACTTTTAAACGTATTCGATCGTGTCATGATATTGACTTTCATAGGTTGTCGTCTTAAATCTAAATACCTATATTTCAAACGTATATTTTCATCAGTTTCTATTGAATCTTCAATCTGAAATGGAAGTGTTTTACTTTTATTAATAATTATTAAGTCTGTTACTTCTATTTCATAATCGCCGAATAAAATTTTATCATTTATTAGTGCTTCATCTCTTTTTTTGAATGTACCGTTAATTGATATATAGAATTCATTTTTCAATTTTGTATCAACGTCACCACTTTTATCAAAAACTAGTTGAATTAAACCTGTAAAATCTCGTAAATCAACAAAAGTTAAACCACCATGGTCTCGTATATTATCAACCCATCCGGTAAGTTCAATTACTTGCTGTCCGTCTTTTAAATTTTCTAAGTCTTTAATGTTCAAGGATAACCTCTATATCAAATGCTTCTGTCTCGTTTGTTATTAAGTTCTTAATTGTATCTTCATCTGCATTTATTAAATATTCTGCATTTAACTTTTTAGCTTCTTTAAATTGTGAATTTTCTTTAGAAACTCTAGATGGTTTATTGTAATTGATATTATTTTCATCCAAAATTTTTGAGTATTTAGTTAGATTATCAATATTTGTGCCAAGCAGATAGTACTTAGATGATATTTTAATTTCTGAAAGTAAATTCATTATCCTTTCTACACCAAAGGCAACACCTACACCGTTAAAGTCACCAATGGAGAGTATTTTGGCTAGATTATCATATCTACCACCCCCTCCAACTACTACACTTTCTTCTGTGTGAAACTCAAAAGTCAAATCATTGTAGTAATCTAAACCTCTAACTAGTGAGTAGTCTATCTCATAATTTATTTGAGAATTATCAAGTAATCTCAGTAAACTTTCAAAATTTTCTTTTGAATGAGTGTTTATATATTCGTTAATTGTAGGTGCGTTACTTATAATTTCTCTATCCTCTGAGTTATTGGAATCGAGTATCCTCAATGTATTGTTTTCAATTTTTTCTAAACTCTCATTTGATAATTTTTCTTTATTTTTGGAAAAATATTCATATAGTACTTTTACATAAGCTTCTCTATCTTCGATGCTTCCTATAGTATTGATTTTCAGTGTTGTTCCGGGCAATAAGTTATTAATAAAATTTAACGAATCATTAATAATTTGAAAATCAGAATAAATATCAATTAATCCAACTATTTCAGCACCAGCTTGATTAAATTCTCGATATCTATTCTTTTGAGGATTCTCATATCTAAACATAGATCCAAAATAAGAGTATTTACTTGTATTATCTTTATTAAATTCAGCATGATACCTTACTACACTTGACGTACCTTCAGGTCTTAAAACTAAATCCCTACCACCTTTATCTTTTAGTTCATACATTTGTTTAGTGACGATTTCAGAAGATTCTCCAATAGATTTATCAAATAATTCCTTATATTCAAGCAAAGGAGTTTGGATATATTTGTATCCGTAATCAGAAAATTTATTAATAAAAGTATTTTTAACATGTAAAAACTTCGCAGAATCATCATTTGCGATATTTCTTGTACCTTTTACTTGTTCAATCATCTATTAACATCTTAATAAATTCATTATTTTCTTTTATCGTTTTTACCTTATCTGAAGGACCATGGCCAGGTAAAATATCATATTCTTCATTAAAATTTAGAAATGTATTGTTGATGGAATATTTCATTTCGTCCATAGAGCCTGAAAATAGATCTGTTCTGCCGATACCATCTTTAAATACAAAATCCCCTGTAAATATCAAGCCTTCTTCAGGGAACTCATACGAGACACTGCCTTTGGTATGGCCTGGATTTTTATGAACTTTAACAATTTCACTTGGTAGTTCTGAAATGGAATATAAATCGCCTGTGTACTCTCCTACTTCAAAATAATTTCCTAATAATGATCTAATTTGATCTTGTGGATTTCTAGCTAGAAATTCATCATCTAAATTAATATATGCTTTTCCTTCAAAGGTTGGTAGACCTAGTGAGTGATCATAATGACCGTGTGTTATCAATGCACCAGCAACGGTTAGACTATTATTCTTAATAAATTCAATAACATTATCTAGATCTGGTGGCAGGTCTACTATAAAACATTTCTCATCGTTATATGGCTTTACTATATATGAATTTGATGTTGTGAAGCTTGTAAATGTATATATTACAGAACTCATTTTCTGCCCGGGTATATTCGAGAAGCATCAAATACATTCTCAATGTTTTTAGCATCATTTATAATTGCATCTAATTGATCATTGTCACTTATTTCAACTTGAAATATCAGGTTAACGATTCGTTTACTACTTGTTACAGATTTGGCTACCAATATATTTCCACCATTATCAGAAATAGCTATTGTTGCATCTCTAAGTAGATAAGGTCTATCAATAGCTTCAATCTCTAACCATACAACAATCCCTGTATTTCCTGTGTATCCCCAACTTACATCAATTATTCGTTCACCTTTTGTAGAATCTATTTGTACATTTAAACAATCAGATCTATGTATTGCTATACCATTAGAAATAGTTACAAAACCAAGGATGTCATCACCTGGTACGGGTACACAACACTTACCCATTCGAACTTTTATGTCATCATATCCTTCAACAATTACTAAATCTGATTTTGAGTCTTCTTTAATTTCAGGAGAATATAAATCTTCGTCAACGGATATTTCACCAGGAAATACAATTTTATTAATCCTATTACTTATTGAATTAATTCCTGTGTTACCATTTCCAAGATTTTGATATAGCGTTTCTAAATTGGGTAATTTCAAATCTTTTAATAATTCATCCATCAATTGATCTTTTGAAGTAGTTTCTAATATTTCAGGATTTTCATCTAACCAAGAGTTCAATGTAGTCTTACCTTTTTGAATATCTTCATTTTTCATTTGTTTTTGATACCATTGCTTGATTTTTGACCTAGCTCTTGAGGTCTTTACAATATTTAACCAATCTCTGCTGGGGCCCTTATCTTTATCTTTACTAGTTAGTATTTCAATTGTGTCTCCAGATTTTAAGAGATTGCTTAAATTTACTAATTTACCATTTACTTTTGCTCCTATTAATTTTTCACCCACTTGAGTATGAATTGCAAAAGCGAAATCTACTGGCGTTGATCCTTGAGGTAAAGCAATAACATCTCCTTCTGGTGTTAAGCAAAAAACCTCATTTTCATATAAATCAAGTTTCATGTGTTGTAAAAATTCATTTGGATCAGGATATTCATTTGAAATTTCTGATAACTCATTAGTCCAAGAAGTGAGATCGTTTGATGGCTTTTCTTTATATTTCCAATGAGCCGCTACACCGTATTCTGCTCTGTAGTGCATGTCATGTGTTCTTATTTGTATCTCCATCTTGGTACCATCACTAGTTAACACTGTTGTGTGTAAACTTTGATAGAGATTAAATTTTGGCATTGAAATAAAATCTTTAAATCTTCCAAGTACAGGTTGAAAGTTAGCATGAATTAGACCAAGTATTGTATAACAATTTTTAACGTCATCTGTAACAATTCTTATTCCTATAAGATCATTGATTTCATTAAAAGTTAGTCCTTGATTCACAATTTTCTTATATATTGAATAATTGTGTTTTGGTCTTCCGTATACTTCAGCAGACATGGAATTGTCGTTTAGAAGAGTTTTTATAATATCAATAGCACTCCCTATTTGTGAATCACGGTCTGGATTTGTCTCTGTAATCATATCTTTTATTTCTTTATCTTGATTTGCATGTAAGATTTTGAATGATTTATCTTCGAGAACATGTTTTATTGATTGAAAACCTAATCTGTGAGCCAGTGGAGCATAAACATACAATGTTTCATTAGCGATCTTTTCTTGCTTCCAATCTTGGTGATATTCTATAGTTTGAATATTGTGTAATCTGTCAGCTAATTTGAGTATTAATACACGTATATCTTTTGACATAGCGATAACCATTTTTCTTATAGCATCTGCTTTTGCTTCTTCGTTACTGCTGTATTTGATCTTATCTAATTTTGTGACTCCATCTACAATATCAGCAACTTCTTCACCAAATTCCTTTTTTAAATCTTCATATGATATATCAGTATCTTCTATTAGATCATGTAGCAATGCTGCTGCAATCGTTTCTTTATCAAAATTTAATTCACACAAATATAATGCAACATGTAATGGATGTGTAATATAGGGCTCTCCAGATTTTCTATTTTGACCATTGTGACCGTCATAGGCATATTGAAATGCTCTATTTATATAAGCTTGATCCTTAGGATTAAAGTAACCTAATAATTTGTCGTATAGTTTATTTACTTCTTTTGATGGGCTTATAGTTGCCATAACTTAATGGTACTAAATTTATTTAGATTTAATAATTTTTGATAAAAATGGAACAGTAACAAATATGGAACTATAAGTACCAGAGACTATACCTATCAACAATGGTATTGCGAAGTCTGCAAGATTACCTTCAATTCCTAAATAATTACCAATGACAATAATTGAAATTATAGGTATAGCAGATGTTAATGATGTATTTATACTTCTCATCAGTACTTCATTAAATGTTTTATTAAGAACATCTTTATTTAAACTATTTAATTTAAATGCTTTTTGTGAGTCACTTAATTTATCAAATAATATAACTGTGTCATAAAGGGAATAACCGAGAATAGTTAAAAGCGCTATTACTGTTGAAGGTGTGATTTCGAGACCTATGAGAACATAAATTGAGAATGTTAACAATAAGTCATGTAACAATGCAACTAGTGCAATAAGAGAATACTTATATTCATATCTTAACGAAATGAGCAATGCGATTATTGTAAGGAATATAACTAGTGCCCTAATTCCTTTTTCAGTAATATCTTGACCAAAAGTTGGCCCGACTCTTTGAAAATCTATTTCTCCAGTTGGTACATCAAATTTATTACCTAAATAATTTAAAAATTCTGTCTCATTTTCTTGTGAGGACTCTACAGCTCTAAAAATTAATGTATTAGAGTTTTCAAATGTTTGATAGCGAGATACTTCTAAGATTGAGTTGTCTAAAACATCTGCAATATCACTATCAGAATATTCAGTATCTAGTTGATATGTCGTTCCACCAGTAAAATCAACAGATAAATTTAATGACAAGACACCAAAAAGAGAAGCTATAAGTATTGCTCCAAATATTAACATTTCAACAACGAATATTTTATTGAATCTCGGTCCGATATCTTTGAAGTCAATTTTTGTAGTACCTAAAAATAGTCTTTTAAACATTCTCAATATCCTTTCTATTCAAAGGAAAATAGAATCTTGGATTATCAGTTATATTACCAACAACAGGTACTGCAGTTGATATGAACATTCTTGTATAAAACAAATCAAATACTGTTGCTAAACCAAGAGTTAAAGCAAAACCTCTAATAGGTCCTACAGCTAGTAAATAAAGTATGACAGCTGCAATGATTGAAACGAAGTCAGCAACTAATATAGTGTTCCAAGCCTCTTTAACAGCTTTTTCAGTAGCAAAATTAAAAGAACGACCAATTTTTAATTCATCTTTTAATTTTTCAAAAATAACAATATATGAGTCAGCTGTAAGTCCTATTGAAACGATAACACCTGCAATACCAGCGAGTGTTAATGTATATCCTTGCCATTCACCAAGAAGTGAAATAACTGAGTAAAATAAAGCTCCAAAAGATGCTAGACCAACAATTGCTATTAACCCCGATAGACGATAATAAAGTAATAAAAATATGCTTACAATAATTAGACCAACTAATCCAGCTTGTAGACCTAAATTGAGTGTATTTTCACCTAAAGTAGCAGATACTTTTTGAATTGATGATCTTTCAAATGAAACTGGCAAAGCACCATATCGTAATATGACTGCAAGATTATTTGCAGACTCCCCTTGATCAACATTTCCCATAGAAATAGATGCAGTTCCACCAGTAATACCAATATCTGGATTAACGTCGAATGCTACTTGAGGAGCAGAAATTACTTCTTCATCAAGAACAATTGCTAATTTACGTTGGTCTCCTATATTAGATGCGAGAACCTTCGTTAACTCAGTAAACTTATCTGCTGATTCATCTTTAAAATTTAACTGTACAACCCATTCGTTTTGAGGATACACGGCTAAAGCATCATCAATATCATTACCTGTTAACTCAGCTGGGCCCAGTTCATATATGATTGGGAATCCATCTCTTAATGACAATAAATAAGAAGTTGTTGATGGATCATCATTTATAGATAATCCTGTTAATTCATCTACACCAGGAAGTGCAGTAATAATAGGATTCTCTGGATCATCAGGATTTTCAGTAATAGTTAGTGCAGGAGAATAACCAGACTGCATTGAAGAACTAATTACTGGTCTAAATGTTAATAAACCTGTTGTACCTACAGCTTCCAATGCTTTTTCTTGATCAGTTAATCCAGGAAGTTGAACTAATACCGAGTTTTCTCCACTTATTGATATTTCAGGTTCTTGTACTTCACCAAATGCAGCTATTCTTGTTCTCATAATTTCAACAGCTTGTTCAATTAATTCAGGTTCAGTATCTTCTTCGGCTGTGAGAATAACTGAAATACCGCCCTGAAGATCAAGACCTAGTTTAGGTTGTATTGAGTTCATAAAAACATAAGTTAATAAACCAGCAGAAAGTAATGGTAAAAATAAAAGTTTTATAATTCTTTTCATGATCTATTTATGGAGTATTTTGCTTTTTAATATTTCAATTTCACCTTTTTTAAGGACAAGGGTGATACTTTCTTCTTTTATATTTGTAACTCTACCGTATATTCCAGAATCAGTAACTACATCGTCACCAATTTTTAAAGCTTCAATGTAAGATTTATGTTTTTTTTGTCGTCTTCTTTGAGGTATATAAAGAATTATATAGAACAATAGGAAAACTGTTACTAACGGTAGAAGAGCAATTAAATCATCCATTTATAATACTTTCTTTATAGTTTTCAAATTCTGAGTTTAATATACTTTTTCTAACTTCGGAAAGTATATTTTCAGTCTGAAATATATTATGTAAAGTTAAATATAGCCATGCTGAAGTTGATTCATTTATAAGTAGATGTCTTAAATACGCTTTTGAATATTTTTTACATACAAAACATTCGCATTCTAAAACCAATGGCTCTGTATCGTTTTTAAATTGACTATTTTTAAGATTGAAAAATTTACCTTTATTAATTATTTTTCCATGTCGTGCAAGACGAGCAGGCCATACACAATCAAACATATCAATCCCTGAATCTATTAGATTTAACATTCCTTCGATATCACCTAAGCCCATTACATACCTTAATTTATCTTTTGGAAGAAAATCTACAGTAAAATCTACTATGCTTTTTCTCTCCTCTGGTGTCTCACCTATTGCTAGACCACCTATTGCGTAACCATCAAAATTTAATGAAATCATATCGATAGATGACTTTTCTCTCAATTCGAGAAACTTACCTCCCTGCACTATTCCAAACAAAGATTGATTATTATTCGAATGATAATTACGAGCAATTTCAGCCCATTTTTTTGTTGTATTTATTGATTGGACCTGAGTGTTGTAATCTTTATCTATATCTACTAATGAATCTAAAATCATTGCGATATCACTATTTAAAGTATTTTGTATATCCATAGAAAGAATTGGATCCATAAAAAATTTTGATCCGTCATAAATATTTTTGAACTCTATACCATCTTCATTGAACTTATTTGGAATTGACCATCCCTGAAAACCACCAGAATCAGTCAGTATTAAATTATCCCAACCAATAAAATTATGCAGACCTTCGAACTCTTTAATTACATCAAGCCCAGGCCGAAGATAGAGATGGTAGGTATTAGCTAAAAGAACATCAGTTTTTTCTAAATAATTAAGAGGGAGAGATTTAATTGCGCCTCTTGTTGCAACTGGCATGAATGTAGGAGTTTGAAGAGATTTACCATTAATTATTACATCATTAACTCTAGCTTTACCATCTGTAGCTATCGTTTTTAAGTTAATTTTATTCATTTACATTAAATAGTACTGCATCACCAAAACTTAAAAATTTTAATTCAGAATCAATAGCAAAATTATATAAATCTTTCCATTGTGATCCGTATATACAATCTACTATTGAAAGTAGTGAACTATTTGGTGCATGAAAATTAGTAATCAAATAGTTAGGAATATTAATTTTTGTATCTGGATATATAAAGTAATCTGTAGAACTTGAAAGTTCCCCAGTTACATAAGCAGACTCTATAGCTCTTAATGATGTTGTTCCAATACAATAAATGTCTATATTTGAATTTTTAGCATTTAAAATTATTTCAAAATCATTTTTACTGATTTGATAATTTTCTTTATGTATTTTGTGATCTTCTAAATATCTTTCGGTTATAGGTTTGAAAGTATCTACATTCACATCTAAATTGATAAATATAAATTGGTGTCCTTCTTTTGTAAGTTTATTTATTTGTTGATTAGAAAAATGTAAACCTGCCGTTGGAGATGCAACAGAAAACCCACCTTCAGCAAATTGGTTATTGTAATATTCATACTTAGAAGAATCATCTTTTATGTATGGAGGCAACGGAATTTGACCATGACTTTTAATTATTTCTGTCACTGGAATATTAAATTTAATCTCATATGTATCATTTAGGATTCTTATAATTTCGAAGTTAAAATTTTGTAATTTATATTTTTTATTAAGGACTTTTTTATCGGTAGATTTAATTAAACATGTAGCAATATAAGTAGATCGAATGTCTAAAACAAATACTTCTATTTTTCCTCCAGTTGATTTTTTACTTACAACTCTTACACTTTGTACTTGAGATTTGTTAAGAATGAATAATGAGGGTTTCTTTATTATCGAGCTTATATGTTTAAATTCAATAATCTGTTTTGTGTCAGCTATTAATAATTTAGATAAATTTGGATCTGTATATGGAGTTTGGTTTATAGACTCTTTAGGAAGATTGTAATTATAAACCTTTGACTCAAAAGGCATTATTTATTTAATAATTTAATAAATAAATCATATGACATTGATACCACTTCTGGCATACCGTCTGATGATCTTCTAGAATTACCATCTCTCTTTTTTAACTTTTTCCAAAATAAAACAGTATTATCACTTCCTGATTTTTCTATTGCTTTATCTAATGATTGATGAATGTTTAAATTTTGTCGGGATTTAGCTTCTATAAAATATTCTTCATCATCAACGAAAAGTTGGACATCTCCTAAATCTTTCGATCCACCTTCTGCAAATCGTTGTGATTTAAATTTATTATTTTTATTTAATCTATTTACTATATTTGTTTCGTAAGTAGTTCCCTGTTTTTTTGCTTTATTAACCATATCTAAATATTACTTTTTATTAGTCAGAAAGTAATGACTCTAGTTCTTTTTCTTCAATATCAAAATTTGCGTAAACGTCTTGAACATCGTCAAGTTCCTCTAATGACTCAATCAATTTTGTTATTTTGGTAAATTGATCGGCATTTAAATTTATGGATGAAGAAGGTATATAGGCTACTTCAGCATTAGATGGTGTGTAAGGGCTTGAGTTAAAAAGTTCATATATTAACTTAAAATCCCTAGGATCGTATTCAAATGTTAATGAATTTTTATCTTCTTGAATTTCTAAACAATTGTTATTTATACCCATTTCAATAAGTGCATCATCGAAAATGTCGAATTGAAATATAGCCTTTCTTTCAAATAAATAATTAACACTACCAGGATTACCCATTGATCCGTTATTTTTAGTTAAAGCAGCTCTAACATCAGAGGATGTTCTATTTTTATTATCAGTTAGGCAGTTAATTAGAATAGCTACTCCAAATGGTCCATAACCTTCATACGTAAGTTCGAATATTTCACCAGTATCAGCATTTCCGTCAATTCTTTTTAAAGCTCGTTCAATATTGTCATTAGGAACGGAACTTGATTTCGCTTTTGAAATTGCTTGATATAGAGATGCATTTGCTGATGGATCAGTACCACCGTTCTTTGCAGCTACTTCTATTCCTTTGATTAACTTTGCAAATAATTTACCTCTTTTTGCATCATTTGCACCTTTTTTTCTTTTGATAGTAGACCATTTAGAATGACCGGACATTTTTACCTTCTTTAATAAAATCGTTTAACCAATTCAAATAATATTCGTCATTATTCAGTTCGGGATGAAATGTTAATGAAACAACATTTTTTTGAGCAACTCCAACTATCTCATCATTATGTTGAGCAATCACATTTACTGTATCAGACAATATTTTTGATATTTTTGGTGCTCTTATAAAACAATAAATATCTTCGTTTTCAAAAAACTTTACACTTCCTTCAAATGATTCTGTCTGTCTACCATATGCATTTCTTGTAACTTCAATATCAATATTTGGAATGGTTACTTCACCACCAATAACTTCTTTAGCTAAAAGTATTGTTCCTGCGCATGTGGTTAAAGTAGGTATGCCATCCTTAATAAGTAGATCTAAATCAGTTAATAAATTACTAAACTGATTAATCTTTTTCATTGCTGTAGATTCTCCACCAGGGAGAATTAAAGCATCTACAGAAGTTAAATCTTTAGATTGTTTGATCAATAATGATTCATAACCAAGTTCATGAATACTTTTTGAATGGTCAAGAAAACTACCTTGGAAAGAAAGTATCCCTACTTTCAATTACCAACCTCTTTTAGCTAATTTCTCTTCCTCAGATAATGTATCAATATTTATACCTACCATAGGTTCACCGAGATCTTTGGAAACTTCAGATAGAACTTTCGGATCATTGTAGTTAGTAGTTGCAATTACAATTGCTTCTGCTCTTTCAGCGGGATCACCGCTCTTGAATATACCAGAACCAACAAAAACACCATCACATCCCAATTGCATCATTAAAGCAGCGTCAGCTGGTGTTGCAATACCGCCAGCAGCAAAATTGACTACTGGTAGTTTATTTTGTTCTTTGATTTCTTCTAACACATTAAGAGGAGCTCGAAACTTTTTACTAAGAGCTACAATTTCATTTTCATCACATGCGATAACTTCATTTAATTCATTAGTAATAGTTCTCATATGTCTTACTGCTTCCACAACATTACCAGTCCCAGCTTCACCTTTTGTTCTTATCATAGAAGCACCTTCAGCAATTCTTCTTGTAGCTTCACCCAATCCAGTAGCACCGCATACAAATGGAGCTTTGAAACTTTGTTTATTAATATGATTTACCTCATCAGCGGGTGTTAATACTTCTGACTCGTCAATAAAGTCAATTCCTAAAGAGTCCAAAATTTGAGCTTCAACGAAATGACCAATCCTAGCTTTAGCCATTACAGGTATAGAGACTGAGTCCATTACCTCTTGAATTACACCTACTGAAGACATTCTTGCTACTCCACCGTCTGCCCTTATATCTGCAGGAATTCGTTCTAAAGCCATAACAGCTACTGCCCCAGCTTTTTCAGCAATTTTTGCTTGTTCAGCATTTACAACGTCCATGATGACGCCACCTTTAAGCATTTCTGCGAGGCCTTTTTTAACTTTATTTGTAGATTCGATTTTCATATATTTAATATTACATCATAAGTTTAAATATAATAAAATGAACTTCTTCATATTTTCTTTTAAATCATACTCACGTATATCTTTGTATTGTTTATTCCACAGGAAATTTAAATCTTCAGAATCTAATTTTGTTAATACATTACATAGTGAATCAAAATTATTATTTTTATATACAATATGGGAATTTGGTAATACATTAATGAAAGAGCTTAAATCACTAGAAATTACAAGATTTCCATTATTAACTGCTTCTAAAAGAGTTATACCGAAACTTTCACTTTTTGTGTTTAAAGCAAGATAAATATTAGTTTTACCAAAGATTTCAATTTTAAATTCATCAGTAGGATTTTCATAAATTGTAATATTTTTATCAGATTTATCTTTATTTGTTATTGCATAAAAAAGTTTATTTGTAAATTGCTTATGATTTGATAGTTTTGCAAAAAAGCTATAGTTCTTTCTAGATTCTTGACGACCAATAAACAGATATCCTTGCCTTTTATTAAAAGAAATATTTGGATTAATTTTTATCATATTTGGAATCAATACGGGTTCACTATTTAAAGAAAGGGCGTTAGATTCGGCAGATTTACTTACATAAGTACTTATGCTTCTATATCTAAAAGATTTATAAACAATACTTAATATATTGGTAATAATCCTTCCTAATGAAGCATGGTGTGTAAAAATGTATTTCTTATTCTTAGGTAGTTTCCAAAAAAATATAGGTACAAAAGGTTCGTGTACATGGACAACATCAGCCCAATCAATATAATCAAGTAACAATTTCCTATTTGGAAAAAGTAATACTGATGATACAGAGGAGTTAAATGGAATATTGAAAACTTTATTAGAATCTAATGACTCTGTTTTACCATAAGCAAATACCTTAACTTCAAATTCCTCATGCGAAGATAAATAATCTTCAATAAGATTTACCTGGTTCTGTACTCCCCCATATTTTTGAAATGAATAAGGAGTTACTAGAAGTACTTTAATACTCACTAGTCCAGACAGGTTGAATTGAATGCCATTGGTTCGGATCTAATAGTATAAGTTTTTCTAATTCTTTACTTAACACTTTCAAACCATGCTGAATGCTTTGAGCATCATTTTCAAAGTGAGGAACTATAAAAGGTTTTCCAAAAACGAGTTTATATTTATTATCTATTTTTAAAAAAGTAGCTGGAATTATTGGTACTTGTTTTTCTAGAGATAAAGAAACTGGACCCTTAGGAAATGCTGCTAATTGATTAAAGAACTCTACACCTATTCCACTTTTACCGACATGTCTATCTGCAAGTAAACATACATGATATCCCTCATCAAGATGATTACTTAATTGCTGGTATGTATTTTGACCTTTTCCACCTAATATTATTTTACAACCTAGTGATTCTCTTAAGTCTGTAAACCATTTCAGAATATTTATATCTGATAAAGGCTCAGCAACGGCAAGTAGTTTAAGGTTTAAAGATTTACCCATGGGAATAGCAAATTCCCAATTACCTACATGTGGCAAAGCAATAATGAATGAGTCAAAATTTCTATTTAATTTTTTTACTTCATCTTCGTTAATTATTTCTACATCTTGCAAAATTTGTGAGTCATAGCCTTCTTTCGATAGCCAAATAGTTTCTATCCAGTATTTTACATAATTAATTTTTACAAGAAGTGGTGAGTAGTTTGCAATATTTTTCTTTCGTTTATTAAGCTTGATGTTACTTCTTGGCGTTAGAAAATAATATATGAATCCGATTGGATAGGATAAAGTCAAAATTTTACGTAAACTAATTTTTTTAATAAGACGATGAATAAATTTAATTATTAAATATTTCATTTTGATAAATGTTGATACAAATATGTAAATCTTTGTAATGCTGTTATCCATGTAATAACTGCGAATATGTATACATAGAGAAAGTTAAAGTCAAAAAACATATACAGAACTGCGAATATTACTCTTTCAGGTCTCGCTGCTAAACCTTTTTTATTTTGTAGTCCAAAATATTCAGATTTTGCTCGAATGTACGGTATTAAATTTGACGAAACAAGTATGGTAAATACTGTAAACAGCTCAATATCACTATCAGTGAAAGAAATACCGACAACACTCCAAATTATTAATTCTCCTATCCTGTCTATAAGAGAATCAAGAATTCCACCTCTTTCAGTAACTAAATTCATTTCTCGTGCATAAGGACCGTCAAGACCATCAATCGCACTACCAAGAAATATTAATACAATACCAAGATTTCTATTTTCAAGATAAAAGCAATAAGATCCAGCAATAATTACAGCAAGTCCAAAAATTGATACTGTATTAGGTTTTAAATTTAAATACTTTAATGTCTTAATAAATGGCTTAGCAAAAACTTCAGAACTATTTTTAAAATATTTCTCAAGCATTTAAATTTTCAGTATATGGATCAGTAATAACTTTTCCACTAAAAGCGTTAATTTCAATTATTGTTTTGTTTAAAGGTGGATTTTCATGGGAATAAACAATTACAGTCCAAACAGGTGTCAATATATTCTTAAAAGTAAATTGAAATGTCAATGCAATTGAATAATACCCAATTGAGTGATCGATATTGTTTGTTATTCTCTCAATAACTTCTTGCTGTTGAATTTTGAATTTATTATTAACAAGAAATAATAACAAAGCAACAATACTCAGAATAATTATCACGGGTACAAAAGATACAAAGTCAATTATTAAAGATGTTATAAAACTTAATAGTACAACTCCAAGTACAACATAGGGGTACTGACTTCTCTTTCTAGGATCCGGAACGACATAACTACCAACAGCTAATGAGTTTAAATCATCAGGTAGCAGAGTTTCTTCCGCAATATCTTTATCAATTTCAATACCGTCAACCATCTAAACTAAACTCCGGTTCTTTTAAAGATTTCTTAATACTGTTAATTGCCTTCTTATAATCAACATCTTTCATGTTTTCTTTTCCAAAGATATTTACAGCCATAGTATTGCTTGATGCGTCTTTCTCACCAATTATTATTTGTATTGGGGTTTTTGATTTTTCAGAATTATGTAGTTTTTCACCAAGTCGAATATTTCTGTCATCTAAATTAACTCTGTATGATTTTAAATCTTCAATAATAGTTTGAGCATATTCATTAACATTGCCTATAGTTAAAACATCAATCTGAATCGGTGAAAGCCATCCTGGTAAATTACCCGCATAGTGTTCCAATAACACAGCTGTAAATCGTTCTACTGATCCTAATAGTGCTCTGTGAATCATTACAGGTCTGGATTTCTTATTATCAGAATTTACATACTCGATATCAAAATTATCAGGTTGAGCAAAGTCGATTTGAATTGTGCTTAATTGCCATCTTCTTCCGATGGCATCTTTTGCATGTAAGTCAATTTTTGGACCATAAAATGCACCCTCTCCTTCAGCAGTTTGAAATGGAACCTCTAATTCTGTTAACGACTGTTTGAGACTATTAGTAGCGTTATCCCAATCTTTATCACTTCCAATGATAAATTTATAGATTTGTGCATGGGACCGCATGTGCCATCAACAAGTGTACTTAAGCATTTTAAACTGACGAAAGTTTCAGGTGCTTATTGGCGTGGTGATGAATCTAATGTTCAACTACAAAGAATATATGGTACATCATGGTTTTCTAAAGAGGATTTAGATCAATACTTAATTCAGCAAGAAGAAGCAGAAAAAAGAGATCATAGAAAATTAGGTAACGAATTAGATTTATTTACTTCAAGTGAAGA
>CACPPU010000005.1:0-54345 GCA_902635945.1 uncultured Candidatus Actinomarina sp. | reverse complement strand
CCCACGCATATATGCGAGAGGAACTATTTCAATATTTCTTTTATCAATTAAATATTGCAAGGTTTCATTTCCAAAAAAATATTCTAGAGAATCAAAGAGTGGAACTAGGTAAGGATCTATTTTTTGTGAAAGGTCTCCTGGGAGGTATCCTAATCTTTCACCAGCTTCAACAGCAGGACGTGTTAAGACAATTTTTTTTATTTTATTTTCAGAATACATTTTCACTGCACTGGCTACCGCTAGAAATGTTTTACCTGTTCCTGCTGGCCCAATACCAAAAGTTATAGTTGAATTATCAATTGTCTCTAAATACTTAAACTGATTTAGATTTTTAACTTTTATGAATTTATTATCAATTACATTAAGCTGACTAACTTTTGAATTTTCAAGTTTTTCTGGATTTTTAATTTTTGCAATTAACTCTAAATCAGGAATCTCTATCGTTTCATTTTTGGATCCCATAATTATCATTTCATCAAGTATTCTTGTAGCCTCTTGTGTATCTTTAGTGCTCCCATTAATGTAAATAACATTACCTCGAACATTTATTTCTAAGTTTGGAAATAAAGATTTTAAATAATTAAGGTTTTGATCATTTACACCAAAGATATTTACTAATTCTTGATCAATAGGGATTGTTTTTTCAAATGTCATTATATATTTTTCAATTTTTCTCCACCGATTAGGTGTAGGTGTATATGGAAAACAGTTTGCATTGCATCAGCGTTGGTATTGAAAAGCAATCTATATCCTGTTTGATCAATATCAAATTCTTTTGCTAAGTTTTTAGCACACATAAACATACTACCTATAAGATTTATATCACTTTCTGACATATCGTTTATAGTTGGGATTTTCTTTTTAGGAATTATTAAAATATGTACTTTTGCAACAGGGTTTATATCATGTATTGCAAAAATTTGTTCATCTTCATAAATTATATCTGAATCAATTTCTCCAGATAAAATCATTTCAAAAACTGATTTATTTTCCATATAGTATTTTACATTATTAATGATACTGCAGATATTGCTGCAGTTTCAGTTCTCAAGCTAAAATCTGATATCTTATATTTATATTGGAAATTTGATAATTCCTCATTGGTCCAACCACCCTCTGGACCAATTGCAAAAGCGTTTACATTTGTCTTTTCTTTATCTAACGTATCTCCTGAAATATCAAAACAAGAATTAAAAATTGTATAGTTTATAGAATCTGTAATTTCTATTTTTGGAAAAAAAGGAGTACCGGATTGTTCAACAGCTGATATTGCCCAATTATGAATTTTCTCGATATCTAACTTTGTGTTTTGGGTATTTTGAGTTTTACCGATAAATAATCTATAGACATTTAACTCAACTAGCTTTTCAATCATAAATCTAAATCGGTTTTTTTCCCTAAGGTAAGGAACAAATATGGATATTTCATTTTTTCTAGAATATTTTTTTTGAGAATTTATTTCTACATGACCTTTTACAAGACGACCTAGAAATAATTCGCCAACTCCATTTGAGATATTTACAATATCAAAATCTTTTACTCTTAAGACATTCTTTAGATGATGAATTTTAGAATCATCTAAAGAAACCTTTTTCTTATTAGAATCGACTTCAGGTAAAAATATAGTTGGAGTAAACATTACTGTTTTAGAAATTCCTTAAAAGCTTCTTTTGGGACACTGACCTTGCCAATTTGTCTCATCTTTTTTTTACCTTCTTTTTGTTTTTCAAGTAATTTTCTTTTTCTTGTGACATCGCCACCATAGAGTTTTGCAGTAACATCTTTTCTTAGTGCTTTAATCGTTTCCCTAGCAATAATTCTTGATCCGATAGCCGCTTGAATTGGGATATCAAATTGTTGCCTTGGTATTAAATCAGATAACTTCTTAACCCTACTTCTTCCAATGTATTCTGCATTTTCTTTAGCAAGAATGGAACTAAATGAATCAATTGATTCCCCGTTAACTAAAATGTCAAGTTTTACTAAGTTTCCAGATTCAAAATCTAAAATACTATAGTCTAATGAAGCAAAGCCCTGTGAAATTGACTTTAGTGAGTCATAAAAACCGTTTACAAGTTCTAAAAGAGGTAGCTTGTATCTAATTTTTACCATTGTTGTACTCAAATAATTTAAATCTTCTTGTATTCCTCTTTTTTCATTCAATAACTGCATAATTGAACCTAGGTATTCTTTTGGGAACAAAAGATTTATTTCACAGTACTTTTCTTGAATTGATTTGATATCTGTATATTTGTCAATTTCACTTGGATTGCGAATAATTATTTCCTCATCATTATTTCGTGTTATTTTAAATTCAACAGAAGGAGGTGTAACTATTAAAGAGAGATCAAATTCTCTTTCAAGCCGTTCAACAACAATTTCTAAATGTAATAAGCCTAAGAAACCACATCTAAATCCAAATCCAAAAGCGGATGATGTTTCAGGTTCATAAAAAAAACTTGCATCATTTAATACATACTTATCAAGAGAATCTCTTAATTTTGTGTAATCGTCTGAATCAGCTGGAAAAACGCTAGAGAAAACAGTTGGCTGAGGTTCTTTGTATCCTGAAACAACAACAGGATTATCATCATTATCTTGAACTAAAGTGTCTCCAACTCTTATTTGGGACAAGTCTTTTGCACCAGTAATAATATAACCCACTTCACCGGAAGATAACTTTTCAGAAGGATTAAATTTTAAATCAAAATAACCCATTTCTGTTGGTTCAAAAGTATATTTTGAATTAACTAGCTTTAGTTTTTGATTCATATTAATTTCATCACCAAAAACTCTAACGGATGCTACAACTCCCCTGTAAGAATCAAAAAATGAGTCAAAAATTAGTGCATTTGCATCTTTTGTCTTTTGAACTGGTGGATTAACTAAATCTGGAATTGCATTTAATAACTCACTAACCCCGCTTCCAGTTTTTGCAGAAATTTCAAAAATTTCATCTTGGCTAGATCCTATTAAATTAAAAATTTGTTTTTTTGCAGATTCTTTATCTGCGTCAATCGAGTCAATTTTATTTAACACCGGTATTACTTCTAAACCAGCTTCAATTGCTGCGTAAGAATGAGCAAAAGTTTGAGCTTGTATTCCTTGAGTCGCATCTACTAATAGAATCGCACCGTCACATGCAATTAAAGCTCTTGAAACTTCATAAGAAAAATCAACATGTCCTGGGGTGTCAATTAAATTTAGTGTTACATTTTCAAAATTGAGCCTAATAGGCTGTGATTTAATAGTGATGCCTTTTTCACGTTCAAGTTCCATATTGTCTAAGATTTGATCTAAATGTTCTCCTGGTTTTATAAGACCAGACATTTCGATCAATCTATCAGCTAATGTTGATTTTCCATGATCGACATGAGCAATAATTGAAATATTTCTTATATTTTTATTATCTAACATATTTATTAAGTTAATATCTTATATACCGAAAGGTTTTACATGGCTAATATTAATTCACAAAAAAAGAGAATAAGACAAGATAAGAAAAGAAATTTAAGAAATAAGTCTATCAAAACTGAACTTAAAACAGTTCTTAAATCAGTTGAAGATAATTCTGTTGAGAATAAGTCAAATGCACTTAAAACTTTAGATATTGCTTACTCAAAAGGTATTATTACTAAAAATTTCAGAGACAGAAATAAATCTAAAATTTCAAAACTCTAATAATTTTTTTACAGAAATTAAATATCTTTTAGAATTTTCAAGTTCATATCCATATTGATTTATATTTTTTTCAATTTTATGGCTATATCGAAGGGCTCTATTTATTATCTTTTGATCTAAATTCTTAATTTTTTTTAAGGCATCATCGTACTTATAATCTTTTTTTTCTTTTAAAATTTCAGCTACTTCGTTTGGATCAAACTCAATTAACATTTTTAATCTGATAAGTTCTTTTACAAAATAAGACAAAAAATTTCTAAAGTCTCTTTCGCTGGAAGTGAATGAATCTAGCAACTTAAGATCTATTGTTTTTCTAGAACTATATATTAAATTAGTTAAATCCCACGGAAAATAATTCTCTTTTTTTTGAGAGTCAAGATATAAAACATCAACTTCAGATCCAAGTGATGTGAATTTAGACAAATTTGATTTTTTAATTTGAAAGATATAGTTATCGTCTAAATCGATTTTTAATTTATTAAAAGATGAAATAGTTATAAATTCATCAAATATTAATTTGAATTTGTCATCATCAAATAAAGATTGTGCTTGATTAGAAATATCTTTTATCGATATTTTTTCAAGATTTATATTAAAACTATCTAATTGACTTAGATCTGATACTAGATTATCAGTTACAAGTAGCTTCATCATCCAACAAAATTTATAATCTTATCTTGTATATAAATTATTTTTTTAAAATCACTGGTGTTCATGTCGAAGTCATCTTTACAAATTTTTTCTACTTCTGATTGTTCGAGTCCTATTTCAGTTTCTCTAGTAAACCTTTTTTTACCATTTATCTGTATCACAAGTTCATATGTAGGGTCTTTTAAGTTTTCATTATCAACCTGTGGCCATGTAATATTTATTAGATCTTCACCGAAATAATTTTCATAAATTTCAGAGGCAATATGAGGTGCCATTGGAAATAACAGAATACATATATTTTTAATGGTCATCTCTTTCGAGCTTTTTGATACTTCTTGAGAATTTTTTAAAAAATCTGATAATTCATTGTTAAGTTTCATTAAATCGGAAACAGCTGTGTTAAATTCAAATTTATCAAGATGTTTTGAAACTGAATTTATGCTTTGGTTTACTTTTCTAACTAAACTTTCGTCTTTAACTGAGCTATCTATAACTTTTAAATTTGATAATCTATCTATATTTTCCCAGAATTTGTTCAAAAATCTTTTTGTACCCTCAATGCCACCATCATTCCACTCTACTCCGTCACTTGGAGGTGCCATAAATAAAATATATAATCTTAAAGCATCTGCTCCATGTGTTGCAAAATATGATTCTGGATCAACAGTATTACCTTTTGATTTTGACATCTTGGAACCCCCAAAATTTATCATGCCTTGTGAAAATAAATTTTGAAATGGTTCAGAAAAGTTTAAATAATTCATATCTCTTAATGCCTTTACAAAAAATCTTGCATAAAGCAAGTGAAGAATTGCATGCTCAACTCCTCCTATGTATTGATCAACAGGAAGCCAATTATTAACTTTTTTGGCATCAAACGGAATATCTTGGTTTTTTGGATCAACAAATCTTAAAAAATACCAAGATGAATCAACAAATGTATCCATTGTATCTGTTTCTCTTATAGCCTCATTTCCACATTCAGGGCAGTTTGTATTTATAAATTCCTCACTCTTAGCAAGAGGCGATTCATTTGTGTTTTTGTAATCATCTATTTCTGGCAACAAAACTGGTAAATTATCTTCGCTTTCAGGTATCATTCCACATTTATCACAATTTATTAAAGGAATAGGGCAACCCCAATATCTTTGTCGACTAATTAACCAGTCTCTTAAACGAAATGTAGTTTTACTAGTTCCAATTTTGTTATCTTCCAAAAACTTTACTATCTTATTTGAAGCTTCAGTATGTGATTCTAGATTATCGAATTCTCCCGAGTTAATAAGAATCCCTTCACCAACGAATGCTTCTTGTTCTATTGAAGATTTCTTGTTTTTATCAGATATAACTTGGATTATTTCAATTCCATATTTTTTAGCAAAGTCATAATCTCTTTGATCATGGCCGGGTACGGCCATAATTGCACCTGTACCATAGTTAATCAATACGTAATCAGCTATCCAGAGTGAAACTTTTTTTCCATTAACTGGATTTATAACAAATAGACCTGTATCAACTCCTGTTTTTTCTTTTGTAAGTGACATTCTCTCAAACTCAGATTTCTTTTTAGCACTATCAATATAATTTTGAATCTCCGTGCTATTTGATGAAATAGAAAGAATGTCACTCATGAGCTGGTGCTCAGGTGACAATACGGCAAAGGTCATACCAAATAATGTATCTGGCCTTGTAGTGAAAACATCAAAGGTTAAGTCTGTATTTTCAATGTTGAGTGAAAATTCTGCACCTTCAGATTTACCTATCCAATTTTGCTGCATAGCTTTTACATTCTCAGGCCAATCTCCTATTTCATCCAGTCCTTCTAAAAGCTCATCTGAATAATCAGATATTTTTAAAAACCATTGATTAAGATTTTTTTGATCAACTACGGCATCGCATCTATCACAATTTCCTTCAATAACTTGTTCGTTTGCTAATACAGTCTTACATGAATCACACCAATTAACAGGAGCATCTTTTTTGTAGGCTAACTTATTTTTAAAAAGTTTAATAAAAATAAATTGTGTCCACTTATAGTAGTCTTTATCGTGAGCAGCAACTTCTCTATCCCACTCATAGAGTGAGCCAAGTCTAATTATTTGATCTTTCATATTATTTATACGTTCTTCTGTAAATGTTTTTGGGTGTATTCCAGTTTTAATTGCTGCATTCTCAGCTGGAAGTCCAAATGAATCCCATCCCATTGGTGATAAAACATTGTATCCATTCAACATTTTGTATCTAGTAATTACGTCGCCGATTGTATAGTTTCTAATATGCCCCATGTGCAAATCTCCAGAAGGATATGGATACATACATAAATTATAAAAATTTTTTTCTTTTGCATTAATATCGCATTTTATTGAATTATTTTCTGACCAATGTTTCTGCCATTTTGATTCAATTTTTTGAAAGTTATATTCGTTCATAAGTTATATACTTCTAATATTTTAGGAAATACATTTTTAATGTCATATATTTCTAATACTTTTTTCAAATTGTGAATTTTTTTATTAATCACTTCTTCACTGCTTAAATCTTTAGAGGCTTCTAAAATACATTGTTTTAAATCATCTGTATTGTTAAATAAATATCCATTTTCATAATTAATGAACTGATTCATTGGTTCAACATTCCTTGTAATACATACCTTTTGATAACTCATGGCTTCTAATAAGACTAATCCAAGACCTTCAGAATAAGATGGAAAAACGAATAAATCGATATTCTCAAAAAATTTTGATTGATCTTCCACATACCCAAGGAAATTTGACCTTTTTAAAACATTTTCATTCATTTTTTGTTTTAAAAAATTTATATAATTTTCTGTTCCAAAGCCTCCTATAGATAAATTGAAATCTAAATCTACTTCATTTAAAGATTCAATAAGATCTTCAATGCCTTTATTTTTATTTAATCTTCCTAAAAAACCAATATTGACAGAAGAATTCAAATCAACTGATTTATAACTTTTTAAAGAAATCCAATAATTTATTACGTGCGGTTTAATAAGCTTTGTATGACTATCTAGCCAAGACTTTACTTCATTAGAAATTACAATTACTTCATCAGCAGTATTCCAAGACTTTACTAACTTTTTAAAAAAATATAATTTAAATTTTTTTTGGATATTGTTATTAAGATAAGAATCGTATTTTCCGTGTATAGATACAATCCATTTAAATAAATTGTCTGAAAATAAATATTTTTTTAAAAGATAAACCATAAAATCACTTCTTGGTTGATGTGAATGAATTACATCATAAGAATTATTTCTGATTATTTTTTGAAGTTTTATGTAAGAAAAAATATTAAACATACGAGGGCCTTTCAATCTATAGATTTTCCTACAAACACTAGATAACTCCTTTTTAATTGATAAGATATCAGAGCTATCTTCACCAATAACAATTACATCTGTAGTTAATCCTGTATTTGATTGTGCTTTAACTAACTCAAGTAAATGACTTTCTGCACCGCCCCTATTCAATGAGTTTATTACATGAGCAACTTTCATTTAAAGCCTTGGTGTAATCCAAGTAGATTTTGGAGGTAATATAAAATCAATATTTATTAAGTCTTCTGGTGTTAAAGCTGTGAACTTTATAAGCAAAGAAGAATTACTTACTTCTTCAAGAATAGGTGAAATAATATTTTCATTCTGCATAATTTTTTTAAAACCATATAAATCCATCAAACTAGGTTTGCTATTATTAACAAACTTTTTGTTATTAAAGAAAATTCCAAAATCATCTTTATTAGACTCAAAATAACCTGCTTCATTTAAATATTTAAGAAAACTTTCTTTTTCAATATTTATGTTAAAAAGATAAGATTTAATATTTATATCTTGAAAATTTACCAATATACATTTTAATTTATTTACTGAATTTTCTTTATTTGCATACTTCCATCTGTGGTGACCATCCAAAAGAATTAATTTTTCAGTTTCGAATGTTTTAACCTGATTGTCTAAATATTCCTCAGGATATAGTGATAAAACAATCGGTTCAAAATTGTCAATATCTACACCTGATGAAATTTCATTCTTTGTAATAGTCTCTTCATGGAGCTTAATATTGTCAATTTCATTCTGAAATAGTGAAAAATCTGAAAGATATCCTACAGTTTTATCTTTATCAAATTTATATTCTTTAATGATTGAAAATTTCAATTATTTAATCCCTATTACATAATTTTTAAAATATTTCATAAAGTAATCGAACATATGATCATCAATACTGTTAAATAAACTAACTCTTATACCACCTACGCTTCTATGACCGTTTATGCCTACAATCCCTTTTTCAGTAGCCAATTTAACAAATTCTTTGTTATGTTCATCTTTTAAAAAATTAAATACAATATTTGACTTACTTCTAAATTTGTTTTCAACTTTACAATCTAAAACATCCGAGTTGTTGTCAATAAAATCATATATTTCTGTTGATTGTTCATGTGCTTTATTTTGAAAATAGTCAATACCGCCCATTTCGAGCATCCAGTTTGTTACAAGATTAAGTACAAATATAGACATAGTTGGAGGAGTGTTTAAAATTGAATTTGATTTTGCTAGAAGCTTAAGATTTAAATATTTAGGATTATCTGAATCAGTTAAAAATTCTTCTTTGACAAGACAAATTGTAACTCCTGGGATCCCCATATTTTTCTGAGCACCAGCGTATACATAGCTTAAATTATGGAAATTAAAATTGTATGAACCTAAATCTGAGGACATGTCAATTATTAAATTTTTATGATTAATAGTGTTGAAATTTTGAATTTGTAAACCTTCAATTGTCTCATTAGAAGTTAGATGTAGAAAATCTATATTTTGAAAACCAGAGTATTCTTTGTCTAAGTAGGTTTCTAATTCTCTATCTCTAGGTTCAAACACATCTAAGTTATTAAATATTTTTGAATAATCTTCTGCAGTTTTTCTTCCCCATGTACCTGTTACTAAGCAACCTAAATTAAGATTTTTTGGAATATTCATTGGTACAAAAGTGTTTTGATAAGTAGCTCCCCCTTGTAAAAGCAAGACATTAAAGTCTTTTGGAAGGTGAAATAACTTTTCAAAATTAAGATTTATTTCATTTAGTAATTCATCAAATTCTGGGCTTCTATGAGAAATTTCTAAAACAGATTTTCCAGTTTTTTTAAATTCCTTTACAGCTTTTTCAACTTTGTTAATAACAACTTGTGGCAATTTTGATGGACCGGGTGAGAAATTAAATACTTTTGTCAACTAATACCCCCATGTCTAACATTCTAAACCCGTATCCAAAAATTAAGCCTGTGAATGCGTTGAATTCTTCTACTGGAATTACAAAAAAGAATAGAAAGAGAAATAAAGTTTTTAACAAACTTTCATAATCTCTTTTAATCATAAATTTATATATTGGAAATGAGAACAAAATTAGTAATAAAATTAATCCTGAAGAGATTATCGTATTAACAAGCAAACTTTGTGTATTAGGTTTATAAAAGTTTGATGAATAATTGCCAGTACCAAAATTTTCAGATTGATACCTTTTACTTAGATAATTTGGTAAAACTCTATTGGTTAAATACATTTCTTCGTTGATCTCTTTTGTAAGATATTGTTGATAATCTTGAACTATAGAATTAAAACCTTTTCCAAAAAAATTCATATCTCTACTTGAAAGAAAATCAATAATATTTTTCCTATCAGTATCTAATTCAGTAATCGTGCCAATATCTTCAAAAGAAATTAGGTCTATAGATTCATCAACACTTATTTCCAAGCATTCATTGCTTGTTGGATTAATTTTACATTCCTGTATTGAAATAAAACTAAACAAAAGCACTCCAGATAAAAACAAGATAATTTTGTTGTTTTGGCTTTTTTTGAATAAATATAAAGTTAAAAAAAGGATGGTTCCAGAAATCGCAAAGATTCTTAATAAATCACTTCTTGAAAGTCCAAGAGAAAGAGCCATTATCAAAATTGATAAAAAGCTTAAATTTTTCTTACCAAATAGAAGTATTAAAGATAAAGGAAAAATATATGACACAAACAAAACAGGTTCTCTAAATGTTCCCATAGCCCTATGGGGTTCGTATGGCCAGAATATGGATTGTGCAGCATTACCTAATAAATTTGTATTAGACCTGTTTCGAATTGGCTCATATAAATCGAATATTTGTGATATATAAATATAAATAGTTATTACCGAAATTATTATTAATAATTTTTCTAATAAGTCCATAAATGATTGATGGTCTATTGATTGTAAAAATGAATGAGATACATAAATTACAAGAAAAAAAGATAAATAATTAAATAATCTCAGTTGGTAATTTCTTTCCAAAAGTATCTCAAAGTCAGAAAAGATCTCAAAAAATATAGGAACAATAACTAAAGCCATAAATATATAAGAGATTGATGAAAAATTAGAAGTAATTTTCTTAAAATTTAAAATAAATAAAAATAAAAGAACAGCCAAACCTATCCATTGAATTGGTATATTTCCAAATGAATAAGCATCTAAGGAAATCAAAAATAATGCAAAAATTATTCCATTTAATTTTAAGTTATCTATATTTGTCATTCATATTAAATGATAACTAAGCTACTTGGAAAAATGTGAAAAATTTAATTTTGCTCTGAGTACTTATTAAATGAATAAAATTCATAAATTTTTTGTACAACCATACTCAAAGACAATGCAATTGCTATACCAACAGCATCAAATTGATCGACAAAAAAGAGTGAAGCTAGAATAAATACAACTAATGAAATTAACCTACTCACTGCATGGTATTGAATCAAGTTTGAAAATAAAAGTAGTTGTCGTATCCAAAAAGTATTTAGATAAATTATATAACCAATGGTTAGAACAAGCATTGGTTCATAAGCATCAAGAAATGAACTTCCTGAAATAAGGTTTATCAAGTTTTCACCAAAATACACGTATGGAATAATAATGATTGTTGAAAGAGGTAATAAGAAATTTTTAACAAGATCGGAGAAGTTTACTCTTAAACTTTCTTTAGAAAGTTGATTTTGAACCAAAGGTGTTAAAACCGAAATAATATATGTTATTGGTTCGACAAGTCGTTTTGCAATTCTGAAAATACCAACAGTTGATAGATCTGTAAAGTAACCCAAAATCACTAAATCGAAATGCTGTGGGATTATGCCTACAAGTTGATCTAATCGTTGTTTGAGAAAATCTGCTTTAAATTTTGTAAAGTAATCAAATAAATCTTTGATCGATATTGCAGAAATTCTTAGATAATTTCTGCAAATGAAAAAACCAAAAAAACCGTAAACTGTTGAAAAAACTGCTTGCCCTATAAAAAAGTTATCAACACTTGCATTTATGTTAAACAAAATAAGAATTGTAAGAAACCTCATCAAATTTGAAACTGTATCTACCAAAGCAAATTTTTTGAACTCACCATTAAAAGTTAATACTGCTTTTGAACTCTCTGAAAGAGTTTGAAATATTCTACAAATCAACAATATATTAAGTGCGAAACTCATACTGTAGTTTCCAAATAGTGAGTTAAGTTCAGATTTAAATAATACTAAACAAATCAAATAGCAAACAACACCAATTAATAAGTCGTATATAAGAGAAAGTGTAAACATGCTTTCTCCATATTTTTTTAACATCAATAAAGTCACATCGCTATTTCTAGCATGAAGTGTCCTAAAAATAATTGCGATTAGTGCTAAAACTAATACTGCTTGACCATAACTTGTAGTGCCCAAACCTCTGGTAACAATACCAATTTGAACAAAAAGAATAACAACAATTAGTAGTTGAGAAGAAGCAAGCTCTTTTATTTCAAATAATAAAGTTTTTAAATAATTAAAATTCATCTAATTAAGTGGAGCTGAGGGGATTTGAACCCCTGACCCCCTGCATGCCATGCAGGTGCTCTGCCAGCTGAGCTACAGCCCCTAAATTTTTTTTATCCGTAATGATAAAGGGTTTCACTATCAAAATATATATCTTCAATATTGTAATACTCTCTGGATTCTTCAGTAAATATTTGAATTAATACACCTTTTGCACTTATTAGTAACCAATTTGAGTTTTCACCCTCATAAGTAAATTTTTGTATTTTTAAATTTTTTCTTATATTTTTAATAATTGCACTCATTTGGACTAAAGAGTTTGCAGTACAAATAATTACACTGTCATGAAACTGATCTGATTTTAGTTTTAATACTTTTATGTTTGTTAATTTTTGAGTAAGGAGAAGATCGACAAATGAATCAATAAAAAAGTTATTTTCTTCTGATATAGTGCTAATTTGATTCACTTATAAATATGTTACCATGAAAAAATAAACACACTATTCTTAAATATAAGGGTTAATTTGAATAGAATAAAAAACTTTATTAATTTAATTGAACGAGTATTCAACAGCCGTAGGCTTAGAACAATACTTGGTGTTTTAATAATTTGTATTATTTCTTTTGGTTACATTTTTTATTTGGCAGAACCCCAAATCAAAACTATTGAAGATGGAATTTGGTGGGCACTGGTTACAATTACAACTGTAGGATATGGTGACATAGCACCACTTACAACACTTGGAAGATTAGTAGCAGGCACTTTAATGTTTGTTGGTCTTGGATTAATCGCTACTGTTACCGCAATTGTTTCTGCTAAATTTATAGCAAATTATGTAGATCATCATACTAACGATGATGTTTTAGAAAAGCTTGAAGAATTAGAAGACGAAATAGAAAAAATTGAAGAGATAGAATCAAATGTTGTTGGAAAGCTCAAAGAATTAGAAGAAGAAATTGATGAGCTAAATAAAAAAATTCAATAAAGACTGTATCTCTCTATATAATTTAAGACTTTTGATGGAATATCTTCCTCTACAAGTAAATTGTCTTGAAGTTTTTCCCTCAAAGATGTAGAGCTTAAATCTAATTTTTGACCATCAATCAATTCATAATCAAAGGGAAAGTTTTCTTTCAAATTATTTGTATTATCTTCTTTTCTTAAAGCAATTAAAAATTTAGTAAGTCCTGGTAATATTTCAAAATTATTCCAAGTTTTAATGTTCATAGCCGTATCAGATCCAAGAATAAAATAAAGATTATCTTTTTTATGATTTAATTTAGTAAGTGTATCAACAGTATACGATGGAACATCTTCTGATTTTTCGACATCACTTATTTCAAATTTATTGGACCTCTCAATAAGAATTTTTGTCATTTCATATCTGTGAATAAACGGTGTAGCATCTTTTTTTTGCCATGGATTTCCAGAAGGAATAAAGATTACCTTATCCAAATCAAATTGTTTAATAGCCCTTTTAGCAATTTCCAAGTGTGCATTGTGAGGAGGGTCAAAAGTACCACCAAGAATACCTATCTTCATCATTTAATTACCTTTTTAAAATTGATGCTGTTTATAAAAGATTTCAATTGTTCAAAATTCCTAACTTCAGAATATTTCTTAGAGATTGACTGATAATGATGAAATTGACTATCACCTGTGTTCCAGTATTGGCTTCTTTCTGGATTCATCCAGTAAATGTTCTGAAACTTTTTTGATAGCTTATCAATTGTTTCTGTGTTTATTGGTCTGTAATTATTTCTGGCATCTCCTATTACAATGAGCGTATTAAAACTAGAATTACCAATTATTTTTTCATCTAATAAGTCTTTAAACGACTTGTCGTAATCTGAATGACCATCAACATGAACATATTTATTCCAATTAGTAAGAATTTTATTTATGTTATTAAATTTTAAATTTTTTAATTCTTTTGTAATGTCTGTGATTCCATCAATAAACACGAACGCGTGTACAGATCTAAACCGTTGGACTACTCCAAAAAGCAAGGTAAGCCCAAACAAAGAATAAAGAGCCATTGAACCACTAATGTCACATAAAAGAATCAACCTAGGTTTCTTTTTTATCTTGGGTTTTAAAACAATATCATAAAGACTTCCTCCATTTTTTAGAGATTTACGAATAGTTTTTCTAAATAATAACTTACCTTTAGAAGCAGATTTTGTATATTTTACAAACTTGTTTGCCAAGATTAATCCAAGGTTTCTAGTCTCCTTAAGTAGCCTTCTTCTTTCTTCAGCGTCTGTAAATAAAAAATCTTTTTCATCTAGATTTTCTTTTGGATTTAGCTCTGATGGTATGTAAGCTTCTTTAAATTGATTTCTTAGTTCTGAAACTCTTTCAAGTATGGATTGATTTAATTGACTAATAAAGTAATTTTTATTTTCTTTATTGATAATTTCATCTAAATCATTATCAAAATCAATATCAAAAAAACTAACTGAATCAAGAAAAGCAAGAGAGTTCTGTAGCTGATTTAACCAATAATTATTAGATACTGGTCTACTAAAATCTATTTCACCAAATTCATTAATAATATCATCAGCAAGTTTTTGAAATCTTGAATGTGAATTGTCATTAAAAAAATCCTCGACTCTCTCATCTTTATAATCTAGTAAAAAACTAGATTGATCTTTATAGTCACCTACTAAAAAATTAAAGTACTGATGAATAAGTTCTTTCAATTTTTCTTTTTCTTCTTTAGTAGAAGGAAGTAATGAATAAATAAAACTTATATCTCTTTCAAAATTATCATGTTGCTCTTTTTGTAAAAATTTAATTAAATTACTTATTCTTTCAGATGGAAATTTTAATGAATTCTCTGAACAGTAATGAGAAAAATTAATTAACTCATTGGTTTTTATTTGCATTATCTTCTTTAATTTTATCTAGATAAATTTTTTGGTCTTCAATATCTTTTATAAGAATTCCGATATTTGAATTTAAAGATTCCTCATCGTTTAAATGATTATATTTTACCCATTCAACTGATTCGATTAAAGAAGGTGGCTTGTTTAGACCAAGCGATCTTACAAAATTACTAAATATAGAAAACTTTTTTGCTTTTTCTTCATTTATATTTTCGACATTGTTAAGAATTACTTTTGTTTCTATATCGACAGATGGGTAGTCTAGGTAAAAATACAAACATCTTCTTCTTAAAGCTTCAGAAAGCTCTCTTGTAGCATTAGAAGTTAATACAGTAAGATTATCATTCTTTGAAGTGATAGTTCCTAGCTCAGGAATACTTACTTGGTTTTCAGCTAAAACTTCTAATAATAAAGCCTCAAATTCTTCATCTGATCTATCAATTTCATCAACGAGAAAAATAGATTTTTCATCAGATCTAAGAGATTGTAGAATCGGTCTCTCAATCAAAAATTCTTCAGTAAATAAATTTTTGGAATCCTGTTCAGTTTGTATTGATAAAAGCTGCTTTTTGTAATTCCACTCATAAAGAGCCTTGTCTTCATCGATACCTTCATGACATTGAAGTCGAATTAATTGAGTTTTAAATATCTTTGAGAGAGTTTTTGCAAGGTAAGTTTTTCCGGTACCAGCAGGACCCTCTATCAAAATGGGTTTATTTAAATACAATGAAGCATTGACAATGTCTACTAATTCTTGGTCTGCAAAATAACCATTGTCTTCAAAATCTTTTACTGTTAAATTGTTAATCATCCTCTTACTGTACCCTCGCCTGTAACTACATATCTTTCATTTGTTAACGCCTCTAACCCCATTGGGCCTCTTACATGTAATTTTTGAGTACTAATTCCGATTTCAGAACCAAAACCAAACATTTCACCGTCAGTAAATCTTGTAGATGAATTTATAAATATAACTGAAGAATCTATAGATTTAGCAAAAGTGTCTGCAACTTCCTTTGATTCAGTCAAAATTGCTTCAGTATGTCCAGATGAGTAGATTTTAATATGCTCAATTGCTTGATCAACACTGTCGACGACTTTTACTGCCAGTTTCAAATCTAAAAATTCAGTCTCATAATGTGATTCGTTAGCAAGATTTAGATTTGGAAAGTCTTCTTTTATTTTCTCGTCTACAAATAGTTCAACTTCATTTTCTAATAATTCTTCAATTATCAAACTGCCCATATCTTGGTAAATCTGACTATTAATTAGCAAGGTTTCAAGAGCGTTACATACCCCTGGTCTTTGCACTTTAGAATTAATAACTATATCAATAATATGTTCTTTTTTTGCATCCTGATGTATGTACAAATGTACATTTCCATCTCCATCTAGGATAAATGGTACCTTGGAGTTGTCTACTAGTGTTTGTATTAGTCCCTTCCCTCCTCTTGGAACAATGAGATCAACGAATTCTGTGAGATTCATAAATTCAATGGTGTCTTGACGATCTTTACTTTCTATTATCTGAAAAATATTTTTATTACAATTATTTAAAGATAGTGAATTTTGAAGAACTTCAAGAATAGCAATATTTGAGTCAAGACAATAGCTGGATCCTCTTAAAATTACAGCATTACCAGACTTTAGACAAAGACCTGAAACATCACTTGTAACATTAGGTCTTGCTTCATAAATAACTCCTATAACTCCAAAAGGTGAACGAATTTTTTTAATATGTAATCCTTCATCAGTTTTCCAACTGTCAGTAATATTTCCAACCGGATCTTCTAAGGGAATTATTTTGAGCAAGCCATTAGACATACCATTTATACGTTCTTCACTTAAAGATAATCGGTCAATTAAGGCAGGTGTTAAATCAAGATCCTTGGAATTTTTCAAATCTATTTTGTTAGCATCTAAAATTTTTTTTGAGTTTTTAAGCAATTCGTCAGCCATAGTCTGTAAAATTTGATTTTTTTTATCAGTGCTTAAAACTGCAATTTCTGCAGCAGCATCTTTTGCTTGTGTTCCTATTTGCTTAAGCATATTAAAAGGTTAATTAAGAATTTCTATTAGTAAAATTATTTATAGAATAATTAAATCGTCTTTATGAATTAAAACACTACTTTCACCAACTGCAGAACTGTCAATTTTTGCAATACCCTTAGCGACAATTTTTTTATTAAAAACAATTGACAGTCCATCTCCAATTTTGAAAGAATTATCAAATCTAACAACTCCTTTTGATAAAAGTGAAGCATTCTTTAAAAGTGCACTAGCTGCACCTTCATCAATATACACATTTGATATTGGAGCCATCCCGTATGCAATCCAAAGCTTCCTAAGCCTAATTTTTTTATTTGAGGCAGTAATATAGGTTCCAACCTTTTCATTTAAAATTGCTTTCGATAGATTAGATTTCGACCAAGAGATTATATGTGTTGGTATACCGGAAAAACCAGAAATTTGAGATGCCATAATTTTTGTTGAAAATCCTCCCATGCCTTCTCCAGTCTTTGAAAGAGGTATTAATTCATTAAGTTGATTGGAATCATATTCAATGTAATCTATTTTTTTTGCATCTTTATTTTTATCAGGATTGAAATTGTACAAACCCTCTTTATTAGTAATGATTATAAGTTTTTCTGCATTAACAATAATTGAGACTATTGCAGATAACCTATCATTATCACCAAATTTTAGCTCTTCAGTCGCTACAACGTCATTTTCGTTAATTACTGGAATAATTCCCTGGGATAACAATTCATTTAATGCTTGTGTAGTATTAACGAATTGCTCTCTATCATCAATCAAATTTTTGGTAATTAAAACTTGTGCAATATTCATTTTTTTATCTTTAAAAATTTTTTCATATTGATTAATCAATTCAATTTGACCAACTGCTGATGCCACCTGAAGTCTTTTTAAGGATTTAGGTCTACTTTTATAATTTAATTTTGTTGCCCCAAGACCAACAGCGCCAGAGGTTACAATTACAAAATTAAATTGATTTTTATTTTCGATTATTAACTCGGCCAAGCTTTTCAATAAAGTTAAATCAACTTTATCATTCTTGATAATTGAAGTAGTTCCAATTTTTATTACTATGTTTTTTTTATTGTTTGTATTCAAATTCTAAATTTCCTAACACAATTGTATCACCATCAATTGCACCCATTTCACTAATTTCTCTTGAGAGAATAGATTTTTCGAATCTAATAAATATCTCATCTTGAACACTATCTTTGTTTCCAGAAATATTGATCATATTCGTTACTAATTCACCAGAACAAATGAACTGATTTTCTATTTTTTCTATAAAGTAATCTTCTTGCTCTAAAACAATCTTGTGAAAATCAGAATAAATAAGTGGTAAGTCATCTTGAAATACATCCTGTATCCTGCTGACCAATTTATCAATTCCATGTTCATTTAAACAGGATATATTAAGATATTCCTCATTAGGTGTAGAGAGTTTATCTGACTTATTTATAACTACAAGTTTTTTAATTGATTGATAATTTTCATCAAATTTAAAAAGTTCATCCTCAAGCATTGAAATTTGCGAATTTATATTAAATTTTTCATTTATTGGATCAATTAAATAAATTATAAATTTAGTATTTCTCAAATGTTTTAATACTCTCCTGCCCATTCCAACCCCGTCTGAAGCACCCTCTAATAATCCAGGCAGATCACATATAGTTACCAATGATTCAGAATTATTTAAAACACCAATATTTGGACTAGTGGTTGTAAACTCATAATCACCAATTTTTGCCTTAGAGTTTGTCAATTTTTGAATTAATGTACTCTTGCCTGCATTAGGCAGTCCAACAATTGAAATGTCTGAATAAAGACTGTAACTTAATTTGACATCAAGTGATTTTCTTTTTATTCCTTGTTCACAGATTTGTGGATTAGGATTTCGTTTTGAAATCAATTCATAATTTCCTCTACCACCTTTTGAACCTGTAATTAATTCATAAGAAGAGTTATTGTCATGAAGGTCAGCATACATTTCATTATCAATAAACACTTGTGTACCTTTTGGTACTTCTATAATCAGATTTTCACCTGAGGTTCCGTTTTGAAAATTTTTGTTACCTGGTCCACCATTTTCAGCTTTAAGAGAACTGTTAGACATTATATGAGATAAGTCAGGCAATTCTTTATTAACCTGCAATATGACACTACCACCATCTCCACCTGAACCACCAGATGGTTTAGTTTTAGAGTTTAAATTATTGAAACTAACAGAGCCTGGGCCTCCAGCTCCAGTGGATACTGAAAGCTTGATTTCATCAACGAACATTGGCTCATTTTGGAATTACATTAACTAATTTTCTACCATTTCTTGTAGAAAATTTTACAACACCATCTATTTTTGCAAAGAGAGTGTCATCTCCACCTTTGGATACGTTTTCTCCTGGATGAATTTTTGTACCTCTTTGTCTGACTACAATCGAGCCAGCAGATATATTTTCACCGTCATAAACTTTGGTACCAAGGCGTTTGGACTCTGAATCTCTACCATTCCTGGTTGAACCACCAGCTTTTGTTTTAGACATTATTCCTCCTCAGCGCTTTCAAGTCCTTGAATACTCTTAACTTTAACAATTTTTGAGTTTTCCCTATATCCAACTCTTCTTCTGTTTCCAGTTTTGTTTTTATATTGAAAAATGTTAATTTTTTTGGACTTTGAAGAAGAAAGATGCTCTAGTTCAACTTTGTAGTTTTTTAGTTCTTTGTCATCTACAACTATTTGACCTTTTCTAGGGCTGACTAATACAGGAACAACAGTTTTTTCTTCAAAAGAAGATGAAACGGAAAATTCATCCCCAACACTTACTCTTTCTTGAGATGACCCAACTTTAATAACAGCATATTTACTCATAACTCAATCACTCTACTACAGCCTCGGACTCAATCAAGCCTTCTTCTATACTTTTGTTTGCAAAAATATCATTAATTATTAGACCCCTACCATTGCATTTTTCACATTCTTCTGAAAAACTTTCAACGAGACCGGCTGCCACATTCTTTCTAGTCATTTCTACTAATCCAAGTCTGGATATTTCAAATACCTGTGTTCTAGTCTTATCTTTAGCTAATTCCTGCTTAAATCTACTTAAAAGACTTTGTTGCTTTTTGGTTGACTCCATATCTATAAAATCTATAACTATAATTCCACCAATATCTCGAAGTCTTAACTGTCTTGCAATTTCTTCTGCGGCTTCTAAATTATTTTCATACACAGTTTCCTCAAGACTGTTTTTTCCAACAAATTTTCCAGTGTTTACATCAATAACAGTTAGCGCTTCTGTTCTGTCAATAATTAGATGCCCACCAGATGGCAACCATACTTTCCTATCTAAAGCCTTTTTTATTTGGTCTTCAATGTGATACCTTTCAAATAACATCAGTTCATCCTGATAAAAGTCCACAATATCACTTATCTCAGGAGAAGTAGCAGAGACATAATTCTTGATTTCATCAAATTGATCTTTTCTATCAATTAAAAGCTTTTTAAATGTTGAGTTGAGGTGTTCTCTTATTACTTTTATGGAAACATCTGGTTCTTGATGAATTAATTTTGGAGCATCACCACTTTTATAATTACTTACAATATCCCATTCTTCTACAAGTTTTTCTATATCTACTTGTAATGCTTTTTCACTAACTCCCTCGGCAGCAGTTCTGACAATAACACCAAAATTTTCAGGTTTAAGTTTACGAATAATTCTATCTAACCTACTTCTCTCGTTATCAGATAGCCTTCTAGAGATACCCTTTGTTCTAGAGTTTGGAATTAATACTAAATACCTTCCTGGAAGGGAAATTTGGCCAGTTAACCTTGCCCCCTTTTCCCCCATAGCATCTTTAACTACTTGGACTAAAATTTCTTGTTCAGGTTTAAGTAAATTTTCAATTTTTGAATTTTTATGAGAACCCTCTATATCGGCAACATATAACACACCATTTTTTTCTTCACCAAAAGAAACAAATGCTGCTTCCATTCCAGGTAAAACATTTTTCACTTTTCCAAGGTAAATGTTACCGACTTTGGACTTAGCGTTATTTTCTGATGTGTAGTACTGAACCAGGGTTGGCCCTTCAAGAATAGCGACCTTTGATACACCGTCTTTTGAGCTAATAAGCATCTGCTTTTTTTCTACTTCTGGGACTGGTAGTGGTTGCTCTCTAAACCATGTTGGATTCTTATCCTTAAAATCTTTACTTTTTTGAGGACCTGAACGAGAAGTCCCTGATTTTATTTTTACTTTTTGGCCATTAAACCATTTAGTTTTTGTATTGTCTAAATTGTCGCTTTTGCGAACAATCTTTGACTTTTTGAATATACCAAACATTAAAACCTCCGAGATGATGAATATTTAAATTTAACATGAGTTAAGAATAGTAGATTTAAAAATTAAACAACTATGTTGTTTTCTATGAAAACTCTATTAATTAACCCAAATATTATTGCGGTTGAAAATATTGACGATCCTCCAAGGCTTAAGAGTGGAAAAGGAATTCCAGTCAAAGGAATAAATCCAAGAATAGTTAACAAATTTATAAATATTTGCACACCTAGAAGAATTAATAATCCTGAAAGGAGATATTTTTCAAACTCAATTTGAGTAAGATTAATTATTCTATTTACCCTAAAGAAAAATAGGATCCATAGAGATAGAAGAAACAAACCTCCAAGAAAACCAAAATTTCTTGAATAAAGAGAAAAAATAAAGTCAGTAGTTTGTACGGGTACAAATACTTCTGTTATTTGTGAATTAGTAAAATAAGTTCCAAACAAGCCTCCTGAAGATATTGAAAGTCTGCTTTGCTTTTGGGAAAAGTCATCACCAGAAAAGAAATCTGTTATTCTTGATATTTGATAATCACCTATAAAATTCATTTCTAAAAGAATAAAAAATAAAAGAAAAAGTGTTAACAACCCTAGAACAGCACTCCTAATTTTAATATCTGACATAAAAAACATGAAAGAAGTGACAATTAAAAGCAACATCGTTGTTCCTAGATCAGGTTGTATAAAAATTAAAAGTAAATTTATTAGAACCCCTGTTATAGCAATTAACTTATAAGACTTTTGGCTGAGTATTTTTGCTAAGAATAAAACTAAAATAATTTTGCTGAATTCTGATGGTTGAATAAAAATTGGTAATCCAATTGGTTCTAAATCATACCATCGCCTTACACCAAGTATTGGGGTTGTGAAAAGTAGACCTATTAGAACAGAAATAGAAAGTATAAATAATGAATTTATTAAATTATATAAGTTCTCAATTGAAAGATATGTCGTTAAAAAAAATACAATTAACCCTATTATAGAAAACACTATTTGTCTCGATAAAATATTAGTTGTTTCAAACTCAATTGACTCAATTGAGCTAAATAATGTAAACCATGAAATGACACTAAACAACATAAATTGAAGGAGGATATATAAATTTGTTCCTTCTGGACCTAATATTGTAATTTTTTGATTAATCATTCTGTAATTTCTCCAAATTCCACCGGAGTTAGTTCGTATTCACGTAAATGCTGAATAATTCTTCGAGAGACTGGTGCAGCAACCGCACTTCCAGATCCGCCCTCGTCGACAACAGTAACAATAATATACTTTGGATTACTTATAGAATCAACTCCAACAAACCAAGAAGTATTATTTTTATCACCAGCATTTTGTGCTGTTCCTGTTTTTCCACCAATGTCATTTGCTTTGTTTCCCAATATACTGAACGAAACATAGGCAGTTCCACCTTTATTAGTAACTGTATTTAAGTCTTTTAAAAGAAATGAAATAAATTCTTCACTCACATTTATTTTGTTATTTAATATCTTTTCTGCATTTACATTTATTGTCGGCGATAAGTTTTCTCCAGTTAATAAAGTTCTATATGCATTTGCAACCTGAAGAGGAGTGGTCGTTATAGCTCCTTGACCGATGATTAAGTTCATTAAATCTCCGCCTAACCATCCCTCTTCTCTCACAAGGCCTGGTCTAGAAATCTTCCACTCTTCGAAAAGATTTCTATCAGGAATGATTCCAACCTTTTCAAATGGTAAGTCAACATTTGTTTTTTCACTAAAGCCTAATTCTTTAGAATACTCCTGAAGAATTGACTCTCCTTCTGTGTTGCCAAAATTTCTCCATATATTTAAAGCTATGTCCCAAAAGTAAACATTACATGACTGTTTAATTGCATCAGTAAGATCTACTTTTCCATGGCCCTCGAGTTTCCAGTCGTTATAAACTTGCTGAGATCCATCATCAAATCCAAATGAAAGACTTCCCTCACAATCAACTTTTGAATCTTTGTTGTTCAAGCCCTCAGGAAATATATTTTCACTTAGTGCTAACCAATAAGCCACAACTTTAAATACTGAACCTGGAGGATAAAGGCCCTGGATTGCAAAGTTATTAAAAGCTTGATCTCTATCGAGCTGTTTGTATTCAAAGTCACTTATGCCAGATACAAACTTGTTAGGATTGAAATCAGGTAGAGAAACCATGGAAACAATGTTCCCAGTTTCAATGTCCAAAACTACAGATGCACCTCTTTTAATTTCATTTATTGACTCAAAACTCTTATTTGCTAAATCTATGCCCTGTTGCAATGATTCTTTTGTGACTAACTGAGTTGAAGAATCAATTGATAAAAATAAATCCCTTCCTGGAATTGGTTGTTTTGAGTCTATAATCTCAGAACCTAAAAAAGTTAATTCACCTGGAATTCCAGATAAATAGTCCTCGTAATATCTTTCTAATCCATTTTTGCCAACCTGATTGTTACCCAATGCATTTTGAAAAATATTAAACTCATCTTGATTTGGTATTCCTAAATATCCAATTGTGTGAGCAAAAAGTTCATTTTTAATATAGTTTCTTATTGGTAAATCAATTATTAAAAAAGCATCAAAATTAGTTAAAAGATTATTTCTAACCTCATATTCAATAGAAGAGAGGTTTGTAACGAATTGCAAAATTTTCTTACTTTCAAATATTTCATTAATTTCTCTAGTTGTTAAATCTGGAAAATTATATTGAATAATTTGTGTGTAGCTGGCTGAGTTCTGATTAGTTATTTTTCTCATGTTTATAAATAAATGAGGTTCTAATTTGGTTTCAGCTATTTTTTCTCCATTTGCATCAAATATTTCACCTCTTGGTGCTGTAATATAAAATTTATCTAAATTTTGCTGGTCAATAATTTCAGACGTAGACTGGAATTCGGTTGTTTGAAGTTGAAAGATATCAAACAAAACAAAAGCCAATAAGATAAAAAAAGCAATAAAAGTTGATTTAAGCCTTTTTTGGTTAAACATTTTTTCTTAAAGTTCTTTTTAGGGAGACAAAAACTAATGAATTTACAATAATAGAAGTGAAATAGCCTGTTAACCAATAATTTAAATCAAATTCTAAGATAATAGGAATTTTATATATCAATAAACATAATGAAATAGTGGTTATGTATATGGCATTTGATCGACTGTATCTCGATACTACAAAATTAGACAAAACAACCAAAACTAAGAATATTGAAGTATAAAGTCCTAAATAGTAAGTACTAAAAAAAGAGTCATACAAAATTCCTGTTAAGAAAATTGGGATAACTAAATTTTGATTAAATAATTCAGTTCCAATATATATAAGTGAAATTAAGAATACATAAACTCCAAAATCTAAAGAAATAAATGTATTCAGATAATTTTCGAACAAACAAAGCATGAAAAGAAAAGTAGATATTGAAATTAGTCTTATAACTTTCATTTACTTTTAGGGATGAATAATTTACTTTGGAAAGTCAGGATTTCCTCTATTGGAACTATAACTGTTAATTTGTTATTTAACTTTGTTTGTTCATAAGATTCTAAATTAAAGAGTGGAAACTTGTTTATATGCCCAAATGTAATATCTGAATATAACATTCCAACTTTTGAATTCAATGTTGATTCTAAAGAACTAAATATTAACTCTTTACCATTTGAATTGACCTCAAAAATGTTGTTGTTTTCATCCAATGCTCTAAAGTTAAAATTTGCAGAATTGAATGATTCAAGTATTGAATAATCATTAAAAACCTCTCCTAGATAACCAACTACATATCCTGTCTCATTTATTACTAGATCCCCGGGGGCAAAATTGTAGTCCCTTCCCCCTGAAATTAGATATTCGTCTGTTGAGTTTTTTAAAATTAAGCTTGTTGCATAGTATGTTAATTCAAAGTCACTAATATTTTTTATAAGAAGGTCGTAAGACTCAAGATTATCTCGTAAATCTTGGTTCTCTACATACAATACTCTCAAATTAGAGAGCTCTTCTTTCAATCTTATATTTTCTGCGACTAAATCCGCTCTACTTGAAGATAAGCTAGAAAATTCATTTTGCATTAGTCTTTCAGGTATTTGAAAATTGGAAATTAAATTCACTTGTTCTGGAATAAAATTTGATAATGTTTTATTAGAAAAATAGTCTACAGCACTTAATAAACCTGAAAGAAAAATAAAAAGGAAATAAACTACATATTTTCTTATACCAATAACTTGAGTACTTTGCATATTAATTAGGTTTTGGGGATAATTTCAAAACACTTTTGTAGTCTTGAAATCGCTCTAAGCAAATACCAGAACCAATTACAACTGAACTTAATGGATCATCTGTATTATTAATTGGGATACCTAACTCTTCAGCTATTTTTTTATCCATTTGCTTTAATAGAGATCCTCCACCCGTAAGCCATGCTCCATCCTTATCAATATCTGAAACCAAGGCCGGTGGAGTTTGTGAAAGAGATATTCTAATAGCTTCAATAATATCATTTACTACTGGTTGTAAGGCGTTCCTAACATCACTTGCCTCTAGTAATACTTGCTTGGGTATACCTCTTACAATATCTCTTCCAGTTACTGTTACTTGAGGCTCTTTATCATATTGATAAGCTGAGCCAACTGCATGTTTAATATTTTCTGCGATACCAGTATCTACAAGTATTTGATGTTCTCTCCTCAACCATTCAATTAATATCTCTGTCATATCTTCACCACCAACTCTTACCGAGTTAGCGTTTACTATATCCCCCATTGATATAACTGCTATTTCAGTTGTACCACCGCCGATGTCTACAATCATATTTCCATAGGGCTCAAAAATATTTAAACCACTACCTATCGCTGCAGCCATAGGTTCTTCTATTGTGAAAACTTCAGATGCACCTGTGGCATGAGCAGCCGTTTCAATTGATCTTTGCTCAACGCTTGTAACACCATTTGGAACACATATCACGATTCTAGGTCTTGAATAAGCACGTCCTATTGCTCTTGACAGTAAGGTTTTAACAAGTTCCTCTGCCATTTCAATTTCAGATATCACACCATCCCGCAATGGCCTTACAAGCTCAATAGTATCTGGAACTCTTCCGATTAATTTTTTAGCCTCTCGACCAATAGTGATTATCGAGTTATCGCTTTTGTTTACAGCAAGAAGTGTGGGCTCATCAACTACAACTCCAACCCCTTTTACATATATGAGGGTGTTGGCAGTGCCTAAGTCAATTGCAATATCATTGCCACCAAATAATGTTCTTCGTAAATTTAAGTCAACCATGTACTAATAGAATAATCTAATAGTTGCTGTTTTTAAATATTTATTTACTATCCAAAAAATAACGAAAGTTCTCTCTCAGCACTTTCGTCTGAGTCTGATCCATGAACAACATTTTTATCTAATTCAGTTGCTAAATCTCCCCTAATTGAGCCAGGTGTTGATTCACTAGGATTAGTAGCTCCCATAAGGTTTCTGATTTGTAGAACTACATTTTCACCCTCAACTTGCATAGCAACAACTGGACCACTTGTTATGAATGACACTAAATCATTAAAAAATGGTTTATCTTTATGTTCCCCATAATGCTGCTCTGCTAATTCTTTAGAAATAGTCATCATTTTTATTTTTGTGATGGAAAATCCTTTGGCTTCAACTCTTGAAATAATTTCTCCAACTAAATTTCTTTGTACACCATCAGGCTTTATCATAAAAAACGTTTTCATGTAGTTATCCTTTTTTTATACTCTCCAATTAAATATAAACTACCTAGCAATATAGAAGGATTCTTATTTGCTGAAAATGTTTTAAGCTCTGCTATTTTATAATCAATATTTTCACTTTTTAGATAATCGATAAATTTATCGGGGTTTTGTTGATTAAAAAAAGTATTTTCCTCAATAAAATTTAACTTATATTGTTTTTTAGGCTTTAAATAGCTAATGATATTTTCTATGTTTTTCCCATTTTTAAAACCTAGATACAAATGAGTGTCTTCTAAACTATATACTTTTTCATAGTCTTGTATAGTCTTTATAAACCCATCTATATTGTGTGCGCCATCTAAGATTTTTAAAGGATTTCTATTAATAATTTCAAATCTCCCTTCTACAAATTCTTTATTAAAATCTTGAGTTATTTTCCGTGTACTAGAACTTATTAAAAAATTTACGATTAATGAAGCAAGTAAATAATTTATTTGATTTGATGTAAAATCCTTTGATTTACCATCAACAAAATCATTTAAGAAGTGCCTTGATTTAAAATGTTTGTAATTATTTTCTATCACTTTAGTTAATTCATCACTTAAATCACCAACAAATAAATTATCTATACTATTTGATACAAATATTTTTTGATCTAAAACTTCAAGGTCTGTGTAGCCGAGTAAATCTTGATGATCTCTTCCAATATTTGTAAGTACAACATTTTTACTTTGAATGATAGAAGTAGTGTCTAAAACTCCACCAATACCAGCCTCACATATGAAATAATCCATTTCATTATCTAAGAAGGCTTTACAAGCAATCAGAAAAAGAGTTTCAAAATAGCCTAAAGTTATATTGTTTTCGATCTCAAAATCATGAACGATTCTCGAAATATAATCAAAATTAATATTGCTATGAGATTGTATTCTCTCTTGAAAGCTCACTAGATGAGGTGATGTAAACATTAAAACTTGTTTTTCTTCTTTGCCAAGCAAATTAAAAATAAAATTTGCTGTTGAAGTTTTACCATTTGTGCCAACAATAGCAATGGTCTTATCCATTAAACTATTTAATTGATCTTCTGTAAAAAATCTATGAAGTGCTTCAAGATTCTTATTGTTGGTTAACCCAATTTTAGAATTTAAATATTCTTCTAATTCCTTCAATTATCGAGAGATTTTAATGATGAATTTATTGATTCGATCTGACTATTTAGATTTTGTACATTTTGTTTTTCTTGATCAATTAATTCTTGTTTAGCATTTTCAACAAATTTGTCATTATTAAGTCTTTGATTCGATATTTCTAATGATTTACTCAATTCTTCTCTTTTTTTATTTAATCTCTTTATTTCATTTTCAACATCAATATATTTATTGGCCAATATACAAAATTCAAATTCATTAGATTGAAAAGAAAGAACTACTCCTTCTTTTACATTATTTTCAACAGTAGAAATAATAACATTTGCAGTTTTCTCTAATTGATTGATAAACCAATCCGGATAAGATCTAGCTGGGTACAGATCAATACTTAAAGAATTTTTTAAATTGTAAGTTGATTTAAAGTTTCTAATTTTAGTAATTATCTCTCTCAAATTTTCTATTTCAAAAATATCAACCGATTCTTGCTGATATTTGGTTGGCCATGAATTATCAATTATGTAATTTTCATTAAAAGAAGACCATATTTCTTCAGTTATATGTGGCATTGCAGGGTTTAGTAATTTTAAAGACTCTAAAAATATTGACTTTAAAACAGTTTGGGTTTCAATTTTTTTATCTTTGTCATTAAACAAGTTCTTTGAAAATTCAAAATACCAGTCAAACAACTCAGACCATAAAAAATTATATAGTAATTTATAGGCATCTGAAATTTTATATTTTTCAAAAAGTTCATTAAATTCTTCTAAGGTTTTATTAAAACTTGATATGATCCATTTATTTTCAATTAAAGATACCGTGCTAATCTCAGACGGTGTAGATTCATCAGTGTATAAATGTACGAACTTTGCAGCATTCCATATCTTGTTGCCAAATTTTTTTGCAGATACTGTCCACTCTTCATCAAACGGTACATCTTGTCCTGGATTAGCTTTTTCAATAAGTGAGAATCTCAAAGCGTCCGCTCCATGTTTTTCAGATAATTCTAAGGGGTCCATTGTGTTTCCAAGGCTTTTTGACATTTTTCTACCTTGTGAATCCCGCACTAAACCATGGATAAGAATATCTTTAAATGGAATATTTTCCATTGTGTATAAACCCATCATGATCATTCTCGCAACCCAGAAAAAAATAATATCAAAACCCGTAACAAGTAAGGTAGTAGGATAATAACTTTTTAAATCTTCAGTGTCATCTGGCCACCCTAAAGTGCTAAATGGCCAAAGTGCCGAAGAAAACCAAGTGTCTAATACATCCTCATCCTGAGTTAATTGAACATCATCTTTAAGACCATATTTCTCTCTTACGTTAGCCTCACTGGTACCAACATAATGATTTGCTTCATCATCGTACCAAGCTGGAATCCTATGACCCCACCATTGCTGTCTAGATATACACCAGTCCTGAATATTGTACATCCACTCAAAATAAGTTTTTTCCCAATTTTTTGGTATAAATCTAATTTCATCATCTTCAACAACTTGTATTGCTTTTTTGGCAACCTCTTCAGTTTTTACAAACCATTGTTCAGAAACCATTGGTTCAAGTATTGTTTTAGACCTATCCCCTTTTGGAATTTGAATTTGATGGTCTTCTTCTCCTTTAAGTAAATTTTGATTTTTAAGCATGTCTATTATTTTTTCTCGAGCTTCAAACCGATCAAGCCCTCTTAATTCTTGAGGTATAAATTCATGATTTTCAATTTTTCCATCAAAATCTAAACATCTTATCATTTCTAGATTGTGCCTTTTACCAATTTCATAATCGTTGAAGTCATGAGCAGGAGTAATCTTTACACACCCAGAGCCAAATTCAACATCAACATAGTCATCAGCAATAATTTCTACTTCCCTATTTACTATTGGGATTATTGCAGTTTTTCCTATCAAGTCTTTATATCTTTCGTCTGAAGGATTTACAGCAACAGCTGTGTCTCCTAGTAGAGTTTCTGGTCTTGTTGTTGCAATTTCTATAAATGAATCTCCGACCTTATAGTTGATAGTCCACAACTTTCCAAGTTCATTTGAAGACGTAACTTCCAAATCAGAAACTGCTGACTTTAATTTTGTATCCCAATTAACCATTCGAGTACCTTTGTAAATTAAATCATTTTCATATAGTGAAACAAATACGTTTATTACTGCCTGTGAAAGTCCTTCATCCATTGTGAATCTTTCTCTTGACCAATCACAACTCATACCTAAAGTTTTCATTTGATTAGTAATATTGTCACCTGATTTTTCTTTCCATTCCCAAACTTTTGCTAGAAAATTTTCTCTTCCTAAATCATGCTTAGAAATCCCATTCTCTTCTAATTCTTTTTCAACAAGAAGTTGTGTAATAATTCCAGCATGATCAGTTCCAGGAAGCCAGAGAGTTTGAAAGCCTTGTAGTCTTTTTACCCTTGTTATGACATCAATAATTGAATGTTCTAAAGCATGACCCATATGAAGTGAACCAGTTACATTTGGAGGAGGAATTACTATAGAAAAATTATCGTCAGAATCTACTGGTTGGAATTTATTCCCTTGTTCCCAATTTTTTTGCCATTTCTTTTCTATTGATAATGGATCGTATTTTTCATTCTGCATATATTATATTTTATGCAGTTTTGTCGTCTTTTGACTCTTTCAAAACCATTTTTGGTGCAATATCTTCTATAACATTTTCTTTATCAATAATTATTTTAGAAATATCTTTTCTTGATGGTGATTCATACATTTCATCTAACAATATTTTCTCTAATATTGAACGTAGACCTCTTGCTCCAGTTTTCCTTTCGAGCGCTAAATCAGCCATAGCCTCAAGTGATGCATCAGTGAACACAAGATCGATATCATCTAATTCAAACATTTTCTTAAATTGTTTTGTAATAGCGTTTTTTGGCTTAGTTAGAATTTCTATCAAAGCATCCTTGCTTAATTCATTTACATTAGTAGTAACTGGTAGTCTTCCAATAAATTCAGGAATCAAGCCAAACTTAATTAAATCTCTTGGTTCAGCAAATGCAAAAAGTTCTTCTTTATTAAATTCTTTAGCATCTGACAAGCTAGTGTTAAAGCCAATTGTGTTTTCTCCAAGCCTCTTACTAATAATTTGATCAAGTCCGTCAAAAGCTCCTCCAACGATAAATAAAATATTTGTAGTATCTATTTGCAAATACTCTTGTTGTGGATGTTTTCTACCACCTTGTGGTGGCACTTGAGCAGTAGTGCCTTCAAGTATCTTAAGTAATGCCTGTTGAACACCTTCCCCAGAAACATCTCTTGTTATTGATGGGTTATCAGATTTTCTTGTAATTTTATCTATTTCATCAATGTAGATAATTCCCTTTTCAGCTCTTGGAATTTCATAATCAGCTGATTGGATTAATGTAAGCAAAATATTTTCAACATCTTCACCTACATAACCAGCTTCAGTAAGAGTAGTTGCATCTGCTATTGCAAAAGGAACATTTAGTGTTTTTGCTAAAGTTTGTGCTAACAGTGTTTTACCACTACCAGTTGGTCCTAAAAGTAAAACATTTGATTTTTGAATTTCAAGTTCATTATCTACTAAATCACCTTTATAAATTCTTTTGTAGTGATTATAAACTGCAACAGACAAGGTCTTCTTTGCATCTTCTTGGCCAATGATGTACTCATTTAGAGATTGATTAATCTCTTTTGGTAAAGGTAGGTACTCTTCTGGGCTTGTTTCTAGCTTTTCAACTTTTTCTTCTTCGATTATTTCAACACAAAGCTCAATACACTCGTCACAAATGTAAACACCTGGGCCAGCGATTAGTTTTATTACTTGTTTTTGAGACTTGCCACAAAAACTGCACTTTAGTGCTTGAGATGAATCTTTATTTGCCATTTTTAACTACCCTGTTGTTTTTTAGCTATTTTTTGTCTGCTAACTCCCTTTGAATTAGCACTTCATCTACTATACCGTATTCTTTTGCTTCTTGCGCGGTCATCCAAAAATCTCTATCTGTGTCTTCCGCAACTTTTTCTACGTTTTGACCAGTAAAATCAGCCAATAAACCGTTTAATTGGGTTCTCATTGATACAATAAGATCAAAATTTCTCTCCATATCAGCTACAGTACCCTCCATACCACCAGATGGTTGATGAAGCATGATTCTTGCATTTGGTAAGCTGTATCTTTTTCCAGGAGTACCACCAGCTAAAATGACAGAAGCTGCAGATGCTGCTAGCCCCATACATACTGTTGAAATATCTGGCTTTATGTACTTCATTGTGTCATAAATTGTAAATAATGAAGTGATTGATCCTCCTGGCGAGTTGATATACATAAAAATATCTTTATCTGGGTCTTCTGATTCTAAATGTAATAGCTGAGCCATTATGGAGTTTGCTACACCATCATCAATTGGTGTTCCCAAAAATATAATTCTATCTTTTAAAAGCCTTGAGTATATATCAAAGGCTCTCTCGCCCCTGTTAGTATTTTCTATAACAGTAGGGATTACATAATTTGAAGGTAATTCTTTCATATTATTCTTCCTCTCTTACTTCTTCTTCTTGATTGTAGACGTCTTGTAGGTATACTTTTTCACCATCCTTGTCAACAGACACTCCTTGTTGCAAAATATGCAGCATAGCCTTATTTCTTAGGGATTCAGCTTCTAAATTTAACCTATGACTTGCATCCTCTACTTCATTTCCACCTTCATCATGTGTTGACATGTGATCATCAATGTATTTAATTTCTTTATCATCCAGTTTAAGCTCTTGATCTTCAACAACTTTATCCAAAATAACGACCATAGATAAATTTCTAGTAGCTTGATTTTTTAAGTCTTCTTGAAGAGATTCTTCAGTTAATCCAGTTATTTGCAAGTAATCTTCAATTTTTATATTATTTTGGTTCAATTCAGCCATGAAGTTTTGTAATATACTATCCATTTCAGCAATTACTAACTGTTCAGGAAGTTCTAGCTTTGATTCTTCTATCAATTTGCTTGTTAATAAACCTTGATACTGATTAGCAATTTGTCTTTTTTTAACCATCTCAATATTTTTAAATAACTCATCGTTCATTTCTGCAATATTATCAAATTCAGTCATTGAAGAAACCCATTCATCAGTCAATTCGGGCATAACTTTTTCTTTAATTTCTTTTACTAGAACAGTAACTTCGACATTACTTTTACCAAGAGATGGTATATCATCATTAAATTTTATTATTGCTCCTGTAGATACACCTTCTAATTTTGAATCCATTGAGGGTGTCAGTGAGTTGCTTCCGAGTTCGTACAAATAATCTTGATAGGAAAATTCTTCTAGCTCTTTACCATTTTCCATTGCACTGATATTTACTAATAAATAATCAGATGTTTTTGAGGGCCTTTCAACTTTAGTCACATCAGCAAACTGTAGCTTTATTCTGTCAATTTGATCTGAAATCTCTTCCTCAGTAGGGGTAATGGATTCTACTTCTACAGTTTGATTTAGCTTTGGAAGTTTAGATAATTTTGGCCATAGTGTGATTAAAACATCAATCTTATAAGATTTCTTTTCTTTTTTTAAATCTTTTACCACAGGCCTAACAGCTGGATTTAATTCTTCTTTTTGCAATATTTCAAAAATTTGCTCAGGCAAATATAAATCAATTGATTCCTCAAGAATATAATCTTCACCCACTTCTCTTATGACAATATTTTTTGGAATTTTTCCTGGTCTAAAACCTTTAACTTTTAGTGATTTGCTAATTTTAGAAATTGCTTCATCTTTTTTAGATTCAAGGTCTTCAAAATCAATATCAATTTCAATATTGTTTTCAAAATCGCCAACTTTTTTTACTTTATATTTCATTTATCTCCTAATAAATATAAGGGTGACCGACGGGATTCGAACCCGCGACCTCCTGGACCACAACCAGGCGCTCTAACCGAACTGAGCTACGATCACCACAGCGCTCTCGATAGGACTCGAACCTATAACCTACAGATTAGAAGTCTGTTGCTCTATCCATTTGAGCTACGAGAGCTCTTCGTGAGCGGGTGAAGGGAATCGAACCCTCATAGCCAGCTTGGAAGGCTGGAGCTTTGCCATTAAGCTACACCCGCAGGTTTGTCGGGCTGGTGAGATTCGAACTCACGACCTCCTGCTCCCAAAGCAGGCGCTCTAGCCAAGCTGAGCCACAGCCCGCAACTTAATCATTTTTCTATCTTAACTGTTTTATAAAAAGAATAAATAGAAAAAATTTATACTTAACTATCATAATCTAAGTTAATCTTTAAAAGGGGTCGCTAGCTCAATTTGGCAGAGCAACGGACTCTTAATCCGCAGGTTCGGGGTTCAAGTCCCCGGCGACCCACGCGACATTTTAGCGGATGTGGCGGAACTGGTAGACGCGCTAGATTTAGGATCTAGTGAGCTTTGCTCGTGGAGGTTCGAGTCCTCTCATCCGCACAAATTATTGTTATTTATTTTGGTGGAAATTCAACTATAAGTTCTGTTGAATTTGCAGTTGCATAAACTTTTCCATTTTTATCTTTCAAAGTTCCCGTAACAAAAATAACTCTTCTTCCTATTTTTTCAATTTCTGCAGAAGCAGTAACTTCACCAGTAGATACAGTCATAGGTCTTAAATAATTAATCCTTATATCTGTTGTCATAGTTAGAAACCCTTTATCTAATTGACAGTTAGCTGAAATACTATTACAAGAATCTAGCATTGTAGCCGCCATACCTCCATGAACTGTTCCAAGAGGGTTGTAATGGAATTCTTGTGGCGTAAGTGTAAAAGACACTTGCCCCTTTTCATCAACATGAATACTGGAAGTATCCATTAGTGCACCCATCGGAACGTTTTCAATTGGTAAATTTATAAAAAATTCTCTTCTACCTTCTTTATCTAAATTTACCAATTCCATGACTAAGCCTGGAATTAAGTCCCATTTAACTATTCTCTCATTCATCGTCAGATTCTGATGCTCTAGTTTGTAATTCAGATACGATATCTGCATTAGCTAATGTAGTGACGTCTCCAAGCTTTCTTTCTTCAGAAATATCTTTTAAAAGCCTTCTCATAATTTTTCCACTTCTAGTTTTTGGTAAATCAGCTGTAATAACAATGCTTTTTGGTTTAGCAATTGGTCCAATTTTATCACTAACATGCTGTCTCAGATCAGCAATGAGTTCTTCATTGCCTTCATCGGTTCCAATTAATGAAACAAACGCAGCGATCGCTTCTCCAGTAATTTCGTCGCTTCTACCAATTACTGCAGCTTCGGCTACTGCTTGATGGGAAACTAAAGCACTTTCAACCTCAGCAGTTGATATTCTATGTCCAGATATATTCATTACATCATCAACACGACCTAAGAGCCATATATAACCTTCTTCATCATACTTAGCTCCATCACCAGCAAAATATAAACCATCATGTTGTGACCAATAAGTATCCAAATATCTTTGATCATCTCCATAGACAGTTCTAAGCATTGATGGCCAAGGAGATTTTACAGCTAAAAAGCCGCCTTCCCCTTTGCCTACTTCATTTCCATCATTGTCAATTACAATTGATTCGATACCTGGCAGTGGTCCGCAAGCTGATCCGGGTTTAGTACTTGTCACACCAGGAAGTGGGGATATCATTATTGAACCAGTTTCTGTTTGCCACCATGTATCTACAATTGCACAATTCTCGCCACCGATATTTTCGTGATACCACATCCATGCTTCCGGATTTATTGGCTCCCCAACAGTACCTAATATTCTTAGTGAACTTAAATCATGAGCTTGAGGGTGCTCTACACCCCATTTCATAAATGCTCTTATTGCAGTTGGAGCGGTATAAAAAATATTGACTTTGTACTTTTCAATTATACTCCAAAGTCTTTTCTCATCTGGTGCATTTGGTGCTCCCTCATACATAACGCTTGTAGCTTTATTAGCTAATGGCCCATAAACAATATAACTATGACCAGTAACCCAGCCACAATCTGCTGCACACCAGTAAATATCATCTTCTTTTAGATCAAAAACTTCGTGATGGGTTGTTGTCACTCCTGTTAGATACCCACCTTGTGTGTGGACAATTCCTTTTGGTTTAGCAGTTGTTCCAGATGTATAAAGAATGTACAGCATATCCTCGGAGTTCATTACTTCAGGTTCGCAATCAGAAGACTCTTTGTCAGTTATATCGTGGTACCAATGATCTCGACCATCAGTCATGTTAATATCCTGCTCAGTTCGTTTAACAACAATTACATTTTCTACATATTCAGTAAGTTCCAATGAGCCGTCAACATTATTTTTTAGAGGAACAATATCTCCCCTTCTCCATGCACCATCAGCAGTAATTACTGTTTTTGCTTTTGCGTCATTGATTCTATCTGCAAGAGCTTCGGATGAAAATCCACCAAAGACAACTGAGTGCACTGCACCAATCCTTGCACATGCCAACATAGAAACTACTATTTCTGGAGTCATGCCCAAATAAATTGCTACTCTATCACCTTTTTCTACACCAAGTTTTTTTAATGCATTTGAAAGTTTGCAAACTCGCTCATATAAATCCTGATATGTAATTTCTTGCGTATCTCCGGGTTCTCCTTCCCAATAAAACGCAACTCTATCCCCATCAGATTCAAGATGTCTATCTAAGCAATTATAAGATAAGTTCAACTCACCATCTTTAAACCATTTGAAAAAAGGAGGGTTTGAATCATCTAGTATCTCTGTTGGCTCTTTGAACCAAGAGATTCTTGTTAAAGCCTGTTTTTGCCAAAATTTTAATCTATCCTTACTTGCTTCGTCATACCAAGAAGATGGTGCATTTGCGTTTTTGATTAGATGTTCAGAAGGCGGAAATTTTCTATCTTCTTTAAGTAGGTTTTCAATTTTTTCATTCATAAATTCTCCCCTAAGAAATAGTATATATATCCGTAAAGTGAAAAATCTACTTAAGAAGTCATAAAATAATAATTAAACCCATCACAAAGAGCATTCCATGATGCATTGATAATATTTTCATGCACACCTATGGTGCTCCATTGTTTTTTTGAATCAGTAAATTCAATTAGTACTCTTGTTTTAGCTTCTGTGCCATCAGAGGAATCAATTATCCTCACCTTGTAATCAATAAGTTTCACGTTATTAATGTCTTTATAGTCATTTTCAAGTGATGATTTCAATGCTTTTGAGAGAGCATCTACTGGGCCAACTCCTTCGCCTGTTTTTACATATCTATTATTATTTACAGTGATTTTACAAACAGCTTCTGAAACAACATTTTCTGAATTCCTTCTTTCCGAAAAAACTCTGAAACTTTCAAATTCAAAAAAATCTGGCTTAATTCCCTTTATTGAATTCATTAATATAAATAAAGAAGCATCCGCTGCTTCAAATTGAAAACCAATGTGTTCTAAGTTTTGCACTTGTTGAATTAAATCTTTGGCTTCATCGTTATTAATACTTAACCCAAACTCCTCTGCTTTTGTAATAACACTTGCTCTGCCAGCTAATTCTGAAACTGTAGTTCTTGTAAAATTTCCAACTTTTGAAGCATCTATGTGTTCATATAGTGAGCTATCTTTTGACATACCAGATGCATGAAGTCCTGCCTTGTGGGTAAAAGCTGATGACCCAACATATGGATGCCTTGAATCTATAGACACATTTACAAGTTCTGCAATATGGTTGGCAGTCTGAGTTAGTTTTTCAAGAGAATCTGTAGGTATTGTGTCATAATTTTGCTTTAAAGAAAGATTAGGAATGAGTGTACACAGGTCAGCATTTCCAGTCCTTTCACCGTACCCATTTATTGTTCCCTGAACATGATCAACACCAAGATCTACTGCAACCATTGAGTTAACAACTGCACAGCCATTGTCATTTTGAAAATGAACACCAAATTTTGTTTTAGGATATTTTTCTATAACCTCAGAGAGGATTTTTCTTACTTCCTCAGGTAATGTACCACCATTTGTGTCACAAAATATAAAACAATCTGCACCAGCTGTAGCTACAGATTCAAGAATTTTTAAACTTGTTTCAGAGTCCTCTTTGTAGCCGTCGAAGAAATGTTCTGCATCAAAAAATACTTTTTTACCCTTTGACTTTAAATACAAAATTGTATCAACTGCCATATCAATTGCACTGTCAATATCAGTTTGCAACGCCTTTGTTATATGAAGTTTTGAAGATTTACCTACAATACAAACATAATCAGTGCCTGCATCAACTAATGCGTTTACTTGTGGATCATCTTTAGCTGAAAGGTCTAGTTTTCTGGTGGAACCAAAGCTTACAAGTTTTGCATTTTTTAGTTTTAATTCTCTTTTTGCAGTTTCAAAAAACTCTTCCTCTTTTGGTGAAGCACCTGGCCAACCACCTTCAATAAAACTAACTCCTAAACTATCTATCAGTTTCGCAATTGCAATTTTATCCTTCACAGAAGGAGAAATTCCTTCTTGTTGGAAGCCATCTCTTAAAGTTGTATCAAATATATCTATTTTCATAATTCCAAAAAAAAACCCTTGCAACGCAAGGGTAACAACGCTTAATACGTTGCTCCTAAATAATAATTATAATTTTTTTCATTGTGACAATGTTACTTTGTTTTTCTTGATTGTCTAACAAAAAAATATACTGCTGTTAATACAACGAAAGCTATAGCAATGTTTATTGGATTTAGAGGTCTGTCGTTGCTTGATATCAACTCAAAAGTTTTACTAGAAACTCCATCGGCTTCGAAAATGATAGTATTTTCTACGATGTTGTTAATGTTTGGCTTTGTAATTTCTCCGGGTACTTTAAAACCCAACTTTCCATCAAAAACATTTTCATAGCCCGATTGATTAATAATTTCATTTTCAGTATCAAATAACTCGCCAAATGATCCATAAATTCTAAATTCTCCATCATTATTTTGAAAATCTATCTCTTCAATTGGTAAAAGTAACAGGGCTGTATTTTCGTTAGATTTTAGAAGTTCAAACTGGTCTTTTAGGTCATCTATATTATCAAAATCATTACGCACTAGTATTCCGAGATAAGCATCTTCCTGGAAAATACTTGAACCAAATCCATCTGGGAGATCTGTAATAATATCATTAAGACTTCCTATTGATGACTCTTCGCCTATATCAAGAGCGTACAGTTGGAGTTCTTCATTAATTAATAATTTTATAGTGTACTTTCCAGAAAAATTTTCGTTAAATTCAACATTCATATCCCATTTAATTTCACATGCTGAAAATACAAGAAAAGCTACCAGTAAATAAATTTTATTTTTATATTTCATTTAATTTCTCAACTAACTTTACCGCTGCTAATTTTCTATGGCTTATATTTGATTTTTCATCTAGAGTCATTTCAGCCAATGTTTTACCGCTAACCTCAAAAATAGGATCATAGCCAAAACCGTTTTTTCCTCTTGGTTCAAATACGATATTTCCCTTAAGAATTCCTTCTGACGTTATAAAATTTAAACCATCAAAATAACAAAGAACTGTCTTAAAAAACGCACTCAGATTATCAGCTATCTTAAGTTCATTTATTAATTTTTGATTGTTTTCAACATCTGTAGAACTTAAGCCTGCATATCTCTTTGAATGAACACCAGGCTTACCATCCAAGGCATCTACAAATAAGCCTGAATCATCTGAAATAATTGGAGATTTAAAAACCTCATAACATTCTTCAGCCTTTTTTTTTGCATTTTCTTCAATTGTATTTTTATCTTCAATCACATCTGGTATATCTTCATTAACTATCAAGGTGTGTTTACTTCCAAATTCTTGAAAAATTTTTAATAACTCTGTGTGCTTATTTTTATTATTTGAAGCTAGTAGGATTTCCATTTGCTTATTTTTGTATTTCAAATACTTCTTTTATACACTCTTTTCCAAGTTCAAAAAGTTGATCAAGATGTTCTTTTGGAAATGGCTTTCCTTCTGCAGTGCCCTGTATCTCTAGTATTTCAAATTTTTCATCCAATACTAAATTTAGATCAACCTCTGCATTGGAATCTTTTTCATAATCAAGATCTGCTACCAATTCGCCAGCAACAATCCCAACTGAAATGGCACCAACTTTACTTGTAAGTGGATTTTGATTTAATTTGTTTTCCTGGATCATTTTTTCAAATGTATCATTAAGAGCTATCCAAGCGCCATTAACAGAAGCTGTTCTTGTACCGCCATCAGCTTCTAGCACATCGCAATCTACTGTAAAGGAGTACCCGTTTATAATTCCTAAATTACAAACAGCTCTTAAAGATCTTCCGATTAATCTTGAAATTTCTTTAGACCTACCGGACTCATAAGATTTTCTTGATATTCTATTACCTGATGACCCAGGTAACATATTGTACTCTGCAGTTACCCAGCCCTTATCAGAATTTAGCAACCAGTCTGGAAGTCTAGTTGAGACAGATACTGTAACCAACACCTTTGTATTTCCTGATTCGTATAAAACTGAGTTTTCAGCAGAATTAATAAAATTTTTGGTTACTTTTATTGGTCTCATTATGGGGACATCCTTTCAATTTTCCATGAATTGTCTTCTGGCTTATAACAAAACCTATCGTGTGTCCTGTTTCTTCTCCCCTGCCAAAACTCCCAATAATCCACTTCAATAGCGAACCCACCCCAAAAGTCAGGTCTTGGTATTTCTTTTCCTTCATATTCTTTTTCAAGCTCATCAATTTTATTTGTAACATCTTCTCTGGAGGAGATGATATTGCTTTGTGCAGAGGCCAACGCACTTAATTGTCCGCCTCTTGGTCTTGTTTTAAAATATTCATCGGATACTTGTGAGTCAGCTTTTCTTGCTATACCTTGAAACCTGACCTGCCTATGAATTTCAGCCCAGTAAAAAATACCAGAAACATTAGGGTTAGAAAACATCTCCACTGCTTTTGGACTCTCATAGTGTGTATGAAAGATTAAGTTGTTATTTACGATATTTTTAAATAATACATATCTCGATCTCGGAGCATTTTTATCTACAGTAGCTAGAACCATTGCATTAGGTTCGTAAATTTGCGTTTCAATGGCTTCATCGAGCCACTTTGTAAATTGTGTTATAGGGTCTTGATTTAAATCTTCTGATGTCAGGTCTAGATCACTGTATTCGTTACGAAGAGCTTGAATCTTTTCTGAAAAATTTTCCATTAATTTGATTTAATATAATTTAAAGCTGATCCACTTTCAAACCAACTTATTTGCTCTTCAGATAGAGAATGGCTGGTATCTATATCCACTGTTGAACCATCTTCTTTCTGTATAGAGACTGTAACTTTACTTCCTGGACTTAAGTTTTCGAGATTTTTAATAGTTAATTTATCATTCTGCTCTATCTTTTCATAGTCAGCCTTATCTTCAAAAGTTAGCGGTAATATCCCTTGCTTTTTCAAATTAGCTTCGTGGATTCTTGCAAAGCTTTTGACCAAAACTACTCTACAACCTCTGAACCTTGGCTCCATGGCAGCATGTTCCCTCGATGATCCCTCACCGTAATTTTCATCACCAATTGCAATCCAGTTTATGTTATGTTCATGGTATGTTTTTGCAAGATCCGGCAATGTCATAATTTCATTGTTAAGGGTATTAACACCTGTCCCTGAGTCTTCTGAAAAAGCATTATTAACGCCTATAAATAAATTTTGAGAAATATTTTCTAGGTGACCTCTAAACCTTAACCATTTACCTGCAGGTGATATATGATCTGTTGTACACTTTCCTACAGCCTTCATAATTACAGTCATGTCTATATAATTACTTGCATCAAATGAGTCAAAAGGTTTTAAAGCTTGTAATCTCTCAGAATCTGGACTTATAACTACCTCAACTTCACTATTTTCTTTTGGCTGGACAAAACCTTCCAAAGTGCTCTCAAACCCTTCTGAAGGTAGCTCTTCTGCAGTTGGAGGTGAGAGCTTTACCTCTTCACCGTCTTCGTTTATTAAAGTATCATTAAGAAAATCGAATTCTAGAGTTCCACCTAAAGCAAGGCCAATTACAGTTTCAGGGGAACCAATAAAGGATAATGTTTCCTTATTACCATCATTTCTTGCTGGAAAATTTCTATTGTACGAAGAGACAATTGTATTAGTCTGCCCTTCTTCAATATCATCTCTCTTCCATTGACCAATACATGGTCCACATGCATTTGCAAGGACAGTAGCGCCTATTGCTTCAAGATCTTTTAAGTATCCATCTCTTTCAATAGTTGCTCTAGTAATTTCGGACCCTGGAGTGACCATAAGTGGGACTTTAGATTTTAAACCTTTTTTAGCTGCTTCTCTTGCTATAAAAGCTGCTCGACCAATATCTTCATAAGATGAGTTAGTGCATGAACCTATAAGAGCGTTTGAAATTTCTAAAGGATAACTATTTTCTACAGCATCGTCTTTCAATTTTGATACTGGGCGAGCTAAGTCTGGTGTGTGTGGACCCACAATGTGTGGCTCAAGACTGTTTAAATCAATTTCAATAACTTGATCAAAATAATTTTCAGGGTTTGCAACAACATCATCGTCTGGAGTTAACAAATGCATATTTTCCCTAGCAAGAGAAGCTATGTCTCCTCTTCCTGTGGCCTTAAGGTAATCCTCGCCTTTTACGTCAAATGGAAATATAGAGCATGTTGCGCCAATTTCAGCACCCATATTTGTTATAGTTGCTTTACCTGTAGTAGAAATAGACTCTGTTCCTTCGCCAAAATACTCAACAATTGCATTCGTGCCACCTTTTACGGTCAAAATTTCTGCAACTTTCAAAATTATATCTTTGGGAGCTGTCCAACCACTTAATTTTCCTGTAAGTTTTACGCCAATTAATTTTGGTATTTTTGTATTGAAAGGCATACCAGCCATTACATCAACTGCATCAGCTCCACCAACTCCAATTGCAACCATACCTAATCCCCCTGCATTTGGTGTATGGCTATCGGTTCCAATCATCATTCCACCAGGAAATGCATACTGCTCAAGAACAACTTGATGAATAATTCCAGCCCCTGGACCCCAAAAACCAATATTGAATTTTTCAGATGCTGTTCGTAAAAAATCAAATACTTCTTTATGGGTTTTATTAGCGACTTTTAAATCACTGTTTGCCCCTTCATACGCTTGAATCAGATGATCACAGTGAACTGTAGTAGGAACTGCTGTCTCTGGTAGTTCAGCTTGCATAAATTGGAGCAGTGCCATTTGTGCTGTTGCGTCCTGCATAGCAACTCTGTCAGGTAGAAAATCCCCAAAATCTTCACCTTTACTTAACGAAATATTTTTAACATCTTTTGCATGTCCGTACAATACTTTTTCAGCGAGAGTGAGGCAGCTGCCTTTTCTCGTTTTAAACTCTGTAATTTTAGATTCAAGGTTTTTGTATACTTGTTCGACTAATTCAATATGTGTTTTAGAAAGATCCATGTGAATAATTATATATTTAAATGCGCCTAAAGATGAACTTATCTAAATTCTATACAAGTATTTTTAAACTCACAATACTCACACCATTCGCCAACAGTATATTTTGGACTTAAAGCATCAAAAGGAATCCACGATGCTGGTTTTTTTGAAATATCTTCAAATTTTGCTTTTGCAGATTCAAGTTCACTAACTCCAAATCTTCTTTCTTTAACTGTTGCTTTGTTGTCAGATACATAAATATGCAATACTATAATTTCACTTTCAGATTTCATTAGCTCAGATGCACCTAAGGCATATAGTTGGGCTTCTAATGAATCTTCCGGTGTTTCCGGACGTGTCTTTAGCTCTATAATTATTGGTGTCTCTCCAAGTCTTCCAGCCAAATCAGATTTTCCTGTATAAATTGTTGCAACTTTTTGATCAACGATTTTACCGTCTCTTAACCCTTTCCCATCAACAATGCATGTAAAACCCAGAATATACTCTGCTTCTTTAATTTTTAAATCATCATAATTATTTAGTTGTGAAACTAGCTGTTGATATTTTAAAAAGAGTTGCTCTCTAGTAACTTCATCTTCTTCATTTGTTAATTCATTAAAACTTTCAATATTTTCCTTCTCAGAAAAATTTTCATTGTTAACTAAAAGCTTTTGAGAAAATTGGTGAAACTTCGTTGCTGTTGATTCAGATTCATATTCAACATAGTCCTCACGTGGCAAACCATATTGAACATTCCATGCAGTCCTTCTCTCACAATTAGAAAGCTTTACTAAATTTGTTTTTGAAATTTTTACTTCTCTGACACGATTCGTTATTTTATCAGCATTTATCAATGGAAATTGTCCACACCTTGAAGATTGGTCGCAGTAATCGCATTGTTTACCTGGATTGCGTTTTTTTCTTTCACTTAAATATTCTTCTAAAATCTTAAAATATTCATCAATAATTTCATCAGGATTTTCAACGGACTCAATCTCTACAAGATCATCTAATTCAATTGCTGCTGTATAGAATTCTTCATTATCAGTTTTAAATTTTGTAATAATGGCTCTGTCAATTAACTCAGGTTCTGGATCATGAGCTGTTTTTAATTTAATATATTCATAATGATTTTCATCTTCAAACTCATATGCAAAGTGAGTGGTAAGACCATACTCTTCGCCATCAATCTCTTTGACAGCCTCTTTAGTTAAATATTCATGATTAAAGTTAGAGTTTCTTTTTGGATAAATAGTTCTAAATCTTGCAAATAAGTCAGATAAAATCTTTTTTTGAATTGTGTCATAAAATTGAAAGTTATTTTCTTCAGCAACTTTTATTGATGTTTCATCAAGGGCATCATTGTTCTGCCAATCGATAATCGCTTTATTTAAATCTTTCCATCTATCTAATTTTGGACTAGCTAATCGTGTTCTTTTACCAAAAGAACTGTGACATTGGGAAATTTTCTTGATTTGATTAGTCGAATAAGTGTTATCTCTATCTGGCATAATAAAATTATAATTCACTAATTTTTGCAAATCTTCGGTTTCAGAAGCCCCTCAAGACTGCCAAAACTGTCAAAATTCAATCTCCCTTGAATAACTATCTGTAGAATATAAACATGGAAAAAAGAATTTCTAAGTCGTTTCGAGTAATTTTTGGAAGGTTATATCCAAATTTTGATGAAAATGAAACACAAAACTCTGAAGAGTATTTCAATTTTATCTTAAAAAATTATCCTGATAAATCCGAAGTAATACAATTAAAAGCTTTCTTTATAATATTCTCATTTGGTTTAAGAAAATTATTTATTAAAGACAAAAATATATCTGAATATGTAAACAATTTACAAAGCTCTAATATTTCATTATTTAGAAAACTAGGGTCTGGAATGACTGCTTTGTTTGGTTTAAGTACAGCTAGGTCACTTAATGGTGAAGGCTCTGTATACAAACATTTTGATTATCCAATATATAACAATGCAAAAATAGACAAGAAATTAACTGATGTACCAGAAAGTATTGAAGTTGCAGTTATAGGTAGTGGCTCTGGAGGCGGTGTTGCAGCTCATTTATTAAATGCGAAGTATGAAGTAGGAATATTTGAAAAAGGTAATTATGCAAATGGAGAAACTAACAACGAAACTTTTGGATATCACAATTTTTATGAAACATATGCAATGCAACAAACAAGAGGGTATAAAGTTCTACTTTTGGCTGGTTCAGGTGTAGGAGGAGGAACTAGTATAAATTGGACAACCTCGCTCAGAACACCCGATAATATTCTAAATGAGTGGGATTCACTTACTGGACAAAATAATTATTTCAATTCAAGTAACTTTAAAAGCAGTATGGACTTTATTTGCCAACAATTAAATGTCTCTGAAGCAAACAATAGAATTCCACAAAAAGAGACCAAGCTAGCTGAGGGATTAAGTCGGAACGACATTGGTTATAAAATCATACCAAGAAATACAAGTAATGATCAATGTCTTGAAAGTGGTTTTAGTACGTTTGGGCATTCAGATGAAAGCATCAATTCATCATATAAAACTTGGTTTCCAGAAGATAAATTCAATAGTCAAAACGTATATAGCAATACTTCAGTAAAACATCTAACCATCTCAAATGGTAGAGCAACACATATAAATGTTGAAAAGAATGGAAATGTACAACAAATAGCGGTGGATAAAGTTGTTTTAGCAGCTGGATCCTTAAACACTCCAAAAATCTTATTAAATAGTGGATATAAAAATAAACATCTTGGACAACATCTCAAACTTCATCCTGTTTCAGGTGTTGCAGGAAAGTTCTCCGAGGAGCAAAAGCCATGGGCGGGAACAATGCAGGGAATTTATTCTGATGACAACTTATTCATGAAAGATAACTACGGATATCTTCTTGAGGGATTGCCAATGCATCCAAGTTTATTCTTTCCATTTTTCCCTAACAACAACGATAATTTTGAAGATTTTATAAAAAGCTATAATTATTGGTCTGGAAGCATTGTTCTAACATCCGACAAAAGTTCTGGTTCAATAATCAATAAAAATCCTCAACACTTATGGGATTACAATTTAAATGATTTTGACCATAGCAACTTACTTCATGGACTAGAAAATCTTGTAAGAGCAAACTACTTAGCTGGTGCAGAAGAAATTATGGTTGCAGCCTCCCCTACAATGCACTGGAAAAAATCTTCAAATGTAAATATTGAAGATTTTATAAACCAAATTAGAGCAATAAAAAATGAGCCATTTAGAATTCTTCTTGGTTCAGCTCATCAGATGGGCACAGCGAGAATTAACCCAAACCCAGAACAGGGAGTTGTAGGTTTAGATGGAAAAGTACATGGCTTAGAAAATGTTTATATCGTAGATGCTTCAACTTTTCCAAGATGCTCAGGTGTGAATCCTATGATCAGTATTCAATCTATGAGCCACTTCTTAATGTCAAAAATTTAGTTTAAGGATAGTTTTTATCTGGAGCAAAGAACTCTGCGGCATCTAATCCTAAATCTATGAACATGCCGTGAGCCTCAACATGAATTTCTTCACCCAATTGAATAACAGCTTCAGTATAAACTTTTTTATTATCGACTTCTTTAACCCAAGCATATAATTCAAAATCTTTTTCTACTGGTGTTGGCTTAAGAAAATTAACAGATAAATTTGCAGTTACAGAAAATATGTTATGAATAACTGTTGAGTAACCCATCATGTCATCCAATGCAGCTGATAATATACCACCATGAACAAGGCCAGGCCCACCTTCAAATCTCTTTGCAAATGAATACTTTGCGTAAACTTTACGATTTTTAATTTCTGGTTTCATTTGCATGCTGTCTGTATTGTTACCGCTGACAAAAGAAGAATCAGGATATATATCTTGAAGTAGTGTTCCATCGGTCCAGCCTGAGGATGGATCAATTTCAAGAACTTGACCAGTTATGTACTTATAATTCATTTTTATTTATATTAGATATATCTTTTCTTAATGCCTCATTGATAAAAGCATTTGTTACATCAGATCTAGTTCTTTCAATAATTGACCTTGCATTATCTGCATACCTTCTAAGTCCTCCTGTAAGAGCATCCGGATAATCTAACTCATTTAGTATCCCCATGCCCTCTTCCATAATTTCTAAGTAAGTTTCAGCTTTTTTAATATCAAGATTTCTTAAATGATCAAGTGCTTTTCTTCTCCACTCACCAATCGTATCTCCTATTCCCTGTATGTAGCTAGAAGGATGTAGGTTGAATTCGGAAAATGGTTCAATTGTTCCTTTTACTTCAAAATTGTAGAACATAACAGCTTCTACAAATTCTCTTTCGGCATCTAAAACATAGCCTGCGTAACTAATTTCTGAAATTTCACTACAAATACTTTTTAAATCATTTAATTTTTCTTGAGCGCTTTTTATATGTTTTTCTGCATCAGATATATCGTTTCTATGAACATTTCTAATACTTTTTGAGCACTCACGAACTATCTCTCTAGATATTGTTAAAGACTGTTCACGAACATCATTTAATTTATCGAAAGCTTTTGATAAATTTTCTAAATTAGCTTCAGATTGGGACAATTATACTGCTTGTTTTAAATATTCGACATTATCAACATCTGCAGATGAATCATCGACATATGTTAATGTGTTTCTTTGAAGAGAGGATGATCGTACTTGAAATGCCGTGTATGCATAAATACCAAAAATCATATCAATAACTAAGTGGAAAACAAAAATTGGAATTGAGAGTGTTTGAAGAGCTATAAAAAAACTTGCCATAGCAATTAATCCCAAAGTGATAAACCCTCTTCTTTGTTTGTCAACCATAAATTGATACTCATTAGAAATATATTTATTAACTTTTGAATATTGAAGTTCGGGGAAAACTACCGCTATTGAAAGCGATACCATTAAAGCTATTAAAACTAGTGTAGAACTCATGCCCTGCCCTTACTGTTGTTGTTTTAATAATAACTAGTTTTAAAAAAATTTTCTCTTTTTAAAATTTATTTTCTTTACCTTGTCTTAGTCTTTTAATATTTTCGGAATGTTTTATCAAAATTAAAACAAATAGAATAACAAGAACTACCACATTAGATATTTCATTATTTATATAAATTAACAACGAGACCGTTACCAAAACTGTTGCTAAACTAGCAATCGCTGACACACGAGTTGTTTTAAATATAACAAAATAGAAAAAAGCAAGTACAGGTATATTAAGTATTTGAAATATCTCTATATTGAATAAGTCAGAATTATAAGGATTCATAAGCACTGTTGCAACATAAACACCGAGGTAAGTAGCAACACCTTTTCCCCCTTTAAACTTATAAAATACTGGATAAATATGGCCTACAACAGCAGCCAGTCCGTAAACTAAAAAATATTGATCTTCAAAGAAAAATATGATTGGAATAGCTCCTTTAAACAAATCTCCAAGTAATACAATTGCAGCAGACCCTTTTCCTAATGTCCTTAATACGTTTGATGTTCCTGGATTACCACTTCCCTCAGAAGAAATATCTATGCCCTTAATTCGAGCTGTAATATAGGCAAAATTTATCGAACCAAGCAAATAACTGACTATTACTACTAAAAAATTCATTTATTTGAGTCTAATTCATTAAAAATAAATAAGATATAGCTCGTTTATACAATTTACAAATTTAATCTTATAAATGTATGAACAATATACCTAAATGCTCTAACAAAAGAAGGTTTACATCTGAAAATGAAGCAAGAAAAGAAAGATTATTTGTAGAAGAAGAATACAGTAAAAAATTTAGAATATACTTATGTACATTATGTCAAGGATGGCATTTTTCAACAATTAATTAATTATGATTGATATTTTATTTGGGATCATACAAGGAGTCACTGAATTTTTACCAATTTCTTCAAGTGGACATCTCGTTGTTTTGTCAGAGTTGTTTAAAGACAACAGTTTTAATACATATGAGATAGCGTTTTTACACTTAGGAACATTTTTTTCAATTTTAATTTACTACTCCAAAGACATTTTTTCGATCTTAAATAACCGTAACTCATTGATTCAAATTTTTAAACTTATAGTTATAGGTGTAATGCCGGCTGCAGCTTTTGGATTATTTTTACCAATAAGTAATTTAATTGATGAAAGTAGCGCAATTTTAGTAATTACAGCTTTAGCTTATATTTTTATTGCGAGTGTTTTGTATTTTGCTGACAAGCTAGAAGAAGGTGATAAAAGTATATTAGACCTTTCATTAAAAGAATCTCTGACAATAGGATTTGCCCAAGCCCTTGCATTGTTTCCTGGAGTATCAAGGTCAGGAATCACTCTAAGTACAGCTCTGTATTTGAAATTAAAAAGAACTGAAGCAATATTCTTTTCACTTCTTCTTGGATTGCCTACAATTTTTGGTGCTTGGCTTCTTACATTTATGCAGGCCACGGAACCTATTGATAACTCATTATGGATACCTTGCATTGCTGCATTTCTTTCCGGACTAGTTGCAATCAGAATTCTTATTAATTTTACAGTTAGTTCTAAATTGAATGTGTTTTCAATTTATTGCTTTTTAATGGGTTTAATTTCGCTGGGGACTTACTTAATTAATCTTTAGATCAATCGGTTTCTTTTTAGGTTGAAATTTCAAAATTTCATTAGCAATATCAATAACATTCTTGAAGTTTGGATTATTTTTATAAGCAAATAAATCACTTCCTTCAGAAGCAACAGTTATATCTTCTTGTAAAGGCATCTCTCCAAGAATTGGTACATCGAGTTTCTTCGATAGATCTTTCCCTCCATCCTTTCCAAATGGATAAAGTTTATTTCCATCAACTTCCATATATGACATATTTTCAATTACTCCAATAATGCTCGCATTAACTTTTTTAGACATAATTCCTGAACGCTCTGCAACCATTGTTGCATTTGTTTGAGGAGTTGTAACAACAATGTTTTCAAAATATTTTAAGAATTGAGATAAAGAGATTGAAACGTCACCAGTACCAGGTGGCATATCTATAAGTAATATATCTATATCTTGCCATAAAACTTCAAATAAAAATTGTTCTATAGCTTTATGAAGCATAGGTCCCCTCCATATAACGGCTTCGTCTTGTTTAACAAAATACTCCATTGATATAACACTTAAATTATTGATTTTTGATGGAAAGATTCTTTCATTAAATGGAATTGGGGGAAATTTAGCTCCCAAAATCTTTGGGACCGAGTACCCCCAAATGTCAGAATCAAGAATCCCAACTTTCTTACCAAGTTCATCAAACGCAATACCAAGTAAGGATGTTATAGTAGATTTCCCAACACCTCCTTTACCAGATGTGATCCCAATTATTCTTTTGTTTTTATGAAAGTTGTTTTTTAAATCTTCCATATCAATATCTGCCCCCACAATTGCTGAGACATCCGCTATTTGCTTTTCGGTTGGAGTTTTAAACTTAATCTCTAAATCATTATTTTCATTAATTCTTTGACGTAAAACATCTCTAACCCACTCAATCTCAGTAAAGTCAAGAATCTCGCATGATTTTTTCTTTAATTTTGTAATAGCATTTAACTCATCGAGGCTTCTATTAAATCCGGGATAGTTTATATCTTGAATATCCATGTTTAGTATTGTATTTATATTAGGTAATAACATTACATTATGATTAAAAGAAATTTACTGCTCATACTTTTAACAGCGCTTGTTGGTATCGCCGTGTTCAATGCTTCAAGTTCAGATGAGCAAGTCAATACTATTTCAGATATAAATAATGGAATTGAAGTTGATTCACTAAAACAGGTACCTTCATTAAGTGTTGAGGAAATCAAGACAGAGTTTGTCATTCTTAATCTTTGGGCTAGTTGGTGTATTCCTTGTCAAAATGAAGTTGATGAATTATTAAAAATTTCTGAACAATCAAATATAACAGTCATTGGTATTCTTGTTGATGACTCAGCATCAAATGGTAGAGAGTTTATTAAAGATAATAAAATTACTTATAAGAATGTACTAGAAGAAGAAGAGTCTGACATTGTATTATCGCAGTTCAGTTGGACTGGAATTCCGACTACCTTAGTTTTGGATAGAAATCTTTCAATCTTGCATACTCTTAATGGTGAAATTACGGCTAACGAAATAATTGAATTAACTAAATAACCATTGTCTATGAGTTGTTTATAATTTACATATGGATGCAATATTGTTTTGGAGAATTTTTCTTGTATTGGGAAGCTTAGCTTATCTAGGAGCTTCAGGATTATTTGCATTAAAATTATTAGCTGCTGCAACAGGTAGAAAGCGAATAATAGATATCTTTATCAGATAGATTGGTAGCGGGGGTAGGATTTGAACCTACGACCTCTGGGTTATGAGCCCAGCGAGCTACCAGACTGCTCCACCCCGCGCTGAATTACTAATAATAATAAGAATTAATTTAAACTCAAGAAATTTAATTGTTATTTAAAAGCTCTAGAGCAAGATCTACATACTGTTGAGCTTGTTCAACAAGGTTTTGATATAACCCTAGATTTCCATTCTGTAATTCTTGTTGGGCTTTTTCAAAAGCTTTAGTTGCTTTCTCTAGTAGCTCAAGAGCGCTTTCACCTTCTGTGTCTTCAACATTCTCAGTTGCAAAATCACCACCGAAAACACTAGCCAAAGCCTCAGACAAAGATTCCTCCATAATTATTCTGTCTTGAAAAACAACTACAACAAATTTAAATTCTGGTAATGGATTCTGCTCTCCCTGAAGATAAATTGGTTGATAATAAAGAATTGATTGATTTATAGGAACAACAAATAGATTACCTTTAATAACACTTGAACCCTGCTGATCAAGAAGAGTAAATATTTGAGAAATATCCGGGTCTTGGTTAATTCTTGTTGCAACCTGACTAGGTCCATCAACAAATTCTCCTTTTGGTAGTCTAAAGTCGATCAACTGTCCATAATTTTCTGGATCGGCATCTGCAACTAAAAATGACTGCATGTTTGGTCTGTTTTCCGGATTAAATGGTTGAAAAATTAGATAGCTTAAATCGCTTTCCCCAGGCAAGCTCATTAATAAATAATATGGCAACATTGGTTTGAAACCTATTTCAGTAAACTCTCCTCTTAAAGTAGCAACTCTAGGTGTTGTTGAGGAGTCAGATGGTATTACCCACGGATCTTCATCAGCATAAAATACTCTTGGATCAGTCATGTGATAATCTCTATACATATCGGATTGTATTGTAAATAAATCTTCTGGGTACCTTATGTGATCAAGCAACTCACTACTCATAGAACTTTTTGGTGTAAACAGATTTGGAAAAATATCTTTGTATGACAAAATTAGTGGATCATTTTCATCAACAACATAGAAGTTCATTGTGCCATCATAAGCATTTACGACTGCTTTCACTGAATTTCTCAAATAGTTAAAGTTCATAGGGAGTCCAGAATTTTCATTAATTCTTCTTGTATCAGCAGGTTGAGCATAAGGATATTTATCAGACACTGTGTACATATCAATTATCCAAAATAAATTTCCATCTATTAATGCTAAATATGGATCATTATCTGTGTACAAGAAAGGAGCTGCTTTTTTAACTCTACTTACAACATTTCTTTCCATAATCAATTTTGAGTCATCAGAAAGCTGGTTTGATATTAACAAATTTAACTCACTATATCGTAGTGCAAATCCAAGTCTTCTAAAAAATGAGCCTATACCTACACCACCATCTCCTGAATAATTTGTGTAAGCAACTGACTGACCCTCTGTAGACAAGGGATAGTCAACTTCGTCTTGTAAAGAGTTTACAACTACATACTCAACTGATTCAGCTGATTCTCCAAAATAGATTCTTGGTTGTTCTACCTCTAATTCACTGACAGTTGTAGTAGCAGGTACGCCTTTTACATAAAAATCTGGCTGACCTTGGCTTGCAACATTATTTGCAGGACTAAAAACTACGCCGTAACCATGAGTGTATTGAAGCCTTTCGTTGACCCAACCAACTGCAGGCAAATTTGTTTGGTCTAATTCTCTAGCAGAGACCATGACCTGTGTTAGCTCACCATTAATTCTATAACGATCGACATCGACTTCATCCAGTGCGTAGTAAGCTCTAATCTCTTGGAGCTGACTATATGTTTCAGCTAAAACAGTTGGGTCCCATAATCTAATATTGTCTACAGTTTGAGCATTATCTGAAATGTCGTTATCTGTTAAATTAGGTGAAGCCTCAAATGATTTTTCTTCAATACTATCTAAACCATAAGCAAGTCTTGTATAGTTGATATGATTCTCTACATAAGGTAGTTCTTTGTTTAATTCATCAGGCACAACCCTAAATCTTTGGATTGCTGCAGGAACAACTCCGCCAACAATGATTGAAACGGCAAGCCACAAACTAATTGCAGTAGCTGGTAGTAACCAGCCTCTTCTTTTAATGTTGACTAGTAACAATACTGCACCAAACAAAGAAATTAATATTAATAGATTTAAGGCTGGTAAGTGCGCAACTACATCTGTATAGCTTGCGCCAAAAACTTTACCTCTTGGAGAATACAGAAGCTCCATAGAATCTAATCTATAAGCAAATGCTTTAAGTACAGCTACAAATGCAAGCAAAACAGAAAGGTGGGCTTTTGCACCACTACTTACCTCTGGCAACCTACCTTGACGAAGCTGTAGAGCCCC
>CACPPU010000004.1:0-68031 GCA_902635945.1 uncultured Candidatus Actinomarina sp. | reverse complement strand
AATTGGCAGAGCAGCGGACTGTTAATCCGTTGGTTGTGGGTTCAAGTCCCACCCTCGGAGCTATACATTAAATTTTTCACTATAATTAAAGTGAATGGAGGAAAAATGGATTATCTCGCAATAGTTAAAGAAAGAGCTGAAGGAAAAGATCTAAGTGTTTTAGGTGGTTCAGTTAAATTTGTTGCTGACGATACAATTGTTTTTATCGATGGTGTAAATGGAGAAATTTCATCAGACGATAACGAAGCAACCTGTACAGTTACAACAGATACTGAAACTATGCAAGCAATTATGGATGGATCTTCAAGTCCACAAGCAGCTTTCATGACCGGTAAATTAAAAGTTGCTGGTGATATGAGTCTTGCTCTTAAAGTTCAATCAATAATTTCATAGTTAAAAGGGCCTGTAGCTCAGTTGGTTAGAGCAACGGACTCATAATCCGTCGGTCGCAGGTTCGAGTCCTGCCGGGCCCACTTGAAGAAATTTATGAACAATGTAAAAATAAATTCAAAAAACATTGGCACAATTTTCGCATTAACACTTCTTATTCCAGCAAATTATGGAGTTAATTTTTTAGGTATAAATCTAGAGGACATTCCTTTAATTCTATTGTTTTTACTACTTGTAATAAAAAAAATTAAAAATTTGAAAGTTCTTAAATTCGATAAAGTATTTTATGCTTTTTTAATATCTTTCATTGTTTATACGTCTTTTATATCTAGTGGATTAACACTTTTTAATCAGGTTAACCTAAGGTTCTACTTTTACTTTTTTCTTGGCTTTCTTTGCGTAGATCTGATTAAAAATAATAATGATTCACTGCTGGAAGTATTTAATCAATTGTGGATAGTCATGATAGCGAACTTTGTAATAATTATATTTCAGCTTCAGCTTCCGGGAACAATCGATGGCTGGGTTTTAAACAATTCTAGTAGTACTAATCCACTTTCATCAGGTAGACTCGGAGGATTCCAAGGTGGTGGCCCCAACGTTATTGGAATATTTTGTGCTTTATATGCAGTAATTTGTATTAATAAAATATCAAGCTCAGATAATTTTAAAAAATATTTTGTTACTGATAAATTAAATACCTTTCTTTTATTTATAACCTTAATTAACTTATATCTTACATTTTCAAGAGGATCATACTTAGCTTTCTTTGTTGGCCTAACTTTGATTTTGTTATTTTCTAAAAAAATTGATAAGTCTTTAAAAATTAAAACTTTTACAGTTGGATTAATTTTCTTGTTAATAATTGTTTACCTGTATCCTTCAATATTTTTAAAACAATCTAATAGATCTTTTTTAAACACACTTGGAATTAATAATGTAGAGATTGTAACTGGATCTGGAGGTGGTAATTATGTGAAAGAAGTTTATAAAGATTATTTGATTACATTAGATAAAGATGTTCTAAAAGAGGAATTTAATATTGTTTATACAAATAATGACTTAATTTCAACTGAAAACCAAACCAATGTTTTTGAGGATTCTCCTGCTAGTGGATTTTTAAAGTTAAAATTTGATTATAGGGATACATTTCTTCCTAGATCTGTAGTTTCTTTTTATTACTCAAATGATGAATTAAATTGGAATCAGATTGGCTCAGACCACACAAGTGGTTTAGTAATAAATCTAATTGAGAACACTTCATTTTTTGAAGTTGGAGGATTTGCTGATGGACAATCTCCTGGTGGGTCATATTTAGATGGTTATATTAAAAAAGTAAATATAAATACAGTTAATACTTTTGAAGAAATATATTTTACCGAGAGTAATCGGGATGTAGAATATTTTATCTACTTACCCATGTCTGATCAATATTATGACAATAGAAATGATGGAAAAATTGTTTATAAAGATGATGCAATAAAACTAAAGCGCCCTAGAAGTTATTGGATTGCTTTGCCAAATGAAAACAATATTTCTGGACAAGATTTTGAGATAATTATTCAACTTGAATTGAATAATATACCAAAAGGCAATGAAACATTATTTAGTCAAAGTTCAATTCTGCCTGAAGGTGGAAGCGTAAATAATCAGTCATGGAAATGGTCAATTATCGATGGAAGGATGTATTTCTTCTGGGTTGAAGATGTTGTTAGTGGATATAGCAACTTTCTAGGAGGTCAGAGTTTAAGATCTGGTAAATTAATTTTTGAGGACGGAAAGTTTAATTCTTCAATATCTGAATTTACCCTTTCACAGTATGACGAAATTACAACATCTCATAATGGATTTTTAACAATGTCTGTTGAGTATGGGCTTTTACCAGTTCTTATTATTGTTTTAGGCATTCTTTATTTAGTTTTTAAATATTTTAAAAAACAATATAATTTTGAAATTGTAATTTTATTAATGCTTTTAACTCAAAATCTAACAAATGATTTGATTTATGCTCCAGACGTTGCGATATATTTTTGGTTAATACCAATTTTTTTAATGAGTGATACTTTAAATAATTAATTATCCAATATACCAACAGAAGCTGCAAATTCAGAAAAGTTTTCAGTCATTATCAAAACTTGTCTACCATCGGTAAGTTCATAGTTTTCTACTGGTAGTGAATGTTGTTTGATACTGTCTAAGTCTACTCCTCTAAAACTCCATAAGAGATTAACGGCTTTATTTAACGTAAGATTCTCATCGATAACAAAAGTATCTTCAAGTGCTTTTATAAACAAAGTTAGTTCATTTAAGCTACTGAAGTCTTTAACTTCATTCAATAATTGCAATATGATGTATTGTTGTCTTTGGTTTCTTGAAAGATCACTAACACCACTCATGGTTATCCATTCAGATTGATCGTTTCCACTATCATCAAGCACTTTTTCACCTACAAGAACCTCAGTGTTTCTTGAAACAACCCAATTTAAAGCTGTAGAGCCATTAACTGTTTGGCAACCTTTTTGAAGTTCAAAAGAAAATCCCTCTCGCTGTGTTTTATCTACACAAATTTCAACTCCATTAAATGAATCAATAATTTGTTCAAAACCTTCGAAATTAAAGCTTGCAAAGTGATTGATTTTTATTCCGGTTAAATTATTTATTGAAGCTGCAAGATTTTCTGCCTTATTTCCACAATCATTTTTAATAAATGTAGAATTTATTCTCGCTACTTCTTTTGTGCATGGGTTGCTGATTAGCACATCTCTAGGTATTGATATCAAGTGATTTGTATCTGAATCCTCCCCAATTAATCCTAAAATAATAACATCTGCTCTAGCCCCTTCAACATACCCCCTTGAAGCAGAAGAGTCTGCACTTCTCTCATCTGATCCGATTAACAAATATACGCTATAACCATCTATATTTTTATCAGCAGTTGAGTTTTCTAAAAATTTGTTTACTGTAGAGGGGTTTTCCTTTGCTATGTCAATATTCTCACTATTGATATCTTCGTTGATTTGATCTGAATTTTCCATTCCAGGACTAGTAGTTGTTACACCTTTGGATATATTTTCAATAGTTTCTGCATCAAACTGTGTTGTTTCAAAATTGGGAAAAATAAATAAATAAGCGGATATGCCTATAGCAACTATCCCAATTAGCAAGTAATAATATCTATTTCGATTGCTCATATTTAACCAAATTTAAAGTATAACTATATAATAATTTTGTAATGGGAATTAAATGTGTTATTGCTGCTGGAGGCTTAGGAACAAGGTTGCAGGGTTTTAGAGATAATGATAAAACTAAAGTCTTATTAGAAGTGAATAAAATTCCTATGATTAATCAACAAATTAATCAATTAAATCAATGGGGCGTTGAAGAATTCGTCATTATTACTAATCCAAATTTCGATTCTCTAATTAAGGAAGTTACTTCAAAAGCATTTCCAGAACTGATTATCAACTATTCAATTCAGGATAATCCAAAAGGAATTTCACACGCATTTTCAAAAGCAGAACAATATATCGATACCGGTGACATAATAATCTTTGTTTTGGGTGACAATTTTTTTGAAGAAAATTTAATTAATGGGATTGATTTTAACAATTTTAGTAATGAAGGTGGATGTATTATTTTTACAACAAGAGTTACTAACCCTAATGAATTTGGAGTAGCATCCGTAGATGAGTTGGGCAATGTCATACACATTGAGGAAAAGCCAGAAAAACCAAAAAGCAATTTAGCAGTTGTAGGGCTCTATTTATTTGATTCGTTTGCTATGGACAATATAAGGAAACTATCTCCGTCTTCAAGAGGTGAGTATGAAATAACTGACCTAATAAATATATATATAGATGAAAAAAAATGCACCAATGTTGAATTTGAGGGTTGGTGGGTTGATGCTGGAACACCGGATAGAATTATTGAATTAGAGGACTTATTAGCTTAATACGTCTAATTTACGAAAATAGTTAAATAGAAAAATGAATTGTAAAAAATAGGCAAATAATATAATTAACGAAAAGGTACTATTTAAAAACACATAACCTATTATTAGCAAAAAATTCAATGCGCTATAAGTAAAAAATAAAAATAGAACTTTTTTTTCTGTAAAACCTTTAGCAAGTAACCTGTGAGATATATGATCTGTTCCACCTTGAGTTGGGGATCTTCCGTTACTTATTCTATGCCACATTATTACCAAGAAATCCAATAAAGGAATTGTAAAAAACAAAAGTATAGGACTCAATGTATAACTAAGAAGATAATCTTGTTCTGTGTTCCATGTAAAAAGAATGCTTAAAAAACCTAAACAAAATCCAATAAATAAACTTCCTGAATCTCCAAGATACAATTTTGCTGGGGGAAAATTGTAAATAAAAAAACCTAAAATTACGAACAACAATACAACTGATAGGTCTGTTAATTTATTCTGATTTAAAGAATAAGTTAACAGTATTGATTGGTAGCATATACTTCCAGTTACAACCACCGCTAAGCCATCCATATTATCAATAAAATTAATTGAATTAATTATCAAAATAACCCAAAGTACGGATATTAAAAAGTTAAAAGAATTATTTAAATCTAGATTTAATAAAGATTCAATATTTAAAAATATGTTCAAATATATTATTGGTATTGTCACGAAAATACTTTGAAAAAAAAGTTTTATCTTCCAACTAAGGTTAAAAAAATCATCAATTGATCCAAGGATAGAGATTAATAAACTAAAAGCACCAATAATTATAAAGTTGTAATCTGCACTACCTAAAAAATTTACTGAAATAAAGAATGCCGCAGCAGAAGCAACTCCTCCAAGAGGGGGAGTATTTTTATTTACTAATCGTTTTTCATTCAGTAAAGATGACTTTTTAAAACTATATTTTTTGGTTATATACAGGATAATCCAATTAAATACTCCAGATAATGCTATCGACAAGAATGCTACGTAGTAAATGTTTAATTGCATTTTTAAATATCCAATTTATAGATTTCATTGAATGAATTAGCTATATTTTTGGTCGAATACTTTTTAATAATAATTTCCCTATTATTAAGACTAACGTTCTTTTCAGTATTTAAAACATTTGTAATTTCATCATTAATTAATTCCAAATCTTTAGAATCGACAGTTCTGGTATTTTGAAAATTTTCTATAAATTCAGTACCACTATTTTTATAAGCTATGCAATAAAGACCTACATAAACTGCTTCCAATAGAATTCTAGAAAAACCTTCATGATCAGATAAGGATATTAAAACATCGTATTCTTGTAATTCCTTTTTTAAATCCAGGTAACCTAGGTATTCAACAAATTGATTATTTTTGATATCTTCTAAATCTCTATGGGTAAGCGACTTTGGGTTCCCTTCATCCAATTCGCCTGCTAGGTAAAACTTGACGTTAAGAGAGTTCATTTGAGTAGCTAAGTCAATATATTTTTTGATTCCCTTATCTTCTAATAAACGCCCAGCCAATAGAATTTTTAATTGCTTATTAAATTTTTCTTTAAGTAGATATTGACTTCCTTGCAAACCTGAACTTTCAATTAGGTATGAATTGTTTGTAAATTTTGAGTACTTATTGAATAGATTTTCATCACTAGAATTTTGGTAAATTATATTTTTGAAAGTTTTATTAATGAGCCATACAAAAATAGGTTTTAGAAAAAATTTTATCAATTTTGTATTTAAACGGTTACTAAAAAGGTATCCCAAACCAGTTATAGAAAGTGTTGAATTAAATTTTTTCTTTGAAAAATAGGCTGCAATCATAAAAAAGAATCCAGATTTTAAGGTAAATACATGAATTATGCTATTTTCTTCTAAGGTGTCCAGTATTCTCTTTAATTTAAAAATTGCGTTGATATCAAAGAATTTAGTTTTTGAAATTCTCCAGTTTATATTTTCGGAATAATGATCTTGGATTTTACTTTTTTTACCCATAGGACAAATTGCTCTAAAATTGTAATCTTGTAATTCATTGATAATTTCCACTCTTGATTGAATCAGTATTCTGTCCCAGTGAGCTATATAATTTATCATTACTAATTATATTAAATCTATTAATTGTTAACATGGCATAATATGAACATTGTCATAGTTGGAACAGGCTATGTAGGGCTTGTAACTGGTGTTGGTTTTGCAGAACAGGGTCATAATGTCTCTTTTATTGATTTAGATAGTAATAAAATCCAAAAGCTTGAAGATAAGCAATTACCTTTTTTTGAACCAGATTTAGATAATTACTTTAAAAAAGATGAAAATTTTAAGAGAATGTCTTTTCATTCAAATTATGAAAGCTTGGATTGGCAATCAACTGATATAGTTTTTATTTGTGTGCAGACACCAAATAATCTTGAAACAAATTCTGTCGACACAAAATTTCTCGAGTCTGCAATTCTTGAAATTTCAAAATTAGAAAATAAAGATATCACCATAACTGTTAAATCTACAATTCCTCCATATGAAATTGAAAATGTATGTGAGAATGTTGGGTATGATAAAAATCTTCTAACGTTTAATCCTGAATTTTTAAGAGAGGGCTCTGCAGTTAGTGATTTCTTTAATCCGGATCGGATTGTAATTGGTGGTTTAAGTTCTGAGAAAATAAATAAACTTAAAAAGCTTTATGAAGGTTATGATGCAGAAGTTGTAATAACAGATCCAATCAGCTCACAGCTTATAAAATATTTAGCAAATACATATTTACCTTTAAGACTTTCATTTGTTAATGAAGCCACTAGATTATCAGATTATTCAGGCGCTAATTTAACAGATGTTTTAAAAGGTGTTGGCTTAGACAGCAGAATCGGGTCTCATTATTTTAGACCATCACCATCTTGGGGTGGGTCTTGTTTTCCAAAAGACTTAGTAGAAGTAAATAATTTTTATAATCAAGATGAATTAAATTTACCACTTATTTCAAATATCATCGGTTCCAACAATGAACATTTACAATGGACTATAAACCAACTTCGTTCAATGAAAAAAAATAATAATCTTAAAACAATTGTTTTAGTTGGTGCAGCTTTCAAGGAAGACACTGATGACTTAAGAAATTCACCAACTTTGGACATATATAACGTTCTTAATGAAATGGGAGAAGAAGTGATGATTTTAGATACTGAAATTGACGTACCTAATTATCAAAGCGTTAAACAATTAGATGAAGTGCCTTCAAACTCACTTTTGTCTATTATGTATCCACTTAAAGAAGAATTAAATATGAACATATCAAATTATGCAAATAATAATCAATGCATAATATATTATCCATGGAGCTAGTTTGAAAATATTAATTACTGGAGGTGCAGGTTTTGTATGTTCACATCTTGCTGACAAGCTTTATGAAAAGGGACATAGCTTAATTTTGCTTGATAATTTACTCACAGGTAATGTCAAAAATATTGAACATTTACTATCAAATGATAATGTAGATTTCATGGAGCATGATGTTCAAAACCATATAGAAATTTCTGACGATGTTGATTTCATATTTCATTTTGCTAGCGCAGCATCTCCAATCGCTTATCAAGAAAATCCAGTAAATACTCTTAAAGCAGGAAGTGTTGGTACCATAAACACACTCGGATTGGCAAAAGTAAAAAAAGCTGACTACCTTCTTGCCTCAACTTCAGAAATCTATGGTGATCCTGAAGTTTCTCCTCAAAGTGAAGATTATTGGGGAAATGTAAATCCTAACGGTGAAAGAAGTATGTATGATGAGGCAAAAAGATTTGCAGAAGCAGCTACAGCAACTTACAGCAGAACATATGACTTGAATACTAAAGTTGTCAGAATTTTTAATACCTATGGTCCAAGGATGCAATTAAACGATGGGAGAGTTGTTACAAATTTCATAGTTCAAGCTTTAAAGAATGAGGATATAACTATTTATGGAGATGGGTCTCAGACTAGGAGTTTTTCATTTGTGGATGATACTGTTAATGGAATTATTGCTCTTATGGAATCAAATCAAAATGATGTGTTCAATATAGGAAATCCAAGCGAAATAACTGTAAACGAGCTTGCCTCCACAATTATTGATTTAACAAATTCAAATTCAAAATTAATCAATAAAGATTTACCTCAAGATGATCCAAAACAGAGAAGACCTGATATTACTAAAGCAAAAAAGCTTCTAAATTGGGAACCTGTGGTCAAACTGGAGGATGGCTTAACTCAAACTATAGACTGGGTTAACTCTCAACTGTAGCCACTATTCTCTCAAATATATTTTGAATAGATTCGTTTGAAACACTTAATTGACTATATTCAATTATTTTTATTATATTTTTATCTTCCTGTTCATATACCGAGTTCAAAACATCAGCTAATGATCTTTGGTTAAGTTCAAATTTTGTTAAAAACTGCATATCTTTTTTAAAGTGTTTGTCATAATCTTTATTAGCGTAAAGATTAAAAAGACCATTTGATATTGCTTCCAAAACAGATTTATCATAAAAACCCTCTGGAGTTGCGTTTATATGATAAGTGTACTTATTCATTAAAGATGGCAAATCTTTATGAGGTATTTTTCCTAAAAAAATTACATTTTTGTTACCTTCATATTTTTTTGATAGTTTATTTTTGTATTCTGAATCTTCTTTTGTAACCGCATCACCAATTATAGAAATATTATGTTTACTAAATTTACTTTTTAAAAATCCATCAATCGCAACTTCTAAATTTTTGGATTTTGATATCCTACTTAAAATAAGAAATTCCTTATTTAGCAATCCACGTCTCTTATTTAGAAATTGTTCGTAATCAATTGCATGGCCAACCACATTTAACTTATTTGATTTGTATGGAAATGAAGAATTTGAAGCTGTAACAACCTTGTCGCAAAAAAATAAACTTAAAATAAGTATGATTTTTTTTGAGAATTCTTTAGGTTTTGGATGGGTGTACCAGAGTATTGTAGGAAACTTTTTTAAGCTGTAAAATTTTGTCATTAACAAAAGAAGTGGTGACATATGTGAAAAACATAAATCATAACTAGATGTTGATGTTAGTTCCTTTATTGTCTTTCTTATTAATAAAAACTTACTTATTTTTGATGTATTATCATCTTTGAGTAAACCATAAATATTTACTTTATTATTTGAAGCTATATTTGCATTAGATTTATTTAAAGTGATTATGTCAATATTTTCAAATTTATTAGAAAATTGTTTAACCCACGTGTTTGCAAATCCCAGAGATACATCTTCATCATCTAAAGCTAGATTTAGATATAAAAGATTTTTATTATTCATTATCTAAAATTATCTCTGAAAACTTGTTTATTGTGTTTTCAATATTGTAGTGTATATTCACTAATTCCTTACTCTTTGCAGTTATGTTGGAGTTATCTTTAATAGCTGTATGAATTGTATTTGCTACAGTTTCAATATCTAGTGAAGAAGATGTAAAGCCAAAATCATTATCTCCAAGGAGTTCAAAGTTACCCCCAAAATTTGATGCAATAATCGTAAGTTCATAATTCATTGCTTCAAGAATTGCATGAGGCATTCCCTCATAAGATGATAATTGAAGAAAATAATTTGAAAATTGGTAAAAAGATTTAAGCTCTTTACCATACTTTGCACCAACAATTTTAACTGAATCATGTAAACCAAGTTTGTTTATTAAATTGATCAAACTTTTATGTTCTGGACCTTCACCAACAATACTCAACGTAAAATCAATTTTGTATTCATTTTTAAGAATTACTAAAGATTTTAAAACAAGATCAATATTTTTATGTCTCACAAGGCGACTAACAATTAAAAATTTATTATCCGCTTTATTTTTCTTAATTGATTTAGTTTTTTCAGTCCCATTATTGACTTGAATTAACCTTCCGCTATATCCTTGTTTTTTTACAAAATCTAAAAGATGATAAGAAGGGACAACAATAGTATTTGAAGATTTTAAAGCAGCATTTCTTACGAACTTAAGAAATTGAACTTTTGTGTTATATTTTTTTTCTTGAAAAGTATCAAAATCATCATCAGTTTTGTATTGTGTATAAAACTTTTCCCATACAGGATCTCCAACTATCTTTCTAATTGTTTTTTTTCTAATAAACCAGTTTGATATATATACCTCAAGCCATAAGCCATTTACGAATATTACATCAGCATCTTTTCCATTTTTAATAATCAAAACAAGTGTTTTAATAAATCTAGAAACTTTGTTTTGATTCCTAATAATCCTAAATACTTCATAATCATTATGACTATCCTCAACAGTTTTTTCGCTTAAAGTAATTACTTTTAAATTATTTTTTTTTGATAATTTATCTGCAATTAAGGGAACAAATTTAGCAGGCCCTCCAACATCTGGAGGAAAGATTCCAGTTGTTACAAGAATATTCACTGTTTAATTATTTTTTTTAAAATTGATTATATTTTCAACCATAAATTCGATATTTTTTGTTGGTTTCATACCAGTAAACTCAATTATCTTATCAATACCAGGAGTTCTTCTTTTTGGATCTTCAAATGCTTTTCCGAATACTTCTTCATGACTTTTATAAATTATTTGAGAATTAGAGTTAGTTTTTTTAATAATAAGTTCAGCTAAATTTTTAATTGAGATTTCTTCTGTTTGCCCAATATTAAATACTTCTCCGTATGCTTTTACTTCTGCCAATTTTATTAAATAATTAACAACATCATCAACCCAGGTAAATGATCTTGATTGTGAACCATCACCATGAATTAAAATATCTTTATCTTCAAGAGCTGATTCAATAAACCTAGGTACTACCATTCCGTACTTTGAAAGCTGGTTAGGTCCGATGATATTAAATAATCTAACAATTATTGGGGAAACTTTTCCTTCTTCAAATAATGATAATGCAATAAATTCATCAATCATTTTAGAAGCGGCATATGACCACCTCAATTTGGTAGTAGGACCAATTAAACTTTTTGTTTCTTCTGTCCACACATCATCTTCAGCTACCCCGTAGACTTCAGAAGTTGAAGTCAGAAGTATAGGGAGCTCATTAGCCTGACAAGCTTCAAGAACTTTATGTGTAGCTAAAATATTAGTCAAAAGTGATTCACTTAGATTGTCCATGATGTACTGAACACCTACACCTGCAGCTAGATGATAGCAAAAGTCATAATCCTCAAACAACTCATTAATACTCTCAATATCTTCGATTTTTGAATTTAAAAACTCGACCCTTTCATCACTAACAATTGATGATATATTAGATTCATTACCAGTAGACAAGTCATCAATTATTAATAATTTTTCAACGTTTAGATCTAAAAGCTTTTTTACAAGGTTAGACCCTATAAATCCTGCACCGCCAGTTACAATTACTTTTTTCATTTTACTCAATGTATGTGTAGTCTTTTATCTTATCTTGAAATGAAGAATACCATTCAATAGTTGATTTGATACCTTCTTCAATATTTGTTGATGGTTCCCAATCAAGTATCTGCTTTGATTTAGATAAACTTGGAAGTACAACATCAGGATCTCTAAATGCCCTTGGTTGATTATTAAGTCGAGCTTCTTTATTAGAGAATTTCTCAATTATTTTAATTACCTCATTCAAAGAAGAAGTTTTATTATTTCCAACATTAAAAGTTTCACTATTATCGCAATTTTGAACTTTAAGTAGTAATTCAACTACATCGTCAACGTATGTGAAAGATCTTCTTTGTTTACCATCACCAAAGATTATTACTTCTTTGTTTTCCATGATCCAATGAATAAATCTAAGTATTGACATATCAGGTCTTCCATATGGACCGTACACTGTAAAAAATCTTGTGATTATTAAATTAGTATCGTGCGATGAGAGGATGGTCTTTGCCAAAGTCTCTCCAGATAATTTTGTAGATGCATAAATTGATGGGGGATTGATCTTTTCATCTAAATCTTCGACCATTTCTTTATCACCACTATTGCCATAAATAGATGAAGTTGAAGCCAAAATCATTTTTTGAATATTATTGTCTTTGCAAAAGTTAGCTACATTTGTTGTAGCGATAGTATTGTCTTTGATGTAACTTAATGGATCTTTAAAGCTTTGTCGTACTCCTGCTCTTGCCCCCATATGATAAACAATATCAAAATTATTAAGCTCATTTAAAGAGTCTTCATCTGATAAGTTATTATTTACAAATTGAAAATTTTTTTCATTTTCAAGGTCTTTTAATCGTAGTTCTTTAAATTTCTTGTCATAGGCCGTATTTAGTGAATCTATTCCAGTAACACTATATTCTTGATGGATTAATTTTTTTGATAGGTTGTAGCCTATAAAACCAGCACAACCAGTAACAAGTACATTTTTAGTCATTTATATAATGCTAACAAAGAAAAAATCTATTAAACAAAAAAAATAAATACTAAGAATAAAATGAATAGGATGATATTTTATTTATAGGTGTTAAATATTAAATTTAAAAACATTTTTCCGTCAATCTTATTTTTTATTCCAATAATTCCACACATTGAGATTTTTGGACCATACTTACACACAGACGATCTTCCTGTACTAATTTTTACAACCTTGGCTTTAATTTACATAATTAAAGAAAAAATGTTCTATCTAGACTTAAGTGGTAAATATTTTTTGGCTTTTATTATTTTTCTTATATTTCAAAATATTTATATTAATCAAAGTGCCTTATCTTCAGATATCTATAGATTTTTATTCTATTTTGTTTTATATGCTTTTATTACAAATAGTAAAGAAGAGTTAAAAGACTTAAATTTTCCAATGATTCTATTTATTTTTCTTTCTACTTTTTCAATAATTTCATACTTGCTAGAAATCGATTTAGGCGTTGATGATTATCAAACATGGAGTATTGGATTTAATCCAAGTGAACTTGATTATCTAAAAGGAAGAACAAATGGATTTCAAGCGGGTGGTCCAAATAGTTTTGCAGATTTAATAACAATTACTGCAATTTATAGTTTGTTCAAGTATAAAAATTCTTATGCATTATTTATTATTCCTCTTTCTTTAATTGGAGTAATTGTTACTTATTCAAGGTTTTCACTAATAGTTTTAATATCGTTTATACTTTTAAAACTTATCAAAGAAAAACTATATATACAGCTACTTGGTTCTGTATTGATTCTTCTTATTTCAGCAAATAGTTTGGGTGTTTATGAGAGATTTCTAAATGATGACAACAATGGAATTAGTGATAGGTTACTCATGTTACAAGCTTCAACTGAATACTATTCTGAAAGTTCGATTGAATCTAAATTATTTGGAAATGGTTCAAATCAGCTAATTTTTCAATCTGAAAACGTATATCTTTATGATGAATTTGATAATAATCCCTATAGTTATGGACCTCATAATTCATTTATCTTTTATTTGATAAATTATGGCTTATTTGGTGCTTTACTATTTATTCTCATTTTTACCTCATTATTAAAAAGAGGTTTTAACTTTAATCCTAATTTTATAACAGTTATAGTTTTTTTAGTATTGTCAATGGCGACTGATTTATTGCACAATCACTCAGTCGCCTGGTTATTATATTTTGCTTACTTTTCCTATATAAAAACTGAAAATTAATTTTTTTTAAATTACTTTAAATACGCATATACTATTAAAAGCTATGAATGTATTAGTAGTAGGCGGTGCTGGCTACGTAGGTGGTGGCATTGTTGATTTACTCTCTAATAAACACAACGTAACAGTTTATGATTCTCTAATTTATGAAAATTCATATAGAAAAGATGTTGATTTTATTTATGGCGATATTCGAGATTATAAAAAATTAAATCCAATTTTAAAAAAGTTTGATGCTGTAATATGGCTTGCTGCTTTAGTAGGGGATGGAGCTTGTGCAATTAACCCAGCTCTAACACATGAAATAAACGCCGAAACAGTAAAAAACTTAACAAAAAACTTTAAGGGAAAAATAATCTTCTTGTCAACATGTTCAGTGTATGGCGCTCAGGAAGGAATTCTAAATGAAGATTCTTCAGTCAACCCACTTTCAGAATATGCATCTTCAAAACTAGTTGCAGAAAATTATCTTCAAGATTCAAATGCAATAATTTTTAGGCTTGGTACATTATTTGGAATAGGAGATCAATTTTCTAGAATACGACTCGATTTAGTTGTCAATATCCTAACCACTAAAGCGCTTCTGGAAAACAAAATGAGTGTGTTTGGTGGTGATCAGTGGAGACCATTGCTACATGTAAAAGACGTAGCTAATGCAATCGATAATACTATTGAGGGAAGTGTTAATGGTATATTCAATTTACATCATAAAAATTATAAAATTATAGAACTGGCTGAAAAAATTAAAGAAAAAATTCCTGAAGTTACAATTGAAACAACACCTCTTCCTTTCCAGGATGCTAGGAACTACCAAGTATCTAGTGAAAAACTGAAAACTGAGACAGGTTTTGAAGCTTCAATTGAATTAGAACGTGGAATAAATGAAGTATATGATTTGATATCATCAAATAGAATTAAAGACATAAATGACCCCAGGTACTCGAATCAGTCTTTTTTACAAACTTTTGGAGTCAGTTAGATTATGGAACCAATACTGTACCAAAGAAGTTCTAATTCTGATCACAGAGGTACAGTTTCCTTCACAAATGAATTGGATTTAAATAAGGCTGTCAGAACCTACAAAGTAACAAATAAACAAATCAAAACTGTAAGAGCATGGCATGGTCACAAAATAGAAGAAAAGTGGATAATAGTAGAAGAAGGAGAGTTTCTTGTTTGTGCTGTTGAAATCGATAATTTTCAAAATCCAAATAAAGAACAAAAAATTTTTGAATTTAATATGACTCCAAATGACGGAGTTCTTTTTATTCCAAAAAATTATGCCAATGGAGCAATGAATCTATCAGAAAATAACTCGATTAGGTATTTATCATCACTTCCCTTAGAAGAGTCGATTAAAGATGATTATCGATTTGAATCAAAATTTTGGGATCCTTGGAGCAAATTTAATCCTAATCTTTATGAATAAAATTTTAATATTAGGCTCAAACGGAATGTTAGGAACAATGGTTGCTGAATATTTCTTAAATCTAAAAGAGTATAAAATATTTCTTACAAATAGAGTTGCTGAATCTAAAGACATAAATAATAAAACATACAAATTTGATGTTTTAGATGATGATCTTGAAGGTTTAATTCAAGATATTAAGCCTAATTATTTAATTAATTGCATAGGAGTTATAAAACCCGAAATAAATGAGAACAACAAAGACTCTATTGAACGAGCTATAAAAATTAATACTTATTTTCCTCTGAGCTTATCAAAACTTGCAGAGGTTTATGAATTTAAATTTATTCAAATTGGTACTGATTGTGTTTATTCGGGTAATGAAGGCGATTATAAAGAGTCTTCTTTTCAGGATGCTGAAGATGTTTATGGAAAAACAAAAATTGGAGGAGAAGCGGAAAACAGTAATAAGTATTTGATCAGGGGGAGTATTGTTGGTCCAGAAGTTGGAAAAGGTAAATCTCTATTGAATTGGTTCTTAAATCAAGAAGAACCCAAAGTAAATGGATTTGATGACCATATGTGGAATGGTATTACAACTTTAAATTTTGCGAAAATAGCTCATGGAATGATTAAAAATAATAATTTTAAATTTCACACACAACATATTGTTCCGAAGGATCAAGTTTCAAAATATAGTCTCCTCAAATATTTTAAAAAATATTTTGATGTGCATGTAGAGATTGAGAAAACCAATTCAACAAAATCGGTTAACAGAACTTTAATGACTGATAATGAAGAAGGAAACATAAATTTGTGGATGGATGCAGGATATAGCGATGTTCCAACGGTTGAAGAAAATATTAAAGAATTATCAGAAAGCAATATAACTAAAGGTATTCTTAATAAAGTATGAAAGACATTGGATTAATTTTGGGCATAAGGCCAGATGTTATTAGGGCCAGTAAGATCATAAAGCTTTTAAACAATTCAAGTGAAATAGATTTTGATTTTATATGGTCTGGACAACATTATTCAGAAAATATGAAAGATGTTTTTTTTAATCAACTTAACACACCATTTCCAGACTTTGAATTCAATATTGATGTCACAAATGATGCAACTACTGTTGCGTCAATCATTAAGGAAACATATTCTCATTTAGAAAATAATAAGTACAAAGCAGTAATGTTTTTAGGCGACACAAACACAGTTATGGGTTCGATTGGTGTAGCACAGCACAATATTCCAATAATCCATATTGAGGGATGCATGAGGTCATACGACTGGAGAATGCCAGAAGAAAAATACAGAAAAACTATTGATCATTTATCCGATAGAATTTACTCTTATCTCCCTTCTTATAAGCAACAAGGACTAAATGAAGGTATATCTGACAGCATAATAAAAGTAACTGGCAATCCTATAGTAGATATTCTTGATGAGTTTAAAGACCTGTTTGATTCCGGAGTAGATTACCTTAATGATGGTGTAAAGAAATTTACAAATAATCAAGATTATGTTTTGGTGACGTGTCACAGAAGAGAAAATATTCTTAACCAAAAAAGTTTTGAAAGAATAATAAAATTAATTAACTCTTCAAGTAAAAAAGTTGTGTTCCCAATGGGATATGCCACACAAAGAAAATTGAAAGAGTGGGGATTAAAACTAAATGAGAACGTTTTAGTTATAGACCCAATAGGATATTTAGAGTTTATCTATTTGCTAAAAAATTCATCATATTGCATTTCTGATTCAGGTACAGTAGTAGAAGAAGCATGTATCTTGGGAATTCCAACAATTCAAATGAGATATAGCACTGAAAGACCAGAAGTTTATGAAGTAGGTTCGTCAATCAAATTTGATCCTACTACTGAAGCTCTTGAGTTAGATCAAGTTCATTCAAAAGCAAATGAGTTAAATAAAACTGAATGGTCACATCCATTTGGCGATGGTAATTCATCAGAAATCATAGTTAATGATTTGATAGATTTGGCCAAAAAGAATGAATTTAATATGCATAAAAAAGAAGATTATGATTTTGACACATCAAGATCATTTTTAAAATGAAAAAAACTTTAATTCATTCCTTAACTTTCCCACCTGACACTATTTCAACCGGCATGATTGTCTCAGAAATAGCTGATGGAATTAATAGTGAGCATCACAATATAGAAGTATTAGCAAGTTCACCACAATACAATTTAAAAAGTGCTGATTTGTTTAGTCAGAATAATAAATATCTAAAATCAGAAGTCTATAAAGATATAAAAGTACATTACATTAAATCTAGTCCAAGACAGTTTGTTAATTCATTAAGATTCATGCAATGGTTAATTTTTAATATTAAATCTATGATATTTATTTATAGAAATAGAAGAAATTATGATAATGTATTAATTTTTAGCTACCCCCCGACTATGAATCTGGTTTGTATTTTTACTTCAAAAATTTTAAAAATTAACACTATTTATTCACTTTGGGAGTTATATCCTGAAATAGCTGAGAAGCTTAATGAACAACCAGGGAAAATTTTAAATAAAATTTTTAAATCTATCGACAATTATTCATTGAAGAGTGTAAGTAAAGTTGTTGTAAATTCAGAACAATTAAAAAATTATTTAATAAAAGAAAGAAAAATTATTTCCGAAAAAATTCATACAATTCATCACTTTTCGCCTTATGACAAGAGTGACTCACAGCCATCGTATGAATTAAATAAAATTTTTTATGCAGGAAATACAGGCAGGCCACAAAATATTGCTTCATTTTTAAGATTCTTCAATGAACACTTTCCAAGTTCTTGGGAGTTTTATTTATATGGTGCAGGCCAGGAATTTGGATCACTCTCTGATTATTCAAATGATAATATTTTAATAAATAATTATCTCCCAAGAGATCAATTGGAACTTGCTACCAAAGAAATACCATTTGCTCTTGTTTGTTTAGATTATGAGATAACAATTGAGGGCTTTCCAGGAAAAACTTTTGATTATTTAAATATGAATAAAATTCTAGTAAATTTTTCAAATCCTCAATCTGCAGTTTCAGAATTAATAAGTAAGTATGGTTTAGGGTTCAATATAGACGTGAATGCTCCTGAAGATGTTGTCACTAAACTCGAGCAAATGAAAAAACCTGAAAAAATTGAAAGTATTTTAGAAAATATAAAAAACTTTCAAAGCAATATTTCAAATAAAGATATTGTTTATAAAAAGTATATAAGTTTAATTAGCGCCTCTTCTTGAAAGAACTGAAATAACTGTTTTTAAGATTATTAATAAATCATAATAAAAAGATTTCTTCTCAACATATTCAATATCCCAATAGAGTCTTTCCTGTAAGCTCAAATCAAGCCTTCCTTGAATTTGGGCTAGTCCAGTAATACCAGGTTTAACTGAATTTCTTTTTTTACTGTACTCGCCATATAAATCTGATTCATATTTTACAAGTGGTCTTGGTCCAACAAAAGACATTTGTCCCCGCAATACATTTAGCAAATTAGGCAACTCATCAAGTGATGTTTTTCTTAGAAATGATCCAATTTTTGTGATTCTATCATCATTCTCTATTCTGATTGGATCATCAGGGGTTAATGAAGGCTCTATTTTTTTGTTACTTGAAAGATCTTTGTAATGCTCTTTGTGAACAGATTCATCTGAGGATACCGACATTGTTCTAAATTTATATAATGAAAACTCTTTTCCACCTAGCCCCACTCTTTTTTGTGAATAAATGATTGGACTTGAATCAAAAATTAAAATCATTAGAGAAATTAATGGAAATATAATTACAAAAATTGGAAAAATGATAACTATAAGAAAATAATCTATGAAATATTTCATACTATTTACTTTAAACAAAAATAATTAATGTTCTTTAAATAAAAAATATTACATTAAAGTTAGATAAATGTGTGGAATAGCTGGAATTATAAGCTTAGACAATTCCAAAATTGACTCAACAATTGTTGATAATGTAAAGCGATCTCTAGAACATAGAGGTCCTGACCACTCTTCCTCAAAATTTATTAACCAATCAACATGTTTAATACATACTCGATTGTCAATAATTGACTTAAATGATCGATCAAATCAACCATTTGAATCAACAGATCAAAGGTACTCAATAGTTTTTAATGGTGAAATCTACAACTACAAAGAAATTAGAAAAAACTTAGAATCAAAAGGTTATAAATTTAAAACAAGTGGTGATACTGAAGTTCTTCTCCAAGGGTTTATAGAATATGGTGAAAAAGTATTAGATAAATTACGAGGTCAGTTTGCTTTTGCAGTTTATGACAACGAAGCTAAGAGTCTATTTATCGCTAGGGATAGAATTGGAATAAAGCCTTTATATTATTCAACATATAAGAATTGGATTATTTTTGGTTCAGAGATAAAAGCAATCGAATTATCAAATATAGTAGAATTTGAACCTGATATTGAATCATACATTGCTTACTTAAGGCATCTTTGTGTCCCTGCTGATAGAACTGGAAATAAAAACATAAAGAAATTACAGCCTGGTCAATTTATTAGATTCAGTAATAGCGGAAAAATTGAAAAAATAACTTATTGGGATCCATTTAAAATTTCAGTAAATAATAATTTAGACCAACAAACAGTTTTTACCGAATTGGATAGGTTGCTTAATGAATCAGTAGAGTATAGAAAGGTTAGTGACGTAGAGGTTGGCCTTTTTCTTTCTGGAGGATTGGATTCCTCACTCCTAGGAAAACTAATGAATCAAAATACAAATTCTACCCTCAGGGCTTTCAATGTAGACTATGAAGAGAGTTTTGAGGGATATAGCGGAGAACTAGAAGAAGCTAGATTTGCATCTGCCGAGATCGGAATAGATCTTTCAGAAGAAAAATTAAATTTTGAAAATTTCAAACAAATTCTTGATAACTACTCTTATTACCAAGATGATTTAGTAGGTGATGAGGTTGGTATCCCACTTTATTTCCTTGGAAGGGCTGCTACATCTTCCGGAATAAAGGTTGTACAGGTTGGTGAGGGTTCAGATGAGCTTTTTTATGGTTACGATCATTGGAATAGGTTATTAAAATTGTCAGAATTTATAAAACCTTATTCATCCTCAAATAATAAATTTTCTAAGTATACAAATCACAGAATGAATCTTTTATCAAATATGATTTTTGGAAAGACTACATTTGCAGGTGGTGCTCTCGGGTTTAATCTAGGTGAAATTAGTAGTTTAATTTCTGATAAAGGATTACTTGAAAATGGGCTAGTAAGGCTTGTTGATAATAAATGGAAAGAATATTTCAATAAATCAGATGCAAAATTATCTAAATGGATGACTCTTGTAGATTTAAAGATAAGATTGCCAGAGTTGCTCTTAATGAGGATGGATAAGCTTGTTATGCAGTCGGGAGTCGAAACTAGAGTCCCTTTTCTAGATCATAAATTAGTAGAATTTATTTTATCAATACCTGAAGAACTTTTATTACCAAATAACTCTGGAAAACCAATACTAAAACAAGTTGCTAAAAACTATTTACCTTCTGAAATTATACATAGAAAAAAACAAGGTTTTAGAGCTCCCGTAGGGGAGTGGATAAAAAAAGATGAAGATATATTTTACGAGTCTGCTCGAAACTTTAACGCTTCCACTCATCTTTTTGATCCCAAGTATTTAAGAAAAGTATTTTCTGAATCTGATTATCAAAAGAAATGGTATTTATCAAATCTTTCCAATTGGCATTTAAGTAGGAGTTCTCGATGATTAAAAACTGGAAGAAAAACACAGTTTATATATCCATAATGCAACTCACTCTTTTAATTGTTAATTTCTTTTTAATCACAATTATTAGTCGAGTGTATGGTGCTGAAATATATGGAGAGTACGCTTCATCAAAAAGTCTTTCAGTCTTAATCGGCACAGCAGCAGCACTGTCTATAGCGCTTGTAGTTACAAAAATGTTGGCACAAAACAATCCAAATTCAAAAGAATTGTTTCAAAATGCTTATACGTTAATAATTAGAAATTTAATAGTAGCTCTAGTAATCCTAGTACCTATTTCATTACTCTTTAATAGAAACCTTTCAATGACGGCTCTATTTTTATTAGGGTTCATATTTAATGAAATGATTCATATAGCTTTGGCATATTATCAAGCAAAAGGCGATTTTGTTACAAGTTCTAAGCAGATAATTTTGCGAACAATTATTTATGGTGTAGGCGCATCTGTACTTGTTTTACAAGATTTTTCTATATATTCAATAATCATATTCCAAGTTTTAACACTAATTACTTTTTTTATAGTTGCTCATGTATCTATTCCAAAAAAAGATAATAATTTTAATTTTGAATCTGATAAACATGTTAAAGATGAAATACAAGGTTCAGGTAAAAAAATGGTATTAACTACTTTTTCAAGTGCTCTTATATCAGAATTAGATATTGTTTTGCTTGGATTATTTTATGCTGGCCCCACTCTTGGAGTTTTAGCATGGTCCAGAAGGATTTTAGAAATTATTTTTCAGCTTTTAGCAGCAAGTCTAGATATTTTATTTCCTGAATTAGCAAAAGCACAAAGCAGTAAAGATGTTAATGATGTTAGGTCTAAGTTAAGGACAGTATTTCTATTTTCTTTTTCTATACCAATACTATTTTTTATTTTTAGAGGATTTGCCGGAGATATATTTACTTCATTACTTGGTGCAGAGTTTGTTGATGTATCAAGCTACACTTCATGGATTATGTTTGCACTGCCAGTAATGGTTTGGTCACGCATAAATATCATATTCTCAAGAGCATTAAATTTTGAAATTAGATTAACAAAATCAGTATTGTTTGGATCCTGCGCTTCTATAGCTATTTATTATTTAATGCATTATATTGGTTTTAATCCAGCTATATTGTCTATAGTGATTTCGCAAATTCTGATTTCAATCTTAACTACCTACAGCTTTAAAAGATCTCATGAGTAGTTTCAAAACATTTTTAAGAAAAATTAAATACAACCTAAAATGTCTTTTCACATCAGATATTCAAATACCATCTGATTTTAAAATATTTACTAGAAAAAATACAACATATCAAAACTTTATATATGACCATTGCAAATCTGATGCAGAAGAAGAAATTGACCTTAATAAAAATCTAAAAATTTTTGGTATGGTCACAGATAAATATGAGTTATCTGAAGACATATTTACAAATTTTGATTTTTCCAATAGAAAGTTAAAACCAGCTTTTTTTAATAAAGCAGATGTAAAGGTTCCCTATGAAGCTTCAAGACTACAGTATTTACAAAAATTAAAAAAAGGAAAAATTGATGTTAATAAGTTTCCAAAAATTTATTGGAATAGTCCCATGGATGTTGCCATTAGAAATATCAATTTAATATTTCACTTTCTATCAATAGAAAAAAATAATCAAATTCCTGAAATTTTGGGAAATAATAAAGATTTATTATCTGCTTATATAAGTCAACATTATGAATTCATAAAAAGCAATTTAGAAAACGAGGGGAATGTTGTTGGAAATCATTATTTAATTGAACTTACATCAATTTTGTTAACAATTGCAACATTTTCATTCGTTAAAGGTGATGAAGAATATAAATTTTATCATGATGAGTTATTGTCAGAGTTACAAAATCAATTTTATGAAGACGGAACTAGTTTTGAAGGTTCATCTCATTATGCTGCATTCGTCACAGAGGCATTGATAATTTGTAAGCTTTCAATTGAGGAAGTTGACAAAAATTCAATCATAATTCAAAGGCTAGATGAGATCATTAAATCAAATCGAGTATTTTTATCAAAATTAATGAACAATGGTGAGTTGTCTCAAATTGGAGACAATGATTCCGGTAGATTATTTTATTTTGGATTTAGTGAAAGTATGCCTTTAAAAATGACCTGGTTAATAGATTTAATTGGGAATCTTTATAAGGAAGAAGACTTTAGCAAAATAGAATCAAAATTTAGGAAGCAAATAAATAATCCTCCTCCTACATTTGATAACTACTACAGAGCGAGTCATAAACCTATAAAGGTATTTACAAAGGAATATCAAACATTTTGTTTTAAGGATTTTGGTTTATATGTATGGAGAAATGAAGATGAATACTTTAGCTTAAGATGTGGTCCTATTGGCCAGAATGGAATTGGTGGTCATTCACACTATGATCAACTTTCAATCGAATGTTTCACAAATGATAATTGGATTGCGAGAGATCCAGGAACAGGAACTTATACAGATGACATTCAACTTAGGAATAGTTTTAGATCTCTTGATTTTCATTGGGGGCCTAATGTTAAATTAAAATTTCCAAAAGAGAATGAGTTTGATTGTTTTAAGCTAAATTACATGGGTGATGGAGAAGTTATAACATTTGACAACAATAATTTTTTAGGGTTTGCAGAATTCAATGGAAAAAGAATTTATAGAAAAGTCTCTATTGCCAACGGATTTATTACGATAGAAGATTTATCTAAGGATGTTGAATTAGAAGAATATACTTCATGGGGAGAACAAAATAGTGGAGTGAAAGTAAAATTTTCCGAGGGGTATAAAAGGTTCTCATGAAAATAGACAAACTTAACTTACCGATATTTTTATTTACGATTGCTTTCTTCTTAGAAGGACTAGATGCGTTTTCAATTTTTAATATTCCTTTGTCTTGGATAGGAGTGGTAATTTATGTATTAATTTTTGTTTATCTAAAAATTAGTGGTACTAGGGGGTATGTTTTTGACTTAACTCTGATTAAGTACTTCCTTTACTACTTAACTTTGGTAACAATAATTAGAGCTTTTACTTTTGAAGCCAATATGCCTGAATATGCTACAACTAGTTTTATTGAGTTTATATCCCTCAGGATATTAAAAATTATAAGTTTTTATTCTATTGTTTCTTTGATTATCCATTTCATAAAGAAAAAGAATGTGGACTATGTCATAACATTGGTTGCATATGTCGGTGTTTTTATATCTATCTTATCTCTATATTCTTATTTTTCATATATATTCGATTTTGCAGATTTTACAAGATCGAGGGCCGGTACAGGTGGTTGGTCTCAACCAATCAGAAGAGCGTGTGCTGTTTTGAGAAACTATGGTACATTTCGAGAACCAAGTTTTTTAGCAGTTTGGGTAGCTCCAATAATTCCACTTATTTTTTATTTGGCTAGAAAATCTAAAGCTTGGTATTTAATTTCGATCATACCCCTAACATCATTAGTTTTAACAAGAAGTCTTACTGGAATTATTAGTATTGTATTAGTTTTCTCTGTTGTTGTTTTCATCGAATTATATAAAAACAAATCTTTAAATTTTTTATTAGTAATACCAATAATATTTATTTTTTTAATAAGTATTTTTGGTAATAATTTTGGTTATAAGTTTCCAGCTTTAGATCCATCTATGTGTCCACCAGAGTCAGCTGATAAATGCGATTGTTCAATATATGATGACGATCAAGATTTAGCTAAAAATTCAAGTAATATTTATCAAAGTGTTTTTGAAAGATTTTCTATAATTTCTTCAGGTGGTATTGGAGGATTTGAAAACATTGATATATTAGGGGAGTATATCTCTACTCAAAAGTTTAAAATTTTCGGTGAAGGCTTAGGAATTTCAAATATCCAGTATTCGCCCCAATTTAGTGAAATCACTAAACAGGTTAAAGATGGAAGTTTAGTATATAGAAATCCAGGACAAATAGTCTCCTTCAATAATTTATATGCAAATTTATATTTTTCTGGCGGGATTATTGGTGTAATTATATTTTTAATTATTTTAAAAAATATATTTAGCAAGATATTAATGAACTATGGGATATTAGATGCTTACTTGTTATGTGGGCTTTTAACAATATTATTGATGTTTTTCTTTCAGGCAGAAGAAATAAGTTCACAACTTGCAATATACTTTGGTTTAGTAACCATGAAAAAATAAATGAATAATAAAGTTAAAAACATTTTAATTGTCACTCATCAATTTGTTCCTCATCAAAGTCCAAGAACAACTCGATGGAAATTAATATATGATGAATTAGTAAAAAAAGGTTTTAATATTCGTGTTATTACTGGAACAAGACAAGATGGTTCAGATTCAAATATTAAATATATAGGAAATAAAACAGCAAGTGGAGTAGTTAGTAGCTTAAGAAAACAATCCAACACAGATCAAGGTTTATTCTATAAAAATCTATCATTAAAATTGTTAAAAAAAATATATAGGTTTTTTTACAAATTTTTTGCTTGGCCAGATTACACCATGTTTTGGGTATTTTCTATATGGAAAAATCGCAAAAAAATAGATTTTGATTATGACGCAATAATATCTGTTAGTTTACCTTTTTCATCACATGTTGCAGCTTATATTATCAATAAAGATAAAAGAAAAAAATGGATTATGGATATAGGAGATCCATTCAGTTTAAAAAGTAACGCATTTGAAAATAATAAATATTTCTACAAATCTTTAAATTATTATTTTGAAAACAAATTTTTTAAAATGGCAGATCAAATAGTTTTCACTCATGAAGACGCTTCACTTGAGCATAAAGAATTTTTTAATATCAGCAATGAAAAAATTGAAATTGGAAATCCAATAAGTGCATTTAGTAAAAATGTTTTTCAAAATTCAAAAACATATAACTACAATATAGAACCGATAAAAATTGGTTATTTCGGAATTTTGACAAAAGGGGTTAGATCACCCGATGAAGTTTTAAAATATTTTCAAAATTTAGATTATGTATTTCATTGGTACACAAATCCTGATTCCAAGAATATGATCCTACAAAACAAAATAGATCAAAATAAGCACTTATTTTTTGACATGGTGTCGCGCGATGAAGCCCTAGAATTAATGGGTACATCATTTCACTGCCTTCTTTCTATTGGTAATTTAAATCCATCACAACTGCCAAGTAAAGTTATAGAGTACATTTCTACTGGAAAACCAGTAATTCATTTTGCAGAAATTGCTAACGACCCTGTTATTAAGATATCTGAAAAATTTGAAAACCTTATAGTGGTTACAAAAAAATCAGATCCATTATTTGTCAATGAACAGTTGACTAATGTTTTTCAAAATATAGATAAATTTGATATAGAGCAGTTTAATAAAATTTATTCTGCAGAAGCAGTAACAAAAAAATTAAACATATTCTAAGATTTTTGACCAATTTTCGTTATAAAGTAGTGCTTTCGAATGTTTCAACTTTAAGTTTTTAGCCTCTTCAATTTTTTGTACAGCACTGTCTATATTTTTATATTCATAAAAAAATACATTTTCATACTTAAAGTAATCAGAGTATGGTCTTTTAGGTATTATTATTTTTAGTCCTAAGTTTTGAGCTTCATAAATCGGAAGACCAACTGTTTCGTGTTCACTTGCATGAAGATAAATTTCATTTTCTGATATCACACTCAATGTTTGGTCTTGTGTTTCCGTATAAACACAATTAAATTCTTTTATATTTTTTGGAGGATTTATAACTGTTATTGTAGAGTTTAGAGATATGGTTTTTAATGCTTTTACCATAAAGTCATAATTTTTATTAGGAATATCACTACCAAAAAAAACAATTTTACCTGACTTATTACTTGCATCAACGATTACTTCCTCAATTTCACCAATCTCTATAATTTTGTCTCTGTATTTTTTTTCTATAATTTCATTCATATGTTTAAGTTGAACTATTACATATTCTGAAAATTTAATACTCCTATTTATAAAATATTTTAAAAGAACATTTTTTAGGTTTTGCTGAACAAAAGGCAATACATTTTGGAGTAATACTAATGATTTATTTTTTGTTTTGAATCCAAAATTACCAAAATGAATAACCGCATCATAGCTTTCAATTAATTTTCTTTGCTCAATATTCGTTATTAGCACTAAGAATGGGTGCAGGTATCTTTTAGCAGTAAGTTTTATAAAAGTAATTAATTCATTTTCTAATGATTGATTTTTTAGTTCATTGTAAAACTCTTCTTCTGAATATAGAACAACTATTTCTGCTCCCGATTCAACTAACAATTCAAAAGCTTCTACAAATAGCTTTACACCACCTAGAGACTTTACTCCACAAGCATTTAAAACAAGCTTTTTTCTCACCATTTCAATGATAGTTGTACATTAATAACTATTTAATCACTAAAATCATAAAGTAGTGACTGATAAATATGATATAGCTTTAGTAGTAGGTACAAGGCCAAATTTTGTTAAGGCAGCACCACTTTTAAATAAAATAGAGGAACAAAACAAAAAGGTTTTATTTATTCATACAGGGCAACATTTCGACAAAAATATGTCTAAAAATATCTTTGATGATCTTAGTATGAGAACTCCTGACATAAACCTAAATGCTCCTTCTGATTCACAAAGTAAACAGTTTCAATACATTGTTCAAGAGTTGCAAAAAATTTTCAATAACTGTGAAATTGGTAAAGTAGGGGTTTTTGGTGATGTAACTTCCACCTTAGCTGCTTCCATAGCCGCAAAACAATCAGACCTTTATTTATTTCATGTTGAATCAGGTCTACGATCAAATAATTTAGGTATGCCAGAGGAACGTAACAGAATTATGGTAGACGCAATCAGTGATTTATTATTAATACCATCTGAAGATGCAAAAGAAAACTTATTAAAAGAAAAAGTATCGTCAGGCAAAATTCATAATGTTGGAAATATTATGATTGACACTCTAGCTAAAAATAAATCAAAAATTATAAATAATTCTGAAGATATTAAAAATAATTTAAATATAAATAAACCATATTTTGTAGTTACTTTACACAGACCAGCAAATTTAAATGACGACATTTTAAATAATGTTTTTGATGCAATCAGTAATTTTACAGATTACTATCAAGTTATTCTTCCAGCCCATCCAAGGCTTAAAAATTATATTGAAAACAATAATATCGAGCTTTCAAATGTTATTCTGATTGATCCATTATCATATATTGACTTCATGTCTCTTGTTTATGGATGTGACTTAGTGCTTACTGATTCTGGAGGAATACAAGAAGAAACAACATATTTAGGCATCAATTGTTTAACACTAAGAGAAGAAACAGAAAGACCAATAACAGTTCAAGAAGGGACCAATAAAGTTATTGGTACTAATAAGGAAAATATAATTAATGAAATAAATAATGTTTTAGGCAGTAAAATTTCAAATGAAGCAAAAATTAAATATTGGGATGGTGAAACCTCAGATAGAATTTTTCAAATTTTATTTGGTTAGATATGAGTAAATTTAAATATAATTTAGCAGTAATTGGATTAGGCTATGTTGGTTTGCCCTTAGCTATTGAAGCAGCAAATAGTAAGCTCAAAGTGGCTGGATATGACATAAATGAGTCTGTAGTTGATAGCCTCAACAAGTCCATGTCTCACGTTGAAGACATTTCAGATAAGGTACTTCAAGATGCACTTTCTAAAGATCTTATGATTACTTCTGATTCAAGTGTTTTAGGAGAATCAGAGTACATAGTAATTAGTGTTCCAACTCCGTTAACCGATTATCAGCCTGACCTAAGCTATGTTGAGACTGCCACAAAAAGTATTGCCGAAAATTTAAAAAAAGGCCAGATAATAATCCTAGAATCTACTACTTACCCTGGAACTACATTAGAAATAGTGAAGCCAATACTTGAAAAAATTTCAAGTTTGGTAGCTGGAGAAGATTTTTTACTCGGATACTCTCCTGAAAGGATAGATCCTGGCAACAAAGAATGGACTTTTAAAAATACACCAAAAATTGTTAGTGGTATAAATGAAACATCACTTAAAAAAATATCAGAATTTTACAATTCGATAATTGACGAAGTCGTTGAAGTCTCTGGTACAAGAGAAGCAGAAATGGTTAAGTTAGTTGAGAATACATATAGGCAAGTAAATATTGCAATGGTTAATGAACTTGCGATATTGTCAAACATGTTAAACATAGATATTTGGGAAGTAGTAGACGCTGCAAAAACAAAACCCTTTGGATTTCAATCATTCAGGCCTGGACCAGGAGTAGGAGGTCATTGCATTCCAATTGATCCAAAATATTTGTCTTTTAAAACTCGACAAATTGGACAACCTGTCCGTTTTGTCGAATTAGCTCAAGAGATAAACAATTCAATGCCAAATTATGTCATTTCTAGAATTAGTGAATTAATGAACAAAAAAGAAATTCTTTTGAAAAATTCCAAAATACTATTACTAGGCGTAGCATATAAAAAAGATATTGGTGACATCAGGGAGTCGCCAGCAATTGATATAATCGAATCCCTTCTGGATAAAAGCGTAGAAGTTTCTTTTTATGATCCATACGTTGATGAATTGATAGTAAATAAACAAAGTATATTTAAGGAACAAGATTTAGAAGGTGTATCAAATTATGATATGGTTATTATTCACACACCACATACGTCTTTTAATGACATAGATTTTGAAAATATCAAATCATTGATATTCGACACCACTGGAAGCTTTACAATTTTGAATGCCGAGAGGATATAAAATTACTCCTAACTTTGATACTTTATCAAAAACTATAAACATTCTTGGTAGTGAACTTGGTAATGTAATAAAAGACCAAGCTGGAGCAAAATATTTTAAAATTGTTGAAGATATACGTTTAAATTCTAAAAAATATCGACAAACAAACAACAATAAATACTTAGATTCTATTTTCAAAACTCTTCAATCTCTTGAACCAAATGAGATATATATAATTACTAAAGCATTTACAATATTCTTTTATTTATCGAATATTGCTGAACAAGTATTTAGAGAGCATACTCTAAAAAATTCAAATATTTCAATTAATAAAAAAACAAACAACGAACTTATTTTTATGCCAGTTTTTACTGCTCATCCCACTGAAAGCTCTAGACAGTCAACTCTAAAAAAAATATATAAAATTGCAGAGATTATTGAAAACAATAATTCAAATAGTATGAGTGAAATAAATTCACTTATTACTCAACTTTGGTACACAAGAGAAGTTCGATCTACAAAGCCGAATCCAATAGATGAAGTAAAATCATTAATTTATTATTTAGATATTTTATATAAAGATGTATATAAAAAAGTTATTGAAGATGATGAAATAACTGGAAATGCAAAAAATTTCAAACTTAAGTTTGGATCATGGGTTGGTGCTGATAAAGATGGCAATCCATTTGTAACTACAAATATAACCAAAGAGGCATTGAAAATATATTCAAATCAAATATTGAATATCTATAAAGAACAAATAGTTCAGTTTTCAGAAGAATTTAGTATTTCAACAGATTTTGTTGAAAGTCCAAAAAAGTTAACAAAAAAGATTGAGGAATATAAAAAAATTCTTCCAAATGAATATAAGCATTACAAACGCGTAAATTTTGATGAGCCTTTCCGCATATTTCTTTCATTAGTTTTTCATAGATTGGATAATTTTCAAAAAAACAAGAAAGGTTATAAATATTTTCATGAATTTCTTGATGATATTTTATTATTTCAAAATAGTGTTCTAAAAATATTTGGAACAAAAATAAAAAATACAAAATTAGATAATTTTATCGAAATGGTTTATCAATTTGAATTTCATGGTGTGTCTTTGGATATCAGGCAAAACTCTTCAGTAATTAATGCTCAGTCTGGGAGGGAGTACTTTGATTTTGAAGAATTGATAAAAGAAATACCTGAACTTCAAAAAATCTATGGTAATAAAGTATTTAATTCAATAATTCTCTCAATGACAAGTTCAGAAAGTGATGTCTTAAATCTGTTTAATGTATGTAAAAAGCATATGCCTATAGAAAGTATTCCTTCAATAACACCCTTAATTGAAGAAATTGAAGAACTACAAAAATCTCATATAATTTTGGAAAAACTATTTCTAAAAAGACAATACAAATCATTTATAGAAAAATATAAAAATAACAATCAAGAAGTTATGCTTGGCTATTCCGATTCAAATAAAGATGGTGGAATAATCTCTTCACAATGGAATGTTTACAAAGCTCAAATTAATTTATTTAAAGAGGGTTTATCAAATAATGTAAATGTTACATTTTTTCATGGCAGAGGGGGAACTATTAGTAGAGGAGGGGGCCCTACCTACAATTCAATCTCTGCACAACCAAAGGGCACTGTATCATCTCAAATAAGATATACAGAACAAGGCGAAGTAGTCTCAGATAAGTATTCAACAGCATATCTTGGTTTTGAAAATATTAAACTTGGTTCGGTTGCTTTTATTAATGAATCAGGAAATAAATTAAAGGTAAAAATACCAAATCAGGAATTCTTACAGGAGCTTTCTGATAAGTCATATGAAGAATATAGGTCTTTTTTTACTGATCCAAATCTCATAGATTACTTTGAAATGGGAACTCCCGTAAAACTTCTTTCTACATTGAATATTGGATCAAGGCCCACAAAGCGAACCAAAAACGTGAAGACTTTACAAAATTACAGAGCTATTCCTTGGGTATTTGGATGGGCACAAACTAGAAATACATTAACAGGTTGGTATGGATCAGGAACAGCATTGAACTTCATGATTGAAAAATATGGTATTAATTATGTAAGAAAAATATATAAAAATTCAGACTTTATGCAGAATTTAATTAGCAATATTGAAATGACTCTCTCGAAATCTGATCTAAAAATAGCTAAACGATACGTTGATGAACTTCTTGATGAGGACGCACTAAAGATTTATAAAAAAATTATTAAAGAATCACAATTAGCAAATAAATCTATTAAGAACATAAAAAAGATAGACGAACTGTTAGAAGATAATAAAATTTTAAAAAATACTTTAAATATAAGAAATGCATATTTAGACCCGTTGTCTCTAATTCAGATAACACTTATGAAAAAATTAAAAATACGTAAACTTAATTCAGTAGAAAATAATTCTTTATTACTATCTGTAAATGGATTAGCTGCTGGTCTTAGAAATACTGGCTGATAAATCTCTAAGCTCAAAATGCATTTCATCTGGAGATGTCCAAGTTCCTCCCCAAGCAAATCCCCAAGAGTTAAAAATTTCTACAACCCTAGGGTGATAACTTGATTTTGTGTTTATGTCAATAGCAATGCCCCAAGCATGTCGAGAAATACTTCCCCCAGCATCGAAGCGATTTATTCGCCTTGGAGCATAACATCCTCCTGATTTTTTAAAATCTTGCACAGAAAGCGTGTTAGCCAAACCCTCTTCTAAAACTTGATTTAAAGCTCCTTCTAATGGCTCCCACATTAATCTGTGACATCTTGTATTGCCAAGAATAGGCATTCTTTTTACTTGAATATTCTCTTCTCGCCAGGAGGGCTCAGTAGTAATCCATGTACCGTCTCTTTCTTTTATTTGAAAATCTCCAAACATTTCCTTTACTAATGCAGTTGGTAAGACCCAATTCTTGTTTGGAGTACTTTTTTTGTATGTAAATTTGACTCTTTTATATTTAATATTTTTATGAAGCTCAATAAAATGGTTTTCACTTATTTTTGAGTCCCAAATAATAGCTTGAATGTTTCTAAAAATTCCTAATTTATAACCTACTTCTTTATTGACTACTCCTTCAAACCAACCTAACTCAGAATCTTTAATAATCATTCCCACTTCTAATTCAAGTGGAGCTGAGTTCATGCCAATTAAATTTACTTTGTCATTGACTGTAAGACCGTATCTTTCTGCAGTTAAAGTTGAAATAACAAGTTTATTATCTTTAATTACCTGAGCTACTTCATCATCATAAAAGTAATTAACTGAAGATGACTCGATAGTTTTTAAAGAAATGTTGTATAGATAATTTTCTAATGATGATAGTTTGTTTACTCCATCTGTTGATTGAACTGATTCTAGGCCAACATTAGCTCTGCCAATGAATGTAAGATTGCTTTCTAGATTTTTTGCACTTTCTATAATTTGATTAGTGACACTATAAAAAAGGCTTCCAGATTGAGATATTGTAATAACATCATAATTTTCAATTTTGTTTTTGGTGTACGCAGGTTCTGATTCATGATAAGTAACTGGTAATATCAAAAAATTAATTAAAGCTGCTGTAGCAATTGTTGAAAGCATATTAATAATCTTAATTTTTTTTTAAATTTACATATATTTAACATTGATAAATACATTTATATATTTTTTTAGGTTAACCTTAATCACTATGAAACTTTTAACTAACTTTTTTTCGAGTGCGGCAACTAAAAGACCTGTAATCACAATTTTAGTGGTGCTTTTATTAACTGGTTTTTTTGGCTACATGGCTGGGCAGGCAGAAGAGCTTAGCACAAGCTTTGGAGGAGAGTTAGATACTCCTGAAATTCAAGCACAATCTAAATTAGGTGAATATTTTCAGACGTCAGGTTCTCAATCGGTTTTTCAAATTATTATGTCTGGAGAAGACGTACTTACGGTAGATGGTTATTTAGCTTGGCAAGAAATTCAAAAGGCAGTATCTGAAAGTGAAATTTATCCATATTTGGTTAAAGATCAAGGTGGTGCTGTTCAGGGATTTTTTGCTCCTGTAGACTTTGCTAAAGCATTTAATCCAAGTTTAAATGTAAGTGCTATGTCTGACGATCAATTTAAACAATTGTATAATCAAGCAAATAGTCAAATGCCTGCAGAATTTAAGGCATTTGCTTCCGCACTGCTTTCATCTACTTATGATGAAGAGCTCACGACAGCAACAGCTGGGTTAGCGATTGTTACCATAGACAGTTCGATGATTGTGCAAGATTTTGGTGGATCAGACGGGGCATTCATTGAGCAACCCCGTATGGAAGTTGCACTTGCAGATGCATTAAATAAAATTTCTGTTGGAAATATAAAAGTTTCAGGATTTTCATTCGGACTTTTACTTGGTAACGAGGGCGATGACTTTTTAGAGGAAATAGGTATTTTATTTGGACAAGCATTTTTAATTATTCTTGTAGTGTTGGCCTATATATTTTTCATTAGACCGAGAAAAGGTTTTAATATCCTCAAATCAGGAAGAAGAACATTTAGTGACTTACTTTTAAGCCTTGGAGCAATTTTGCTATCTATCGGCTGGATGCAAGGAGCAGGAACTATTTTAGGTCCTGGTTATTTAGATATAATTGGTGCACCAAATCAAGTTTCACAAATTGCTCCCATTATTTTAATTGGTCTTGGTGTTGACTATGCAATTCACTTTACTTCAAGATACAGAGAGGAAATTGGATCAGGAAATACCGTAAGTGGCTCTGCAACTTCTACACTAAAGTCTGTCGGAATTGCACTAACACTTGCAACTCTTGCAACAATTGTTGGATTTTTGACAAATATTGTTTCACCTCTTCCAGAATTAAAAGATTTTGGAATTCTTGTTTCAGCAGGTATATTCTTTGCTTTCTTTCTTGTGATGACATTTGTGCCAGCTATTAGAACTTTATTGGATAGAAGAGCAGAAAAAAAAGAAAACATTAATGTAGATGCATTTTCTTCATCAGGGGATAGTGTCTTAAATAAAATTGCTGCATCAAGTGGAATAATTCCAAAAAAATTAAAGATTTTTGCCCTTATATTACTTTTTGCAATCTCTGGATATGGATATTTTAGTTTTACCAATTTGGAAACTATATTTGAATTTACAGATTTCTTACCAGAAGATGATCCTGTTGTTCAAACACTAGGACTACTCACAGATGAATTTGGTGGTGGATTTGGTGAAACAACAAGTGTTCTAATCGAGGGGGATGATTTAGCGACACCTGAAGCTCATAATGCATTGATTGCATCAATAAACAATTTGAGTGAAAAAGAAAATATAGTAGTTTATGCGGGCAATGTTGCTGCGGAATCAGTTGTTGCAACACTTGGACAGCTTTTAGCTCCTCAGGGAGCTGCACCAGGCGCACCTCCGGCTATGCCAGATATGGCGTTATTAGGAAGTTTAGGATCTTTTGGTGTAGATCTTATGTCTGGAGCACAGGGTATAGACGCATTAAAAGTTAAAGAAACTGGAAATGTGCAAGGACTTTATGAATATTTAGTTGATTTAGATTCAGAAGCTTTCTTAGCTACGTTGTATTTTAATGAAGACAACGTAGTTACTGCTCAGCAGGTAAGAATCACTACATCTGCTGGATCTCTTGGAGCTGCTCAACTCAGAGATGATATTTATGATGCATTTCAACCTATGTCGTCGCTCGGAATAACAATTGCAGCAACAAATGATGCAATTGTTACTCAAAGTGTAAGTGATCTAATTTCTGAATCACAGTTTCAGTCATTGATATTCGCAATACTTGCGTCAATGATATTTTTAATTCTTTATTACTTAATTGATATAAGAAAACCTTTCTTAGGTGTGATTACAATATTGCCAGTTGTAGCAATAGTTATGGGTACATATCTTGGAATGTATTTCTTAGACATTCCTTTAAATCCTGTAACTTCCACACTGTCTGGACTTGCGATAGGTATTGGTGTACCTTTTGTAATTCACGTTACAAATAGATTTAGAGAGACTTTATTAATTACAGACAGCCCTGTAGATGCTGTTAGAACGACTCTTAAAACAACTGGAGGCTCATTATTTGGTTCAGCATTTACAACTATGGCTGGTTTCGGTATATTAATGACTTCTTCTTTAAAACCATTTCAACAAATGGGCCAGGTAGTTGTTGTCGCATTAGGGTTTGCTTTAGTTGCATCGATTTTAATTCTCCCAACTCTTTTGGTGTTTTGGGCAAATTATCATAATAAAAAAACAGCTAAATCTTTATAATTAACTTTATTAATATTATTTAGGTGAATGTTTCTGAACTCCTCAATATTGTCAATGCTTTAGTTCCAATTGAGTATGCATTTGAAGATGATTATGTAGGAATAACAATAGGATCTAAACAAAGTGAAGTAAATGGTATTGTTGTTGGTCATGAATTAGAAAAATCATTATTGAAATACTGTAATGATAAAAATATAAACACTGTTATTTCTTATCATCCACCTTCTTTCAAGAAAGTGCTCGAAGATGATGGCACTGAAACTTTGATCCCAGAAATCATAACTAAAGAATTTATGGATAACCAAATAAATGTAATTACTTTACATACTGCCCAGGATGTTTGCGAAGGAGGAAATGCTGATACTTTGGTTGAAATATTTAATTTGAAAAACACCAAGACCTTTGCTCACACTTTTGGTAATTTTGGTGCTGGACGCATTGGAGAAATTAAATGTATGTCAAATGATGAATTCAAGAAACTTGTTGAGTACAAATTAAATACAAACTCTATTAGGACAAATGAATATTTTGATAATCTCAAGGAAATAAATAAAATAGCAATCCTCCCAGGATCAGGTACACAATTTATTGATGAGATTTTAGAAGAAGTAGATGTGTTTGTTACTGGAGATATCTCACACAGATATCTGTTAAAAGCAGACGATGCAAACATTGGATTACTTCAAGTTGGGCATATAACAACTGAAATTCCAGGAATGAAAAAGTTTGTTGAAAACTTAAATAAAGCTTTAAATCAAGAATTAGAGTATTTGTATAAAGATTTTTATGAATGAGCCATTTCTATTAAGTAACTTAATTGAATTACAAGAATTAGATAATGATATATTTAAGTTAATATCTGAAAAATCAGAAGGGACAACAGTAAAAGAGCTTAAAACTCATGAGACAGAATTCAAAAAGCTACAAAGCGATAAACAAAATATTGAAAATGAATTGCAACTTTATTTTGAAGCAAAGAATCATATAGAAAAAAGCATTTCAGAATCACAGTTAAAAATTGATACAATAAATGAAAAATTAAACACAAATTTAGATGCATCTGAATTACAAAATTACAATTTACAAAAACAAAATTTTGAAAAAAACTTGTTAGATTATGAAAAATCTTTAAATGAACTAAACGAAGAAAATTCTGATGAGTTAGAGAGAATTAATAAAATAGATCAATCTTTAGAGGGTTTAAAACCTACACTCTTAAGTTTATCTAAAACACTTCAAAACGAATGGAGAGACATTGATTTAAAAATTGGAAAATACGAAGAGGAAAAAAAATTATTATTAAGTAGCTTTCCTGAAGGAATAACCAACTTGTATGATGATTTAAAATCAAAAGGTGTTGAAGTTATAGCTGCTTACAAAAGGGAAAATCAATGTGGTTGCTGTGGTGTTGAGCTCACTTCAAATGAAATGTATGAAATTATGAACTCTAGTTTTCAACAATGTCCATATTGCATGGGAGTTGTAATTTAATGTACAAAATATATTGTGATGGTGCTTCGAGATCTAATCCGGGAGAAGCGTCTATAGGTGTTTCAATTCAAAATGATGAACAAGAAGTTGATACTATTGCAAAGAAGATTGGTGTAGCCACAAATAATGTTGCTGAGTATGAAGGTTTAAGAACTGCTTTAGATTATTGTGACAAAAATAATTTAAAAAATGTACAGATTTATTTAGATTCTTTACTTGTTGTACAGCAGGTAAATGGAAAGTATAAAGTTAAATCAAAAAATTTAAAGGATTTATACAATCAATGTACTGATTTAATTGAAAAAATTGATAATCTAGAAATTCACCATGTACCTAGAGAGCAAAATAAACGAGCAGATGAACTTGCTAATATTGCTTTAGATTCATGATTTTATTTTGGACTAGCGGTCTATCAATATATCTTTTTCTTTATATATTTAAAGATAAAAATGCTGACTTAAGATTTATTATCTTTGGTAGTTTATTCCCCGTTATATTTGACTCAATTTTATATTTTTTTGGACTTACAAATCAAAATGAATACATAGGGCACAGCATATTTTTCACGGTAAGTTTATTTTTTATTTTTATGATTGCCACAAAGAGGGGAAGTTTATTTAGAGCAAATTCTCTATTATTCTCAATAGGTTCCTTTTTTTATTTAGTACTTAGCTTTACATGGTTAAACCAAAGCATAATTCTTTATCCAATATTTCAAAATTCAGAAGATATATTTTCATTAGCTGAAAATTACAAAACAGCACTTGGTGGAATAGGGATTTTGTATTTATTATTTAAATTTAGAAATATTCAAATATTAAAAGAATTTATAAATACCGGTAAGTTTACTTATTAGAAATAAACATATTTACAGAAACTAAAGTTAGGAATATTCCAAAACTTATACTCAATGTATCACGAGGAATAATACTAAAAGCTAAACTACCTCCAATTACTGAACCTAATACACCAAATATTCCAACTATTAAACCAATTTTAAGTAAATTATTTTCTTTACGAATCTTAGTTGCAGCAGCAGTAAGGGCAGTAGGAATTGTTGTCAACAATGAAATTCCTTGTGCAATAATTTGTTCAAACCCACCGAAAAAAATTAACATTGGTATTCTAATTATTCCTCCACCAATACCTAAAAGACCAGATCCGACCCCAGAAACAAAACCAATACAAAAATATAAGATTATGTTGTCCTCATAAGTTGCGGTGACAGTTGTTGAAAAGATTATTCTGTATGCAGATGCTATCAGTAAAATAGAAAATAATTTTTTAAGTAATTGAGTGTTTATTTTTGCAGTTAGTTTACTGCCAAAATATCCTCCAATTATTCCACCAATAATTATTATTAAAATTTCAAATACTAAATTTGTTCCGCTTGAAAAATCATTAAAAATGTATGTAATGCTACTTCCTGTTGCAACAAAAACAACGGCTAAAGAGGAAACACCGGTATTGGTTTTAAAATCAGTTTTTGTTAGGTAGGTTAAAAGAGGTACGAAAACAACCCCTCCACCTATGCCTAATATTCCAGAAAGCAATCCTCCAATTGAACCAATCAGAAAATATTTAATCACTTAATTTCGCAATTTAGGCAAAAGCTCTTTACCAAGTAGTTTGATTGTTTCTTCCTGATTAATGGAAGAAATTTGAATTGTAACTATATCAGAATCAAATTCATTAACTAGTGGACTATAAATATCAACTAAATCATTAATAGTTGAAGCTTTTGAAAATTTACCCATAATTTCTTCTTTTGGAAAACTGTCTGCCTCAACTCTCAATGCCTCTGGATCAAGCTGCTGAAGCCTACTCGGTGCTCTTAAGCCCCTCCATGATCGAAGTGCTGTCCAAGCATCATCATCATTATCAGCAAACATAGTCCACCTATAAGTATGAATTGATAAATTTTCTTTTTTTAATTCTTTGGATTTCTGCTTTGCAGGATCTATTACTCTTTCATATGAGTCTTTAGGGTCTTTAACACTAATCATAAGTCCATCAGCATATTCAGCAGCTACTTGTGCAGATTTGGGACCACCAGCTGCTAACCATATTGGGATATTTCCAGTTGGAGGGGAATATAATTTTGCCTTTTCTGTTGTGTAGTATTCTCCGTTAAAATCTAATTTTTCTCCATCAAGCAATCTTCTTATGATAGTTAATGCTTCTATGAGTCTATTTTTTCTTTCTTCGTACTTTGGAAAATCATAACCTAATGGTCCTTCATTAATATTCTCACCCGTACCTACACCTAAATGAAATGTAGAGGGTGAAAGTCTGTCAACTGTTGCAGCAGCTTGAGCTATTACACCTGGATGAATTCTCCAAAGTGGGGTAGTGACTCCAGTGCCAAGATCTAATTCAGGAAGCTTGTTAGCAAGTGCACCTAGAGTTGTCCATGTAAAGTTAGAAGCTGAATAATCATCAACCCAGGGATGAAAGTGTTCCGAAATAGTCAACATATCGAAGCCTGATTCTCTTGCAATCTCAGCATGCTTTATTAAATCTTCAGGTTGCCATTGTTCAGATCCTAGAAAGTAAGAAAATTTTGTCATTTACATATATTAGCTAAAGACTATTTTTAGGTGAGTGCCCCCGTAGGGGCACTCATGTTTTTGTGAAACTATAAGCCGGATTCTGTATATGTTTGCACATACGATAATCATCCATCTTGTATATTTGTTACCAAATATATCTAGCTACTTACCCGCAATTATTTGCCGAGTCAGCTAATTGCTTCTTAGTATTGCTCCTAGAGGGGTTTACAAGCTTGTTTAATTACTTAAACAACTGGTGGTCTCTTACACCACCTTTTCACCCTTGCTTATCACAGATAAGCGGTTTGTTTTCTGTTGCACTTTCCGTCAATTACTTGCCTGGGAGTTACCCAGCTCTATTACTCTGTGGAGTCCGGACTTTCCTCGATAAATCGCGATTATCCATTTCACAGAAATAATAATAATTCTTAATTGGTTAGATGTGAATAATTATTTATTATTTCTTGAAAATCATTTATTGATATTGGACCAATATATTTTTTTATTACTTCTCCATTTTTTACAATGTGAGTTTCGGGTACTCCAAAGACACCCGAGTATATTGCAATTTTACTATTTTGATCAATTACGTATTGAATATTGCCAACACCATATTCATTTATAAATTTGAGAGCATTCTCTCTACTGTCTTGAAAAGAAAGCATAAATACAGAATTTTCAAATCCTTTGGTTTTTGACAATTCAATGAGATAAGGATGTTCCTCTATGCACTCTAAACACCAGGATGCCCAGTAGTTTATAATTAAAAAATTATTATTAGATAAATCAATATTCTCATTTGTCTCCAATATTTGTAAATTTTTCAAATCTACTGGATCAATAAATATTCCTTCGTCAACAACATCTGAGCTGCAAAATGAAAACAATAATAAAAAAATTAAAAGTTTAATTTTCATATATCGACAATATTTCTTGAATAATCTCTAGATCTTCATTAGATAAAGTAGGATCGGTCTTTAGGAATGTTAATATTTCATACCCCTCTTTTCTGGTTTCCTCTTGTTGAATAAGAATAATTCCAAGATAAGTTTTTGCTAGTAAGGATTCAGGAGAAATAGCTAAAGCTTCTTCAATATAATTAAGTGAAGTTAGGGTGTCACCTGAATCATGAACCATCCATCCTATTTGAGCTAAAGCAAGACTTTTTAACTCTAAATCTTCTGAATTTTGTGCAACGTGCATGAAGTGGGGAAGAGCACTTGAGTAATTAAATTCCTCGAAATAGCGGTTAGCAAGTGCAATTCTCATTGGAAATATATCTGGATTTAATTCTATAACTTTCTCCATTTCAGCATTTGATACATCTTCCAAATTAGTGTTTTGATTAGCAATTTCTGAGGCGTTGTCATTTAAATTTATTAAAAGAAAGAATGGAAATAGAAATATGAAAAGACCCGCATATAGCCATTTATTTTTTAACATACAATTTCCTAACAAACAATAAAACAAACCCAAAAACTAATGTCAATGGAATAAACAGTATTTCTAAATTACGATTTATTGGGTTGGTAATAATTCTTTCACCATATCTTGATACCCAAAATGTATATATTTGATCATCAGTTAAGCCTTCGTTAATCTGTTCAAGCAAGATAGCACCCATATCGTCTGCATATTCGGACGGAGAATCATAAATAGTTTCACCTTGACAGACTGGGCATAGTAGTGATTTACTCCATTGTTCATATCTAGATTCATTATCTGGAAATACACTAGGTAGTGTGAATAGCAAAACTAAAAGCAAAAGAGTTAAATACCTATTTTTCATTTTTACTTAATCTTGGTACAAATGAAATACTTGAAACAAACAATCCTATCCACATTATAAAAATTCCATAATTATTTCTGACGATAAGCTTATAACTATTTTCATCGATAAATTTTACAGTTATGTATACATCATTTATAAAAGTTCTAAATACTGCAGGTGAGCTTATTGCTTGTTGAGAAGAATTATTAAATATATTTAAAGAAGTAAATTTAGTAGTATTTTGATTTGAAATAGGAAGTTTTATTACATTTTTTTCAGGAAAACTTTCTTCAATTGAGTCATAAACAAAGTAAGTTTGATCGTTAAAGGTAAATTCTTCAAATGAATTGATTTCTTTTTCAGTTGAGTAACTCTGACTTACATTCAAAATTATTCCAAAAGCAAAAATAGCTATACCTAAATGTGCTATTTGGCCTGTCCAGTATGTTTTATTGATTTTAGATTTTCTGAAGTTTTTAAATAAGTTATTAACAGTTATAAGAATTAACATAAATGATACTGCTACAGTAACAACCAAAATATATGAATTATCAAATGTAAGCAGAGTAAGAATACTTATTGCTAATGAGCTATTTATTAAAATCATATTTTCTTTAAACCATTTATTGATATTTAAATTTTTTATAGTCAACTTGTTTGAAAAAATCATAAGCCCTAACAATATGACTAAAAGAGGTCCAACCAGAATGTCGTAATAAGATCTACCAATTGTTATTTGCCTGTCATAAAGCGTTTCATAAATTAGTGGGAAAATTGTTCCGATGAAAATAACTAGAGCAGATGAAAACAAAAAAATGTTGTTATAAACAAAAAATCCTGCTTTTCCGAACCAATTATCAATTTTTTTTGAGTTTGAAAAATATTCAACATTCTTTGATCCAATAACAATAAAAATAATTCCAAAAAGTATCATTCCAAACAATAGATAAGTTCCTATATTTCCATTAGAGAATGCATGAACAGAAATTAAGACACCTGATCTCGTCACAAAAGTGCCAAATATTGTAGATAAAAACATCAAGCCAACCAATATGTAATTCCAATTTAATAATGTATTTTGAGACTTTTGTATTTTTGCTGAATGAAGAAATGCTGTTGCCAAAAGCCATGGTATAAATGAGACATTCTCAACTGGATCCCAAGCCCAGTATCCTCCCCATCCTAAAACTTCGTATGACCAGGCAGCACCAAGTGTTATTCCAATTGTTAGAAATAACCACGGTATATAAGTTGTTTTTTCAGCAACCTCTATCCAATCGTTGGCATTTTGTTTTTTTGAATATAACCTGCTTGTCGCAGCAACAAATGGCATTGTCATCCCAACATATCCTATATATAGCATTGGTGGGTGGATTGCCATTAGAGGATGATTTTGGAGTAAAGGGTTGGGACCACGACCAATGTTACTGGTTACCAATTCCTGAAAAGGTAACAAACTTGAATTATTACAACCTACAGCTGCAAGTTCAATACAACCCGCAAAAGGAGAGGAGCTAAAAACTGTGTATCCAACAAAAAAGATCATAATTAATGAAAAAATCTTTATATCTATATCTGATGAAAGATCTTTATATGATTTTAAATAAAGATACATAAAGAAACTTAAGCATAGATTCCATAAAAGTATAGATCCATCTAAGGAGCCCCAAAGAGAGGCAAACTTATATAAAGGGGGAGTAGATTCAGCTGAATAGTTTGCTATGTAAGAGATAGAAAAGTCATTCAAAAACAATCCTATTTCAAGCAAACAAAATAAGAAAACTTGTACAAAAAGATTTAATCTTACAAGAATTTCTGTATAGATTTCTTTTTTATTAAAGAATAGAATTACTAATAAAACAAAGCTTATCCAACTAAAAATAATTCCAGTGTTGTAAATCATTCCGAATAATTTTCTACGTTATATGTTTCACCATCACTTGATACATATTCATTGTCGTGTTTAACTAGCATATCATCAGCAAGAAAAGTATTATTATCAAACACTCCATCAAGAATCACACCCATATTTTCTTGAAATAATTCTGGAACAAAACCATCAAATATTATTTCAATATCTTTATTGCCATCAGTTATTGTAAAATTTGTAAATCCACCATCCTTAGCAATAGTTCCTTCAACTACAAAACCTCCTAATTTGATTCTTTCTTCACTTTCTAATTCAATGTTTAAAGTTTCTGATGTCGTGTAGTAGTAAATAGTATTTCTAGATGCAATAATTGAACTTGCATAAACAATTAACCCAATGCCCAAGAGGACAATAATAAAATTTTTTTTCACTCTATTTAAATTTTAGCCCTTGATTTAGGATTTAAATAATTGTCCCATAAGATATCATTTGAAATTCTGAACCTTTTTGTGAGAAATGTATGAACAAGTGTAACTAATAACACACTTAATAAGAGAGTAATTAGTATGTCAGAAGACATAGGGGCGTCTCCAGAGGCTACAGTTTCTTGGCTAAGAATGCTAGCTTGTTGATGAACTGACCTCCACCAAATAACACTAAAATGCAATACAGGTATCTGGACAACTCCAAAAATTCCTATTAGCGATGAGTTCCTAGCTGTTTTTCCTAAATCTTTATTAAATTGTCTTGAAGCAATATATCCTAAATAAACAAGTAAAAGAATTGCAGTTAAATTGAGTCTAGCATCACCCCAAACCCACCATGTTCCCCATGTTTGCTTGCCCCAGTATGAACCAGATAGCAAAGTAACAATGGTGAACACAACACCAGACTTTGCATTAGCAATAGCTATTGAGTCGTATTTAGATTTATTAGAAAATAAATATAGTGCAGAATACAAAAAGGTAAGAGTGTAGGCTAAATACGCTATCCACACAGTTGGAACATGAATATATAGTAATTTTGACGATACACCTTGTGTAACGTCATAAGGTCCAAAGATAGTGACGAGTAGCCATACAACAAGGGGTCCGAATAACATCATTGTGATTTCCTTAAATAAAAGTTTGTAAATGAATAAATAATCATAGTTATACCTAAAAGCATCAATAAATAAATGTTACTTATTTCTTGATTTACACCTAACCACATTGGAGCGATTAAAATTGCAAACCCAATGTAAATTGGAACAATTAAAATAAACTGGACAAATCTGCTATTGAAACTTGTGAACATTTGGAAAAATAGATTTACCATAATTGCATTCAAGCAAAAGAATAAAACAGAGAAAATAATATAGATGATTGAATTGTTTATAGAAGTATTCGTGAAACCAGAAAATAGAATTAAAAGAAAAATTATTTGAGGATAAAAAATTCCAAGTTCAGAAATAGTTTTACTATAAAAATAATCAATTTTTTTTATTGATCCAAAATTTAATTCCTTGATCAGTGTTTGCTCTTCCAAAGGGTTCCTAATAGAAAAAAGTGTTGTAAAAATAATTAGAAATAAAAGTTGAACAATGACAAACATATCATTTTCAACTCGAAACCTATTTTCAGAAAGAATAGGAAAAACAATAATTAGTACACACATTGTTGGTGTTATTAGAAATAGTGAGGTGTTATTTCTTAATTCCAAATTTAATTCTTTTATAATGATGAATTTCTTAATCATTTAAATCTATAGTTCTTTCTATATTTGACAAGGCATTAATACTTTCCTGACTTGATAAAATTGAAGTCATCTTTTGAGTCTCTCGATAATTTAATAAATCAAATAAAAGCTGAATCCCATTTTCATCTAAATAAACTTTTGGTTCGTCAATACAAAGAATGTCTGGTTTTTTTAAATCTGCAATAGCCAACTCACTTCGTTTGACCATTCCACTTGAATAATCTTCAATTAAATCTTCTTTAAATTCATTTAGTTGATATTTGTTAAGTGTTTCAAAAATAAACTTTTCATCAATACTTTCTTTGAAAAGAAAATATTTTATGTTTTCTATTAAGGATAATTTTGGAATTAATGATGGACTCGAACCAATCTCCATAAAAGAGTATTCTCCTCTTTCAATATTTGAATTAAAAGTATTTCCAATAAAATTATTACTTATACACATAAGAAGAGTTGTTTTTCCAGAACCATTTTTTCCAATAATTTCGTAATTATTTGAAATTTTTAGTGATAAATCTAAATTATTTACAACAAGTTGATTTCCATATCCCAGGGATAAATTGTTTGATTTGAAAAATAAACTCATCTTCCTATTGTATTAGCTTCTTTATTTCTAATGAAACGTAAAATTAACAGAAGTTCACTGTAAAAATTTATAATTGTGTAGTTCTCTGGATGAATTTTTAAAAATTCAATATCTTCATCATTTAAGTCAATTTTAAAATTTACTCTATTGTCAGTTATCTTTATATTAAAATTTTCTAAAATTTTCAAAGTCTGTTTATCAAGTACATTAATTTTTTCTTTAAATCTGTTGAATTCAAGAAAATTTTGAAGAAGGGATAAGTAGTTTTTGATTTTTTGTGCTTCCTCAAAATTTTGTTCTTTTGAGTATGTATTTAACTTATCGTTTAATCTTTTTACTTCTTTACTTGTATCACTAAAGAATAAATCCAGTTTTTTTCTTAAGTTGTAGTTATATTTTTCAAGATTAAATGAATCTATGCATGCACATTGTGAATTTAGAAGTATAGATATATCACATTTTGTTTTTCTTGAATTATTATTCTTACACCTAACTGTTTCAAATCTATTATCTAAAAAATTTTTAAAATTTTTAGCTTTTGTATAACTCAAGAATGGACCAATTTGAAAAATTGTATTTTTAGATAATTCAATTTTTGAAATCTCCAAATTAGATTTGTTACTTTTTAGTTTTATCCAATATATATTTTTTGGTATTCTCCCACTTCTATTTAGTGGAGGTTTAAATTTATTTATCAATCGTTGTTCAACTATTAATGAAATGAGCTCATTTGGTAGATTCATGACCTTTAAGCTATTTGAAGTATTTACAATTTTGTTTGATTTATAACTTCTTGAGTGGCTCAAGTGTGAATTTATTCTATTTTTTAAATTACTTGATTTACCAACATAATTTAAAGACCTATTATTTGAAAATATATAAACACCATGTGAAGTTGGAATATTTTGTAAATTAAACTTCTTTTTTAAATTTAAATCAATACTGCTAAGAAATTCATTGACTCTATGAATACTTTCTTTATTTTTGATTTCGTCAAATAACGACAAATGCTTAAACACTTCATAAGTCGTGAGTACATCTGCTTTAGAATTATGTTCATTTTGATTAATTGTCTTAAAATATTTACTCAAGGTCACGAGTTTATGATTTTTTACTTTAGTTCTAAGCAACGCTCTGGAGAGATTTAACGTATCTAGTGTCATATTATTTAATTCATTAAAGTTTTTTTTGTTCAATTCATAATTTAAGAAAGATAAATCAAACCTTAAATTGTGGCCAATTATTACAGAATCATCCACAAAATTTTTTATTTTTTCAATTTCATTATCAATTTTTGGAGAATTTTCTACATGCCAAGGATATATACCGGTAAGGTTTGAAATAAAGAGGGGTATTTCTATCTGCGGATTAAATTTAGAATAATATTCATCTACAACCTCATCATTAAATATTTTTAACATATAAAGCTCAATAACTTTATCAACACCAGCTTTAACACCAGTTGTTTCAACATCTAAAATGACAAGATGTTGATTTTTTACAAATTTCAATTTATTTTGTTAATTCCCACATACCGATAGCCGCAGCAGTAGAAGCATTTAGTGAGTCAACATTATTTGTTGATCGAATACTCAAAGATATGTGATTAGATGCAAACCAATCATCTGAAATACCATACTGTTCAGCACCAACAACCAGTGCAAAATTCGCATCAGGTTTAAAATTTTCTAAAACAGTTTCTCCTTCTGGGTCTAGTAATATAATTTGATATTTTTTAGTTTCCAGTATTTCAATTATTTCTTTATTTGTGCCACTTGAAATATTCATATGAAATAAGTGTCCAATAGAAGACCTGATGACATTTGGATTAAAAATATCTGTAATTTCATCAGAAAGAAAAACATTATTTATTCCAAAAGACTTTGCAGTTCTTATCATTGTTCCTAAGTTTCCAGGTTTTTCTATTTGATCAGGTATCAAAATAGGACCATTAATTTCAGAAGTTATACCAATATGTTCTATATTAAAAAGTGATATAAAACCATCTGGCCTATCCCTATAGGACATAGCATTAAAAACCTTTTTTGAAACCTGAACTATTCTTATATTTGATTTTCGGTATTCCTCTAAAAGATTCTGATTATTATTTCCAATAAATAGATCACTGCAAAAGTACAAAGTATCTATTTCGTACCTAGATTCTATTAATTGGTAACATTCTCTAAATCCTTCTGCAAGAGATTTATTATTTGATTTTCTATTTCGGTTTTTTTTAAGAGATACTAAAAATTTATACTCTGGATTATTGAGGGAATCTATTTGTTTATCTACTGAAAAATTCATTATGTATCAGTTTCTTTTTATTATGTTTATTTTTAGAAATATCTGTGTTGCTATCTTCAACCCCAGCAGTAATCATTCCGATTATTTGATAAGTATCTGGAATTTTAAATTCTTCATGAATTTTTTTTCTATCGATATTATGCAATCCCATAAACCCTGAAGATAACTCTTTTTCTTCTATAAGTAAAATACAATTCATCATCGCTGCACCAGCATCAACATACCAATATGGCACATCCCAATCTTTGGAGTTTACAGCGTTTGTTTTATCATTTTTCGAGTATCTGTGGTGATAAGCCTCTTCGTTAAGCAATATAAAAAATAAAGCTAAGGAGTTTGAGATCCATGGAGATTTACCATCTTTAATAAAATTATCTTCATTAAAGATTTTGGATACGTTTTTTATCTTTTTAACATCAAAGGTATTTAGAATCTCTATTCCACGAGAAAATCCTGCAGTAGGAATTTTTATTGAAAACTTTGAGATATTTTTTAACTTAGTATCTTCTAGAGAAGTTTTTTTATAGGTTCTAACAACTTTTCTATTATTTAAAAGATTCTCAAGATAAGTTGTTTCATTAGTCATTAACTTGTTGCATATATTTGACTACGGAGTCACCAACTTCACTAGTGGACATACCCATTTTTCCAGCTGATAGGGAATCAAGCTTTATAGCAGTTTCAATTATCGCTTTTTCAATATCCTCTGCATAATTTTCCTCACCGAGTTGTTTGACCATCATTGCCGCAGCTCCAATACATGCCAATGGATTGATAACATTTTTATTTGTATATTTTGGTGCTGAGCCACCTATTGGCTCAAACATAGATACACCTTCAGGATTAATATTACCTCCAGCTGCAATACCCATACCGCCTTGAATCATGGCACCTAAGTCAGTAATAATGTCACCAAACATATTGTCAGTAACTATTACATCAAACCACTCAGGATTTTTCACCATCCACATACAGACAGCATCAACATGGCCATAATCAGTCTCTATTTCAGGATAATCTTTCGCAACATCATAAAAAATTCTCTCCCATAAATCATGAGCATAAGTAAGCACATTAGTTTTTGCACATAAGGTAATTTTTTTACGGTTGTTATTTTTTGTATATTCAAAAGCATATTTTATACATCTATGTATTGCATAATACGAATTAATGGATTCTTGTGTTGCAATTTCATTTTCTGTTCCAAAATGAATGTAGCCTCCTGCACCTGCATATAATCCTTCTGTATTTTCTCTAACAACGACAAAGTTAATATCTTCTGGAGATTTGTTAGCTAGGGGAGTTTCTACTCCTGGATAAAGAACCACAGGTCTTAAATTAATATACTGATCAAATTCTTTACGTAATTTAAGAAGAATTCCTTGCTCTAAAATTCCTGGCTTTACATCTGGATGACCAATAGCTCCAAGTAAAACTGCGTCAGAATTTTTGAATTGTTCAATATCTTTTTTAGTTACAAGTTCTCCAGTATTTAAATATCTATCTCCACCAAGATCATTGTTTGTGAAATTAAATTTTATTTTGTATTGTTCAGAAGTGTTTTCAAGGACTTTTACAGCTTCATTGACGACCTCAGGACCAGTTCCGTCACCTGGAAGTAGGGTAATGTTAAATTCTTTACTCATTTGTTCAACGCATTCAAAAAGGATTCTACTGAACCCTGAACGACATCTGTAGAAACAGCTCTTCCTTGTTTCATTAGGTGTCCATCGTTAATTATTGTTACAATTTCAGCTGTTGCATCAGCACCTTTTGTAATACTCTCAACTCTATAATCAATTAATGTAGCGTCTGATTTAAGAATTGATTTAACTGCAGTAAATGCGGCATGAATCATTCCATCTCCAGTTGCTTCTTCTGTTATTTCGTCATTTCCAACTTTTAGTGTAACTCTTGCAGACGCAAATTCATCTTTACTATTAACTGAGACAGACACAAGTTTTGCACTATCGCTACTTGATTCTACCTGTCCTACAATTGCTCTAAGTTCGTTTTCTACAATTTCACCTTTTCTGTCTGCAATCTTTTTAAAGGTATCAAAAGCATTATTGAATGCATCATTGTCTAAAGAGATACTTAACTTATCAAGGGCATCTTTAAAGCCAGCCCTACCAGAATGCTTACCAAGTATAATTTTTGCTTCTTGACCAACTGAGTCTGGTGACATTATTTCATAGGTAGTTGTGTTTCTTAAATATCCGTGTTGATGAATTCCTGATTCGTGGCTAAAAGCATTTTTACCGACGACGGCTTTATTATATTGAACAGGATATCCAGTTAGTTTTGAGACTAACCTTGAAGTTTCAAAAATTTCTTGTGTTTCAGCTTGGATTTCAACTCCGAACTGATCTTGACGAGTTTTTACTGCCATTATTATTTCTTCTGTTGATGTATTTCCTGCACGTTCCCCAATTCCGTTAATTGCACCTTCAATTTGTCTAGCCCCAGCTGTTATAGCTGTAAGTGAGTTAGCTACAGCTAATCCAAGGTCATTGTGACAGTGTGTTGAAATAATGACATCTTCATTACCCCCTTTAACTTCGTCATAAACTGCCTTAAGAAGGTCTAAATAATCTTGAGGTGTTGCATAACCTACAGTATCAGGAACATTTATTGTTGTTGCGCCTTCTTCTACAGCAACTTTCAATACTTCTATTAAAAAATCTTTGTCAGTTCTGGTTGCATCTTGTGCGGAGAATTCTATATTGTCACACAGTTTTTTTGCATATCTAACAGATTCTTTAGCGTCATTTAATACTTCTTCTTTAGATTTTCTGAGCATATGTTCCATATGTATTTGTGAAGTTGATGTAAAAACATGTATACGTGAATCTTTTGCTACTTTTATTGCTTCCCAAGCTTGTTCAATATCATCTGGGTGACACCTTGCAAGAGATGCTATTGTTGAATTCTTTATATTTTTTGCAATTAAATTAACACCTTCCCAATCTCCAGGAGATGAAGCTGCAAAACCTGCTTCAATTACATCTACTTTCAATTTTTCAAGCTGTTGAGCAATTAATAACTTTTCTGATGGGGTAAGAGCAATACCAGGACTTTGTTCTCCATCTCTGAGAGTTGTATCAAATATGACTAATTTATCATCGCTCATTTATCTTTTTTTACATCCTTAGCATTTAGAAATGGCATCATCTCTCTTAAGCCTTTACCAACTTCTTCAAGTTGATGTTTGGAAGCTTCTGCTCTTTTCTCATTAAGGAAAGGAGAACCCTCCCTGGCCTGCGACATCCATTCTTTAGCAAATGCTCCTGATTGAATCTCTTCGAGTACTTTTTTCATCTCTTTTTTTGTTTCAGAAGTTATTATTCTCGAACCTCTCGAAAAGTCTCCATACTCTGCAGTATCAGAAATAGAATGTCTCATCCATTCAAATCCACCTTCGTACATTAAATCTACAATCAATTTAACTTCATGAAGTGTTTCAAAGTAAGCACTTTCTGGCTGGTAACCAGCCTCTACTAAAGTTTCAAATCCATTTCTAATAAGCTCTGTTAACCCTCCACACAAAACAACTTGCTCACCAAATAAATCAGTTTCAGTTTCTTCTTTAAAAGTAGTTCTTAAAATTCCAGCCCTTCCACCACCAATTGCTGATGCATAAGACATAGCTAAATTTTCAGTAGTTCCTGAAGCATCTTTATGCACAGCAACAAGACAGGGCATACCGCTTCCTTCAGAGTAAGTTCTTCTTAAAAGATGTCCAGGTCCCTTTGGAGCAACCATTGCAACAGATAAATCTTCTCTTGGTACAATTTCATTGAAATGGATATTAAAGCCATGAGCAAATAAAAGAGTTGCACCTTCTTTAATATGAGATGCGATTTGATCATTATAGACATCTGCCATAATTTGGTCTGGCAACAACAACATGACTACATCAGCATTCTTGGTTGCATCTTCAAGATTTGCTACCTGGAGACCCATATCTTGAGCTCTTTTAAACGATTCTGAATCTTCTCTAAGGCCAACAGTAATGTCAACACCAGATTCATGTAGATTAAGAGAGTGAGCGTGTCCTTGGCTGCCAAAACCAATCACTGCCACTTTCATAGACTTTATCAATTCTTGATCTATTGATGAGTCATAAATTATTTTACTTTCCATATATTGTCTCCTTATAGATTAGACTGTAATGCTATTCTTCCACCTCTGACCATTTCAATTATTCCAAATGGTTTCATTAAAGCTTCAAATTTATCCAATTCTTTTGATGAACCTGTTAATTCAAAGATAGCGAAATCTTGCCCTACATCTACTGAAGTTGCATTTGATAGTGACGCTTTCTCAATCACAGATGTTTGAGAGTCTTTATTTATTGAAACCTTTAATAATAGAACTTCAGTTTCTATTGTCATGTTTGGATCAAGTTCAACTATTTTTATAACATTTACTAATTTATTTAATTGCTTTTTTACTTGTTCAACAGCATCTAATTCAGTAACTATTGTCATTTTTGATCTACCTTCAATATTTGTTGGTCCGACAGATAGAGAATTTATATTGAAGCCTCTTCTTGATATGGTGGATGATACTCTTGCTAAAACACCGGGTTTATCTTCTACTAATACTGACAAAATTCTCTCACTCATAGGTTTTTAAGATCCTCTTCATTCATAATGATTTGATTATTGCTTCCACCAGCAGGGACCATAGGAAATACCATATCATCTGGATCTACAACACAATCAACTAAAACCGGTCTATCATTGATTTCTAACATTTTGTTAAACACTTTTTCTATATCAGACTTTTCCATCATTCTTAAGCCAACTGCACCCATAGATTCTGCTAGTTTAAGATAATCTGGTGTGTCATGAGTAAGTTCAGAAGCGGAAAACTTGCTATTGTAGAAAATCTTTTGCCACTGACGAACCATACCGTGGTTCCCATTGTTAAACACCACAATTTTAATAGGTATATTTTCTGTAGAGGCAGTGATTAATTCTTGACATGTCATCTGAAAACACCCATCACCGTCTAATGCTAAAACTAGTTTGTCAGGATAAGCTGTTTTTGCTCCGATTGCAGCAGGCAATGCGTAACCCATAGTTCCTAGTCCTCCTGAATTTAACCAGGTATTTGGTTCAGTAAAGTTCCAATGCTGGGATACCCACATTTGATGTTGACCTACACCAGCAACAACAATTGCTTCTTCTTTTGTTAACTTTTGAAGTTCTTCTAAAACATAAGGAACCTTAAGAGGACCCTTGTCTTCTTGCTTATAAGACAGAGGAAATTCAGTTTTCATTTCTTCCAGTTCTGAAACCCAATTTTCAGTATCTAGTTTTTCATCTCCCAAAGCTTCAATAAGTCCTTTAATTACACTTTTTGCATCACCTACAATAGGAACTTGTGCATCACGCACTTTTCCAATTTCCGCTGGATCAATATCAGCATGAATAACTTTTGCATTCTGAGCAAAAAATGACGGATTTGCGGTAACTCTATCATCAAACCTTACGCCTATTGCAATTAACAGGTCAGCATTTTGAATTGAAGTTGTAGCTGTATAATTGCCGTGCATACCTGGCATTTCAAGACACAATTCATGACCATCAGGGAAAGCACCTCTTCCCATAAGTGTTGTAACAACTGGAATATTAAATTTAGTAGCTAGTTCAAAAAGTTCACTATTAGCTTTTGAATGAATAATTCCTCCACCGACATAAAGAATTGGCTTCTTTGACTTTTTAATTAAAGAAGAAGCTTGCTGAACCATTTTTGGATTTGGCTCCGTTGTAGGCTTGTATCCTGGTAAGTCAAGATCGCCTGGCTCAACCCAAGCCGCCACTTGGTTTAATATATCCTTTGGTATATCAACCAAAACTGGACCTGGTCTACCAGTAGTAGCAATAAATTTTGCTTCCTTTAAAACTTGAGGAATTTCTGAAGCATCTGTGATTAAGTAATTGTGTTTAGTAGCTGCCATCGAAAGTCCTACAGTATAAGCTTCCTGAAACGCATCATTACCTATTGCAGTAGACGCAACTTGACCAGTAATAGCTAGAAGAGGAGTAGAGTCCATTAAAGAATTAGCTAAAGGGGTTATCAAGTTTGTTGCTCCAGGTCCAGAAGTAGCTATTACAACACCAAGTTCTCCAGTAGCTTGAGCATAACCCTCTGCCATGTGCCCGGCACCTTGTTCATGTCTAGCTAATATATGTCTAATAGGGCTATCGTATAAAGGATCATACGCTGGTAAAATTGCACCACCTGGCACTCCAAAAACAGTAGAAACATTGAGGTATTCAAGGCCTCTTATTACAAGCTCTGCACCAGTTAATTGTTCTTTTGTCATTTTTCTGTTTTATGTCTCCAAAAAAAAGCCCCCCTTTTTGGGAGGCGCTCATCAAAGCAAAATGAGCGCTAATTAAGTAAAAGCACTAATTCTGAAATGACTACAATTAAATTTTTCATTTAGAATAACTATAGTAAAACCTTAAAAAAATGAAAGATATAAATGTTATAAATTTTTTTGAAGAAAATAATTTAAATTTTTCTTCAAATTTTAATTTAGGAGTCACTAATTTACCTTCAAAATTAAATTTTGGAGAAGAAATTAACAATATAAAAAATAATCAACTTCATGCAAATATGAAGTTTACTTTTTCAAATCCGGAATATTCGGGATTAGGTGATAAATTTGACTGGGCAAAATCTGCAATTTTGATTACATACAACTACAAAAACAAAACACAACCATCCATGCTAACTTCTCCCGGTTATGGTCAAATTGCTAGGTTTGCAGAAGAAGATTATTATTTACCTTTAAAAAACAAAATCACTGAAATTGAACAAGTTTTTGAAAAATTAAATATTAAATTTAAATCATTTATTGATAACCCTAATCATTACGATAGAACTTTTTTTGTATCATCTGGTTTGGGATGGCAAGGCAAAAGCACAATGATGTTAACACCAGGTGCAGGACCTTGGCAATTATTAGCTACTATTTATGTAGACCATACATTTGAAGAAAGCGAAAATACAAACTATTCCTGTGGTGAGTGCAATTTATGTCAGATATCTTGTCCAACTGGAGCGTTAAATAGTGAATACAAACTTGATTCAAACAAGTGTATATCTTACTGGCTTCAGTCACCAGAATTGATTCCATATGAAATGCGCGATGCAATAGGAAATAAATTTTATGGATGTGACGACTGCCTTACTTCTTGTCCGCCTGGGCAAGAAAATAATAATGTAGTTATATTTAATAAAAACCAACAAGTTAATCTTGAAGCAATTATTAAAGAAGATAACGAAAAACTGAATGAAATGTTCTATTGGTTTTATATTCCAAAAAGAAATGCTGAATATCTGAAAAGAAACGCCATTATTGCGCTTGGTAACAATCCAGATCAAAATACTTCAAGTTTTTTAGAAAAGATTTATCCAGAAAGTTCATCACACTTAAAAATATATATCATGTGGGCACTCTTTAAAATTGGTAATAACGATGTATGTCAAAACTTGATTAATTCTTTTGATTCAGAAGAAAACAGTATTAAAGAAGAATATGAAAAATTAAAAAAAATGATTTCATTAGCTAAATAATCTATTCTTATTCTATGGCAAAAATATCTGATGACGTAACAAAAGGTGTAAGTAAATCTGCTGCTCGTGCCATGCTTCGTGCAGTAGGTTTAAAGGATGATGATTTTAATAAATTTCAAGTAGGAATAGTCTCTGCAGGTAATGAAGTAACACCTTGTAATTTAACTGGACCTGAGTTATCTGAACATGCAAAAGTCGGTGTTAACGGTCCCGATTCTGCTGGATTAATTTTTTCAACTATTGCAGTTTCCGATGGAATATCAATGGGGCACGAGGGCATGAGAGCATCTCTTGTATCGAGAGAAGTTATTGCGGATTCAGTAGAGCTTGTAATGCATGCAGAACGATTTGATGGGATGGTAACTATAGCCGGTTGCGATAAGTCTTTACCTGGTATGTTGATGGCAGCTGGCAGAATAAATAGACCTGCAATATTTCTCTATGGAGGAAGTAGCTTACCAGGCGTCTATAAAGGAAAAGATATATCAATTGTTGATGTTTTTGAAGGTATTGGGGCATATGAAAAAGGAATGATTACAAAAGAAGATTTATATGAAATAGAGTGTGCTGCATGCCCTGGTGTTGGATCATGTGCCGGGATGTTTACGGCTAACACAATGGCATCCGTTGGTGAGGCGATTGGAATGAGCTTACCTGGTACAGCATCAATACCTGCTGAAGACAGCAGACTTCGAGTTGCAGCTGAAGAATCAGGAAAACAATTAAATTATTTACTAAAACATGACATCAAACCAAGAGACATTATGACAAATGAGGCTTTCAAAAATGCAATTACTACTGTGTTAGCTTTAGGAGGAAGTACAAATGCTGTTCTTCATTTACTTGCAATTGCACATGAGTCAAAAGTGTCTCTAAGTTTGGAGACGTTTGATGAACTCAGTAGAAATGTACCTCATCTTGCAGATATGAAACCGTTTGGGAAATTTCATATGGTTGATTTGGATAAAATTGGGGGAGTTCCTGTTGTTTCAAAAATTTTATTAGAAAACGGTCTAATAAATCCAGAATGTACGACTGTTACAGGTAAAACTGTTGGTGAAAATTTAGAAAATGTTGAAATTCCAAAAAACCAAGATGTAATAAGTTTTCCGGATAATCCTATTTCAAACGAAGGAGGGATAGCAGTTTTAAAAGGAAGTCTTTCTACAAAAGGTTCAGTCGTAAAGACTGCTGGAATAGATATAAATAATTTCTCAGGACCTGCAAATGTATTTGATAGCGAACAAGATGCACTGGATGCACTTTTTAATGGTGATATAGAAAAAGGCCAAGTTGTTGTTATTCGCAATGAAGGTCCTAAAGGTGGCCCAGGTATGAGGGAAATGTTACAAATAACAGCAGCTATAAAAGGTGCTGGACTTGGTAAAGACGTTTTGTTAATTACAGATGGAAGATTTTCTGGTGGAACAACAGGTTTGTGCATCGGACATGTCGCTCCAGAAAGTTTTGACAGAGGCCCAATATCAATATGTAAAAATGGAGATATTATTAGCCTAGATATTTCAAACAGAACCCTAAACCTTGATATAAGTGAAGAGGAAATGAATAAACGCTTTGGTTTACTTACCCTTCCTGAACCTCGTTATAAATCTGGTGTTCTTCATAAATACTCTAAGCTAGTCAGTGGTTCAGACGCTGGAGCAGTTACAAATTAGTTGAAATGATATTCGTATCGGATGTTCACTATCAGATAGAGTATCTTAATTCTTTACCACAGAATAAGGGACCTATTGTCATTTTAGGTGATTTAATCAATTGGATTGATTACAGAGATGGACAAGGAATTGCCATGGATGTCTTTGGCAAAGATAATGTTGAAAAATTGATTAATTTAAGAAAAGAACACAAATTTGATGAAAGAAAAACATTATGGAAAGAATTGTATAAAACTGACCCAGACAAAATTGCAAAAAAAATGCAAAATGCAATTAATAAACAATACGAAGATGTTTTTGCAGTTCTTAAAAAATACGAAGTCTGGTTTATTCCAGGAAATGTAGACGATGTAGACATTATGAATACTTACTTAAGTAGTTCAGTTAAGAATGTAGATGGATTATTGGTTGAATTTGATAATAAAAAAATTGGATTTGCTGGTGGTGGAGTTCCAACACCAATAAATGCAAGGGGAGAAATTGACGAAGAAACATTTTCAAAAAAACTATTTAACTTAAAAGACTCCAATATAATCTGCACACATGCACCTCCGCTTGTTCGTGAGTTAGTTACTGATGTTGTTACAAATAAAATCGAACAAGGATGGGTTAGTCTAAAAGATTTTATTGAAAGTTATCAACCTAAATATTCTTTATTTGGAGATGTTCATCAACCTCTTGCTTCGAATTGGAGGATAAGAGCAACTCGATGCATTAATGTAGGTTATTTTCGGGCAACTAATCAATATTTAGAATTATCATCAATTTATATATGAATTGTTTAGCTTTTGATGTTGGAGGTACAACCGTAAAATACGGTGTCATAGATAGATCTTATAAAGTTTTAAAGAAAGATAAGATACCAACTCCAGAGAATGAAGAAAAATTTATTGATTCTATATCCGAAATTATTAAGGAAAACATATCAAATATTTCAAAAGTATCAATTGCTATGCCAGGATTTGTAAATTTTGAAAAAAAACAATATTCATATGGTCCAAATTTACAATATGACATTAATTTTTCTAAATTAGTAAATTTTACAGATTATGAATTCTATCTGGATAATGATGGCAATGTCGCAGCTTACTGCGAGTACTTATTAAGTTATAAAAATAAGTTTTCTAATTTAATAATGTTAACTTTTGGAACAGGGGTTGGTGGAGGAATAATTTCTGAAGGTAAATTATTAAGAGGACAGGGAAGCGCAGGAGAGCTTGGTCATATGCTTACCGCAAACAATAGAGATGTTTTATGCGGCTGCGGAAAAAAAGGATGTTATGAAGCTTCAGTTGCAGCTTCAGTATGGACACAAAGATGTTCCCAACTTTCGTTGGAAAACAAAACTTCAGAACTTGCAAAAAGATTTGCAGAGAAAAATGTTGGTTCAATAATATTTGATAAGAATTTAAATCTTACAAATAAAGAAAATAATGTTCGAGATGAAATAATTCAAAATATTTCAGATGGGTTAATAAGTTTATTTGAAATATTCAACAATGAAGTCTTTGTTCTTGGAGGAACTATGTCTTCTGAACCTTTTGACTTAATAGATCTGATTACTAGCGATATTCAAAAGAGATATAAATTTCCATCTAGAATTTTCCCGGAAATATTTATTTCTAATCAAGGAGAAGACTCTGGAATAATTGGTGCAGCAGCACTTTCATTTAATGAAGAAAATTAAATCTGTTTTACTTCCTGGAGAATTCTTTAAAAATGATTTTATAGTTAAAACAGAAAAATTAATGTCCTTAGACATCGATACAATATATTTATTTGATCATGGAAAAAACCCTGCAGGTAGCGATTTAGATGTTTATGAATTAATAGATGGTATTTACAAATTAAATGAAGTTGTTAATGGTCAAATCAGATTGGGTGTATGTGTATTAAACATTAATGCGAGACCATTTCAGGAATTGCTTGAAGAATATATATATAAATTTCTTGAAATTAAAAATTTTAAATTGGGAATTGGCACAGGTGATGATAAATTTGAAAAAAGACCTAATTTCTCAAATGACATTGAAAAAATTATAAATGAAATAGTAGATTCAAATATGTTTAGACAAAACAATATCAGTCTATTTATTGGGGGACACTCAGAAAAAAAACTTCAATTAATTAAAAAATATTCAATTGGAATTAATCAATGGATGGGCACTAAAAAGTTATTTGAAGAAAAAGAATCTATATTTACTCAAATTGAGAATCCAAAAGGAAATATAAGTTTATGCTTAAAAGCTGGCAAGCCAAATTTTTTTGATAGTGAATTAAACTACGAATATATACATATATTAAAAGATTCAAATCGAGAGATTTTTTTTGAAACTATAGATAATATTTTTAGATGAATAAATACAGCAATGAATTGATAAACAATTTTCCTGAATATTTATTCAATGAAATTAATCAAAAAAAGATTACTGCGCGTCACTCGGGAAAAGACATAATAGATTTAGGATATGGTAATCCTGATTTACCAACGCACGATAAAGTAGTAGATAAATTAATTGAAACAGCTAAGCTCAAAAAAAATCATAAATATTCTGTATCAAAAGGAATATTTGGTTTAAGAGAAGCTATTGCTATTAAATATGAAAAAAATTATCAAGTTAATCTTGATGCAAATTCGAACGTTGTAAATACTATTGGCAGTAAAGAAGGGTTAACTCACCTCTTAATGTCAGTCTTAAACCCTGGAGACAAGGTTGTTGTTCAAGATCCAAGCTACCCAATTCACCATTTTGCTCCGTTAATAGCAAGAGCTGAAACAATAAAAGTAAATTGTCTTGATAAGTCAGCCTTTTTGACAGAATTAAATGACATCTTAAAGAAAACAAAAATTAAATTGTTATTAATATCTTTTCCGCATAATCCAACAACTCTTACTGTTGACCAAATTTTTTACGACAGTCTTGTTGAATTAGCTGAAAAATATAACTTTTTAATAGTTAATGATTTTGCATACTCAGATATATATTTTGAGGGAAATAAACCTCCCTCACTTTTATCTTCAGACAAGAATTTACAACATAGCGTTGAGTTATATTCTCTTACTAAGGGATATTCAATGGCTGGATGGAGAGTAGGATTTGCAGTAGGCAATGCAGATGCAGTTGCAGCAGTTACAAAGTTAAAGTCTTACATTGATTATGGAACTTTTCAACCAATACAAATTGCATCTACTGTTGCTTTAAATGAATTAGATGAGTATCCATTTGAATTATCAACTGTTTATAAAGAAAGAAGAGAATTAGTTGTTGAGCACTTAGAAGATTTAGACTTTATTGTTCAGGAATCTGACGCGACTATGTTTGTCTGGGCAAAACTTCCAGAAAAATTTGATAAAGATTCATTAAAATTTTCATTAGACATTTTAGAAAAATCAAATGTAGCAGTCTCACCAGGAGTTGGTTTCGGAAAATTTGGTGAGGGCTATATTAGAATTGCTTTAGTTGAAAATAAACAAAGAATTAGACAAGCAATGAAAAATATTAAGGCAGCTCTCTAGTGTATGACTTAAGATCAGATACTGTAACCAAACCTTCAAAGAAGGTTTTAGAGAGTGCTTTAAATGCAGAGCTTGGTGACGATGAGTATATTGAAGATCCTACTGTAAATAATTTAGAGGATGAGTGTGCTAATCTCTTAGGTTTTGAAAAAGGATTATTTGTTTCTTCAGGTCTAATGGGAAATCAGATTTCACTATTAATTCATAATGACCCCGGTACAGAAGTAATTACACCTCATGACTCACACATTAAAAATTACGAACATGGAGCTGCAGCTTTCTTATCTCGTGTACAATTTCGTGATGCTGAACATACAGATGGAGAGTTGAATTTAGAGTATTTAGAAAAACTTATATTAAAGTCAAAAGTCCACAAACCCATAATCAAAACTGTTTCGATTGAAAACACTCATCTGGCATCTGGAGGTTCGATCGTATCTTTTGATTCAATAAAATCTTTAAGCAAGATTGTCAGGGAACATAGTCTGAAGCTCCATGTAGATGGTGCGAGAATATGGCATGCAATACAAGAGGATAAAAATAATATGAATTATGGGGATTACTGTGATAGTTTAACATTCTGCTTCTCAAAAGCTCTAGGAGCACCTATAGGCTCTATGCTGCTTGGCTCTATGGAATTTATAAAGGAGGCAAGAGAATATAGAAAAAAACTTGGAGGAGGAATGAGACAGGTTGGCGTAATTGCTTCAATGGCAAAAGCTGCTTTGCAAGGCAGAGAAAGTATTCTTGAAGACCATGCCAAAGCCAAAAAAGTTTACGACTTCCTTAATGTAAATTTAAACAACGAAAAAATACAAAGCATTGTTTACAAAGGAACAAATATGATATTTTTGAATATTAAAAACGAAGAAGACCCGAATAAATTATTAGATATTTTTTATAACGAATCAATTAATGCAGGACTCATTGGAGAGAAATCAATTAGATTAGTGTTTCATAAAGATATAGTACAAAATGACATTGATAAAATTTGTGAGAAATTGATTCACTCTTCTTCCAAATTTTGATTCCATTCTGTTATTGATTTTTCAGATAAATTAACCAATATAAAAACACCAATTAAATTAAATATATTAATCACACCAACATAAGTTAAAACACTTGTTAAGCAACTCCCTTCATCAGAGATAATGCAAAATGTATTTCCAAGAAGATAGCCGATATAACTAGATAATAAAATTACGGAAGTGTATATAAAAATCCGAGTCTTGTTGCTAAATCTCATAATTATATTAACTTTACCTTATTATGAATTTTCCTAACCCTTGGATTACGATTTTAAGTTTTGTATATATTTTTTTCAATGGATTTATTTCTTTTCAACTTAGCAGAAAGATTGTTGATATATACTTAGAAAACTTTAATTCAAAATTTTTTAAATCATTAGAACCCATAGTTGGTAGCTTGGGATTCATTGGGTCTTTTGGTGGAGGACTGCTTATTTTATATTATTTTATTATAAGCATTACTTAATATACCTACAATGACAAACCTAGTATGTATTTATTAATTTATTTTCTATAGATTGTAATTCACAATGAACAGGCCTATTTTTTATAAAATCTTTTTCTTCTAAGTAGTAATAAGTAAAAGCTCTTATGGTATCTTGATGAGAAACAAAAAGAGTATTTTCATATTTCTCATAATCTAATTTAAATCTATCATGAACATTTTTTAAGCTTTCTAATGTATTTTTTAAATTAAGAGGGTTATTGTTGTAATTTTTAAAACTATCTGTAAGTTTTATCTCTTCTATTGTTTTACCAATCCATTCATATGGTCCGGACCATTCAATAATATTGTAAGACACATCTATATCCGTCTTAAGTTCTTCATTTACAATACTGGCGGTCTGCCTTGCTCTTAAAAGAGGGGATGTGATAATTTTTTCAATATTGAATAACTTTTTAATTTTTTTTGCTGCATCTTTGGCTTGCATCTCACCCTTACTGCTTAAATAAAATCCTGGAAGGTTTGCGTAAAACACATCTTTTTCATTTTCAACCTCACCATGTCTAAGAAATAAATTACCCATTAATTTAGACTAACTCATTTTTATATTAAGATTTACATATGGGTTTGAATAAAGAAGAAGAAGAAATTTTAAAACAAATTGAACAAGAGCTAATGAAGGACGATCCTGATTTAGCAAAAACAGTTGAAGACTCTACTCTTTCTAAATTTACAAGAAACAGAGCAGTTATTTCTTTTTTTGTGTTTGTTTTAGGACTATTGACAATGTTTAGTACCTATATAATTCAACCCGCTATAGCTATATTTGGATTTTCTGTAATGGCAGTTGCTGGATATGTATTTGTCGCAAATACAAGATCACTTTTAAAAGCTGAAAACGTAAAAGAGTGGAACATAAAACAAGTAATTAAAATTTTAAGAAACCAAGATAGCTCTAGACAAAAATAAAAAATTTAATTAAATTAAATATACATCATTTTTTTTTTAGGAGTAAGGTTTGAAGAAAAATGCTTTTACATCAAAGCAAGCATGCTATCTTTCTGGATGCACATCTCATCAATTAAGATACTGGGACAAAGTAAATTTAGTATCTCCATCAGTACAATCTTCTGATGGAAAACCTGGAGTTCCTAAATTTTATTCATTTAGAGATATTGTTGCCTTGAGGGTTATAAAGACATTACTTGATAATGGCATGAGTATTCAAAGAGTTAGAAGGGCTTGGAAATATTTAACTAAAAATGGTGATCTTACAAAACATTTATCAGAAGTAAAACTTAAGTCTGATGGTAAGACAATATACTCTGTTGAAGACAATGAAGTTTTTGACGCTTTGAAAAATGGACAACTTACATTTTTCGAAACAATTGATACTGTTACTCAAGAAGTTAAAGAAGATGTTTCCAAATTTGAGTTAGATAAAGAAAGATTTTTAAATTTATTGACTAAAGTGGAAGATGATGTACTTAGTCAAGAACTTCAAGCATAGAAATCAAAACAGCATAGATTTACCATGAACCTATCAAGTCATAGGACGTTAATTTTAAATTCTACATTCCAACCTCTTTCAGTTGTTTCGTTTAAAAGAGCAATTTCGTTAATGCATAACAAGAAAATAAATGCTATAAAAAATTCTGAAATAATTTTACATTCTGAGAAAGAAGAATTTTTTGTTCCAAAAGTTGGAATTTTAACTTATTTTGTTAAAGCTCCTTTTGCTAGGAGAGTAGCTCTAAATCGTGAAAATATATTTATTAGAGATTTTTTTACATGTCAATATTGTGGTAAATCTGCAGAGTCGGTTGATCATATAATTCCTCGTTCCAAAGGTGGCCTACATGAGTGGTCAAATGTGGTTGCATGTTGCAAAAAGTGTAATTTAATTAAAGCCGATAAGCTTCTTCACCAAACACATTTAAATCTTAAAAATCCTCCATCTAATCCAAAAGATAATTTTTGGATCAAGACTATTGTTGGCAGCAATCCAGATCCTTCTTGGGAAGAATACCTTATTTCAGCATAAAAATTTTTTCTCAAAAAGTGTTGCAGAGTGTCATAAAGTGTCATATAATGTTTAAAAGTGGTTCAAGGCACGAAAGGCGGATAAAGTGTTCCTTGGTGAGTTTCAACATACAATGGACTCTAAAGGTAGAGTAGTTATACCTTCAAAGTTCAGAGAAGAGCTTCAACAGGGCTGTGTAATCACCAAGGGGCAAGATAATTGTCTTCAAATATTAACAAAAGACAATTGGGAAAATGAAGCCTCAAAAATGGCATCGCTTCCTTCCACAGATCGAACATCTAGACAATTAAGAAGAGCTTTGTTTAGTGGCGCTATAGATGTAAAAATCGATTCTGCTGGAAGAGTTCAGGTACCTGAAAATCTACGTGCATATAGCGGTATAGACATCAACGAAGAAGTAACCGTAACTGGATCAGGCCCAGTAGTTGAAGTTTGGTCAACAAGAAGTTGGAAGAAAATCCAAAATGAAGCAGACCAAGCATTTGCAAATATTAATGAAGTGAAAGGATAGGTTCATAGCCAGCTCTCTAGACAACTAAATTGGAACACCCTTACTCCGCCCAACTTTCCAATTGGTGCCAGTTCTAGAGAGCTGGGTATGAATACAAACAGGGCAGAGTATTTGACACACGATGGGGTAATGACATCAGAAATATCTGATCTGCTCATTGATGTACCAGATGGAATATTTATAGATGCAACATATGGATATGGATCTCATTTTAAGTACTTCAAAAAAAATCATAATAATATAGATTTTTTAGCACTGGATCGAGATTTAGAAGCGGTTAATAACTCTCCAGATACACATAATGTCCAACATTACAGTTTCTCAAAAATTAACGAATATTTAGAAAATAATAATATTGATTCAATAAGTGGTATTTTTTATGACTTTGGTCTTTCATCACATCAAATTGATTCTCCGCATCGTGGTTTTTCATTCCAACATGATTCAATTCTTGATATGAGAATGGATGTTTCTCAAGAGCTATCTGCTAAAGAAGTTATAAATAATTATGGTTATGAAGAATTATTAAAAATATTTTATGAATATGGAGAAGAGAGTAATTCAAAAAAAATAGCTGAAACAATTATTCATAATAGACCTATTCAAACAACAAACGAGTTAGTAAGTGTTATTGAATCATCCCTGCCGCGCCAAAATCCAAAATTTACTAAAAGCACCGTAAGAAAAATATTTCAAGCTATAAGGATCGAAGTAAATAATGAAATTAGTGAAATAATTGAATCTTTAGAAACTGCAAAAAATTTTATTAAATCAAATGGCATTATGATTTTTCTTTCGTATCACTCAATTGAAGATCGAACAGTAAAGCAATTTGTAGACAAAGAAACAAAAGGGTGTATATGCGATCCTAAACTCGCAATATGTATCTGTGAAAATGTCCCACTATTCAAACTAGGAAAATATAAAAAAAGAACGCCTTCAGATAATGAAATTAAAAAAAACCCTAGATCAAAGTCTGCGGTTCTTAGATTCATGGTGAAAATATGAAGCTTAAAAGTTTTCTATTAATAATTGTAATTTCAATTTTCTCTTCACTTATTTGGAATTTGTATACAAACATAAAAATAAATGAATTGTCAACCAACTTGTCAATAGTAAATCAAGACATTATTGAATTGGAAATTCTTAAAGACCAAACGTTTAATTTATATCAAGAGAAATATTCTATTGAAAATATTGAAAAAATTTCAGATTCTCTAAATTTTAAAAAACTCGATGTTTACATTGTTAACAAGGATCTTTCATCACCTTACAAAATTGATTCAGAGTTAGTTGAAATTGAAATTCTTGGGACTTTAGGAAAATGAATTACAACCAAATTAAGAACTGGAGTTTATTTATTGTTATTTTTAGTAGTTTTACAATTTTTAGTGGTTTATTTCTAAAAAATGTTTATGATTTACAATTTACAAACTCCGAATATTTTCAAGAACAAGCATTGTCTTACCGTATAAAGTCAGAAACTCTTAAAGCTAAGAGGGGGAGTATATATGATAAAAATCTTAAACCAATAGCAACAAGCACACAATCATTCAACATAGGAATATATCCAGATAAAGTAGAAAACATCAAAGAAGTTTCCACACTTTTGTCTCCATTGCTTGAAAAAGATAGCACTGAAATTGCTAATAAAATACTGAATTCCTCTAGGTTTTTTTATCTTGATAGAAATATTGAATATAAAAAAGGTGAGGAAATAAAAAGTTGGAGTTTAGATGGTGTAATGGTAGAACCATCAAGTAAAAGGATTATCCATACTCCATCCATAAGAAAAATTATTGGATTTGTTGATACAGACAATTATGGGATTGAGGGTTTAGAGCTTTATTTTAATAGCACACTAGAAGGTACTGATGGAAAAATTAGTTATGAAGCAGCGCCAAATGGAAGCATTATTCCACAAGCAAATATTCAAACTACTCAACCAATTCATGGTGAAGACCTGATATTAACTCTTGACTCTGAACTTCAATATTTAGCTACAAACTTATGTAAAGAAGCACTAATAAACACAGAAGCGTTCAATTGTTCGGTTGTTTTTGCAAACGCTAATACTGGAGAAGTATTAATTTCTGCTGAAGAGAAAGGAGATAAAGAATCAATAAATATTGACTTAATTAGTACAAGGGCACAATATGAACCAGGATCATCATTAAAAATATTTTCTATAGGACTGGCTTTAGAACAAGGTTTATTAGACGAAAAAACAGAATACTATGTTGAAGACACTATTGAGTTAATTGAAAACTCATGTCAAAAAGATTTCAAAGGTTATAGAGGGTGCTACAAAGACTTTCTTAAACATGAACCCTACAACCTTTCAGTAAAAGAGATAATTGAAAGATCTTCAAATGTTGGAACAATTATTGCCACAAAAGATTTAAATATTAATGACTTAGAAGAATTTCTTTCAAAATTTGGATTTTCAAAAAGAACAGGGATAGAGCTGTCTGGTGAGTCTAAAGGAAGTTTTGATCCAAATAAAATATGTACAACATGCCTTAGTTCATTGTCTATAGGATATTCAATAAATGTTACTCAAATGCAAATGGTAAAAGCCTACAGCATTATTGCTAACGGCGGTAAAAATGTTGATTTAACATTAATTAAATCTCCGTATTCTAATTATTCGCCAAACCAAGTAATTGACTCTAACTCATCAGAGAGATTAAAAAATTTACTAATAAATGTAGTAGAAGGAGAAAATGGAACTGGACGCTCAATCTTTATGGAAAATTATACAATTGGTGGTAAAACTGGAACAAGCAGATCACATA
>CACPPU010000003.1:0-91470 GCA_902635945.1 uncultured Candidatus Actinomarina sp. | reverse complement strand
CCTTCAATAACTGTTAAGTAATCATCAATATTTTGATCAAGGTCAAAAGCTAAATTTAACTCTTTAGTTTGACCTTCAACTAATTCTGCATAAGTTGATGCCAACAGTTTGACAGATTCTAATCCTAAACTTTCAGCTGCAAGCTCAGAAGATCTCGCAAGTAAATAATCTCCTGCAAGTATTGAAAGGGTAGAGTTCCATTTTGAGTTTGAACTTTCAACACCCCTTCTTGTTGTAGCATTGTCCATTACATCGTCATGATATAAACTCCCAATGTGAATTAGTTCTACACAAACACCAGCGTCTATAATTTTGCCAATATTTTCAATTTCATTTCCAAACTTTCCAGCAAGCGAGGTAACGATTGGTCGAAATCTTTTTCCTCCGGCGTTTATAAGATATTGAGAAATTGATGTAAGGTAATCATTTGAAGAGCTAGAAATTTCTAATAGTCTTTCTTCTAATACATTTAAGTTATCCCAAATATCATCGAAAGGAATAATTTTTTTGATTTCATTGCTTTCCATAACTAAAGAATAAAGTAAATGTATAAATAGTTGTAATTTTCATTTAAGTGTATAAACAGACCCTTGGTAATATAACTATATGTTTGAAAGATTTACTGATAGAGCTAGAAGGGTCGTAGTTTTAGCACAGGAAGAAGCTAGAAGACTCAATCATAATTACATTGGCACAGAACATATACTTCTTGGTTTAATTCAAGAAGGCGAAGGCCATGCTGCAAAAGCTTTGGAAGAATTAAATATCAATATTGACAGCGTTAGGTCAGAAGTTGTTGAAATTATTGGAGAAGGCCAACAATCACCGAGCGGGCATATTCCTTTTACTCCTAGAGCAAAAAAAGTTTTAGAACTTTCACTACGAGAAGCCTTACAACTAGGACATAATTACATAGGAACAGAACATATACTTCTCGGATTGATTCGTGAAGGAGAAGGGGTTGCTGCTCAAGTTTTAAAAAAATTAGGTGCTGAACTATCTCAAGTTAGACAAACAGTGATCAAATTAATTTCATCTGCAGGTGAAAGCAAAAAGCAACAAGCTGCATCTACAGGAGGTAGGGAAAGACCTGGTTCAGGAACAGGTTCAGCTATCTTAGATCAATTTGGACGAAATCTTACAAGAATGGCAAAAGAAGGAAAGCTGGACCCTGTTATTGGCAGAACAACAGAGATTGAAAGAGTAATGCAAATACTATCCAGAAGAACAAAGAACAATCCAGTATTAATTGGTGAGCCAGGAGTTGGTAAAACTGCGATTGTTGAAGGTTTAGCTCAAAAAATCGTTTCAGGTGACGTTCCAGTAACTCTTGAAGGTAAACAAATTTATACACTTGACTTATCTGCTTTAGTAGCAGGATCAAGATACAGGGGTGACTTCGAAGAACGTCTAAAGAAAGTCTTAAAGGAAATAAAAACAAGAGGTGACATTGTTTTATTTATAGATGAAATACACACACTTGTAGGTGCCGGAGCTGCTGAAGGAGCGATTGATGCTGCGTCAATTTTAAAGCCAATGTTAGCAAGGGGCGAACTTCAGACAATAGGTGCCACGACACTAGAAGAATTTAGAAAGCATTTTGAAAAGGATGCTGCACTTGAAAGAAGATTCCAGTCCGTACAAGTTGATGAACCAAAACTCTCAGATGCTATAGAAATCTTAGATGGATTGAAAGATAGATATGAGGTCCACCACGGAGTCAGGTTTACAGATCAAGCTATCGCTTCTGCTGTCAATATGGCAGACAGATACATATCTGACAGATTCTTACCTGACAAAGCTATTGACTTGATTGATGAAGCAGGTAGTCGCATGAGAGTTTACAAGAAACCTCTTGATCAAGATAAACAAGAAATAGCTGACAAACTTAAGAATTTAAGAGAGCAAAAAATTGATGCTGTTCAATCTCAATTGTTTGAAAAAGCAGCTCAAATAAGAGATCAGGAAAAACTATTACTTGATGAAGTAAACACTATAGACTCAGCATCTGCTTCAGAAATTGAAATGGTAATTGATGAAGAAGAAATTGCAGAAGTTTTAGCTCAATGGACAGGCATACCAGTTCATAGATTAACCCAAGAAGAGACAGCTAGATTGTTAGAAATGGAAATCGAGCTACATAAGAGAATTATTGGTCAAAATGAAGCAATTGCGGCAGTTTCAAAAGCTATTAGAAGAACAAGGTCTGGATTAAAAGATCCAAAAAGACCATCTGGTTCATTTATATTTTTAGGACCATCTGGTGTTGGTAAAACTGAGACTGCAAAAGCCTTAGCAGAGTTTCTTTTTGGTGATGAAGATTCATTAATTCAGATAGACATGTCTGAATATATGGAAAAGCACACAGTAAGCAGATTAATTGGATCACCTCCGGGTTATGTTGGTTATGATGAAGGAGGCCAACTCACTGAAGCTGTAAGAAGAAAGCCTTTTAGTATAGTTCTTCTTGACGAAGTAGAAAAAGCCCATCCTGATGTATTTAATACACTTCTCCAAATTTTAGAAGATGGAAGACTTACAGATGCACAAGGTAGAACAGTCGATTTTAAGAACACAATAATTATCATGACTTCAAATTTAGGAACTAAAGATATTGCCAAAAATATCGGCTTCAGTAATCTAAGCGAAATCGATAATTATGAAAAAATGAAATCAAAAGTTGGTGAAGAATTAAAAAGATATTTTAGGCCTGAGTTTTTAAATAGAATAGATGAAACAATTGTTTTCCATGAGCTAACAATTGACGAAGTTAAAGAAATTGTTGACTTAATGCTTGATAGAGTACACAGTCAACTTAAAAACTCTGACTTAGAAATCGTACTTTCTGATGAAGCTAAAGAATTTTTAGCAACTGAAGGTTATGATAAAGAATTTGGAGCGAGACCTTTAAGAAGGTCTATACAGAGATTACTTGAGGACCCTCTTTCAGAAGAGCTCTTACAAGGTAAATACAAAGCTGGATCAACAATAATAATTTCATTAAATAAAGATGAAAATACTCTAGAGTTTGAATCAGTTGAAGCTCCAGATGAACCACCTGTAGATTTTGTAGAATCTGAATCATAAAAATACTACAATAATTAAATGAAATTAATTATCGATACCGACCCAGGTACTGATGACGCCGTAGCAATTCTCATTGCTTTAGCACATTTTACGGATGAAGAATTACTTGCAATAACTACAGTTGGAGGAAATGTTGGCGTAGATGTTGGAACAAGAAATGCTCTTAGAATTCTCGAACATGCCAAAAGAAACAGTATCCCAGTCTACAAAGGGGAATCGGAGCCCTTAAATAGAGATTTACTCACAGCAGAATGGGTTCACGGAACAGATGGATTAAATGGAGTTGGGTTTCCTGAGCCTTCAAAAAGTGAAGAATCTACAGGAGCAGTAGATTACATAACTGAATTACTAAAAAACAGTGATGAGAAAATTACCATTTGTGTTCTTGGTCCAATGACAAATATTGGAAAAGTTTTAAGCGCTAACCCTGAGTTAGCTAAAAATATAGATCAAATTATTTTCATGGGAGGAGGAGCAGGTTTCGGAAATCACACACCTGTGGCAGAATTTAATATTTTAGTTGACCCGGAAGCAGCAAAAGTTGTGTTAAGTTCAGGTGCAAAATTAGTAATGATGGGGTTAGACGTTACACATCAAGCAATTTCTACAATTGAAAGACTAAATACAATTCATGAAACAGGTACCACTACTGGAGAATATCTTGTTGGATTAATGGGGTCCTTAGCTGATTTAGAAATAGTTAAACAAAAGTTTCCAGATGGAACGCCCGTACATGATGCATTTGTAACTGCTTATTTAGTCGATAGCTCTTTAACTACTGGAGAAGTTACCAATGTCGAAGTTGAGGTTGATTCAGAATTAACACTAGGTCAAACAGTGGTTGACATTAATCATATTTCTGGAAGAAATAAAAACGTCCACTGGATGAACAAAGTAGATGATGAAAAGTTGTTTAATATAATAACAAATACTTCAAAACTTCTCCCATAAAATCAAATATTTACACCCATTCAATACGACACTTTTACCTATTTGAGATACAATTATTAAATCATTATTTAAATAATGAAGGAGTAAATTAATGATTACTAAAAAGAAATCCGTTTTTGTACTTCTGTCATTAATGTTGATTTTGTCTGCCTGTGGTGGCAGCTCAGAAACAACTACTGAAGAGGTTGCAGAACCAGCAGCAGAACAAGAGACTCTTGATTCTCCAGCTACAACTGCAGCACCTGCAGAAGAGCCAGAAGCAGAAGCGTTAAAAGTGGGTATAGTGCTTGGTCCATTAGGTGACCTTTCCTTCATGGACTCCGCTAAGAGAGGCTACGACAAAGCTGTAGCAGAACTTGGCATTGATGGAGACTATGTTGAGACAGAACCTAGTGAAAGAGCAGCAGCTATCCAAAACTTTTTAGCTGACGGAAAAGAAATGATTATTACAATCGGTTTCTCAGAAGCTGAAATTACAAAAGAAGCTGCACTTGCTAACCCGGGTGTACAATTCGCAATAGTTGACATGGTTGTTACAGCTGATAATGGAGATCTACTTCCAAATGTCCAAAACCTTATCTTTAAAGAGCATGAGGGTTCATTTGAAGTTGGTTACATTGCTGGAAAACTTTCAAAAACTGGCAAAGTTGCATTCATGGGTGGTATGGACGTTCCTATTATCAGAAAATTCCAAACAGGTTGGGAAGAAGGCGCTAGATACGCTAATCCTGACATAGAGTTCTGTGATGGATACGCTGGTAGCTGGGGAGATCCTGCTAAAGGTAAAGAAATTGGTTTAGCTTGTTTTGAAGCTGGTGCAGATATTATATTTGCTGCTGGTGGATCAACAGGTAATGGAGCTTATGAAGCTGCTGCTGAGACAGGAAACTTTGCAATAGGTGTTGACTCAAATCAAGACTATGTACAACCTGGAACTATGATTACATCAATGATGAAGAATGTAGACTTCGCAGTTTACACAGCAATCTCTGATAGAATCGCAGCTGGTGGAGTATTAAGCACAATTAACTCATACGGATCCGCAGAAAATGGTGTAGGACCAACATGGTTAGTTGATGGCTCTACACTCTTCGCAGATGAAGGTCCTGCTGACATGGCATCCCAAGTCGCAGCCTTAATCGAAGAAGTAGCTGAAGTAAGAGCAAAAATAATTTCTGGTGAAATTGTTGTTACAGACGTAACAGCTGGTGGCTAATAGCCTAATTCACTAGACAAAAATTTAATTTAGCCCGACCTAGGTCGGGCTAAATTATTAAGATAATATAAAATAAAATTTTTAAAATGAGTAAAAACACAGCAATACATTTAAAAAATATCACCAAAGAATATCCAGGCGTAGTTGCCAATAAAAATGTTGACTTCCAAGTAAACAAAGGTGAAATCCATGCTTTAGTTGGCGAAAATGGTGCTGGTAAGTCAACTCTCATGAAAATACTTTACGGCATTGAACAACCTGATGAGGGTGAGATATTAATCAACGGAGAAGTTCAAGTCATTAATAAAGTAGAAACCGCTATAAATCTTGGTATAGGGATGGTTCATCAAGAATTCACACTTGTTCCTAGTTTTACTGCTCCTGAAAATATTGGACTTGGCCAAGAGCCAAAAAATAGCCAAGGACTTATAGATTGGAAAGGGCTAAATAAATTAGTTGTTGATATTGCTGAGAAATATGGATTTAAAGTCGATCCAAGCTTAAAAATGATAGATGCATCTGTTGGAGTTCAACAGCGAACTGAAATATTAAAAACTTTGTACAGAAATGCGAATATTCTTATATTAGATGAACCTACCGCTGTACTAACGCCTCAAGAAACTGATGAGTTATTCACTGTAATTAGAACATTAGTTGACGAAGGAAAAACTGTAGTTTTTATAACTCACAAACTAAGAGAAGTAATGGAGATCGCTGACCGTGTTACCGTAATGAGAGCAGGAGAAGTACAAGGAGTGTCTGAAACTAAAAATACTTCAATTGCTGAATTGGCTTCTCAGATGGTTGGAAGAGAAGTCTTTCTACAAGTGAAAAAAGATGAAGCAAAACCCGAAGAAGAAATTTTAAATGTTGAGGACCTCTGGGTTCATGATGCACGTGGATTATTAGCTGTTAAAGGAGTAAGTTTAAATATTAGAAAGGGTGAAATAGTAGGAATAGCTGGCGTAGAAGGAAATGGTCAATCAGAATTAGTAGAAGCTTTGACCGGTCTAAGAAAAACTAGTCAAGGAAGCATTAATTATCTAGGTGAAAATATAGCTTCAAGTACTCCAAAAAATATACGTAGAAAAAAAATTGCTCACATACCCGAAGACAGAACAAACACTGGTTTAAACACACAATTAAGTATATGGGAAAATTTAATAGGTAATTCATATTTTAGAAAACCATTATCAACAAATGGTATTTTTAATCTTAAGAAAATTGCTCAGCACTCTAACAAACTAAAAGAAGATTTTGACATTAGAGCACCAAATATTTCTTTAAAGGTAAAGTCTCTTTCTGGAGGAAATCAACAAAAAGTTGTTGTTGCTCGAGAATTATCAGAAGACCCTGTATTAACGATTGCTTCCCAGCCTACAAGAGGAGTAGATATAGGTAATATTGAGGCCATACATGAACAACTTGTCCAAATGAGAGATGAGGGTGGTGCGGTGCTTTTAGTGTCTGCTGAATTAGATGAAGTTATGGCCGTTGCTGATAGAGTCGGTGTAATGTATGAGGGACAGATAGTTAAGTGGGTTAACCCTAAAGAAGTGGACCAGTCACAGATGGGACTTTATATGGCGGGAGTTAAAGACTAGTGGAAAAGTTTTCATTTAAAGATGTTTTGGTAACTTTTGCTGGCTTGCTTATTACAGCTTTTATTGCATGGGTATTAATATCTGCAACAGGCAACAACCCCTCTGAAGTAGCTTTGTATCTATATGAAGGAGGCTTTAAGGGTACAAGAAATATAGCAAACTCTTTATATCAAGCAACTCCCTTAATTCTTACTGCAGTTGCAACACTTATTTCCTTTAGAGTTGGTATGTTTAACATTGGTATCAATGGCTCAATGTATGTAGGAGCACTTTATGCTGGATGGGCAGGATATAAATTTACTACACTTGGACACTTTACACACGTAACACTATGTATATTAATTGGAATGCTAGTCGGTGCAGCTTGGATGCTTTTGCCAGCATTGCTGAGAGTTTATGCCGGAGTTAGTGAAATTATTTCTACAATTATTTTAAATTTCGTAGCTGTTTTATTTGTTTCGTATATGGCTAATGGTCCTTTTAGAGCAGATCCAATCGCACCTGCAACACCTAGAATTTTAGAAACAGCTGAACTAAAACAAATATTTCCTAACTCTCAATTCAATACAGGATTTTTTATTGCAGTTTTTGTTGCAATTCTTGCTCATTTTGTACTTAACAAAACAACTTTTGGATATGAATTACGTTCTGGTGGTGATGGTTTAGTTGGAATGTATCCATCTAGATTTAGTTCATACCTTGGAATTCCATCAGATAGATCTGCAATCATTGGTATGTTAATTTCAGGCGCATTGGGAGGTTTAGCTGGAGCAATAGAAGTTTTAGGTGCTGTAAGATACTTCTTCCAAGAACTTGAGTTTAATCAAGGATTTGATGGAATATTAATTGGAATACTTGGAAAACTGGAACCCATAGGTTCTATAATTGCCTCGTTATTTTATGGTGCAATTAAAAATGGTGGGTTTTACGTTGATTACAAGACGGATGTTTCAAGAGAAATAATAATAGTTTTAATTTCAATATTAATTTTCTTTGTAAGTGCACAAAAAATAGTAAAAGGATTAGAAAAATATCCGCTTATTAAAAAGTTGGATAATTTCTTTTCAAGAAAGAAGATGTAATGGAATGGATTGAAATATTTGACTTATCAATCTTCAGAAGCCTTCTAAGATCAACAGCTCCTATAGCTATTGTTGGTATGGCTGCAGCGATGTGTTCCGCTGCTGGTGTGTTGAATATTGGACTTGAAGGCAAAATGCTAAACGCTGCATTTGCAGGAGTGTATGCTAGTTATACATTTGAGAGCGTTTGGGCTGGTTTTACTGCCGGAATAATTGCTGGCTTACTAACTGCTGCTTTGTTTGGCTTACTATCTTTTACTTTGGGAGCGGATGAGGTCCTGGCAGGCTTAGCCATTAACATATTTGCATTAGCTGGTACAACTTATTTAATGCGGACAATTTTTGGACAAGCTGGATTTTTCTCTGATCCAAGAATTGTTGGTTTTGAACCAATAAGTGTTCCGTTTTTGCGTGGAACGTTCTTAGAACCATTCTTGTCTGACTTTACATATTCAGTTTATTTGATGTTCGTGTTGGCAATTTTACTTCATACTGTTTACTACAGAACAAGACTTGGAACAGCAATTAGAGCCACAGGAGAAAATCCTGAGGCGGCAGAAGATGCTGGAATAAATACTATAAGAATTAAATGGATGGTGACTGTATTTTCAGGATTTTTAGCAGGCATCTCTGGTATTTTTCTATCTTTAGAAAACCTAACAATGTTTACTGAAGGAATGTCAGCAGGTAAAGGATATATAGGCCTTGTTGCTTCATCATTTGGAAACAATACACCTCTTGGGACGTTTGGAGCAAGTTTATTTTTTGGTTTGGGTGATGCAATCGGAATAAGGCTTCAGGGTGTTTATGAACTCGATTCTAGATTAATTCTTATGATTCCTTATGCTTTGACTGTTGTTGTTTTGATACTTATTGGTATCAGACAGAGACTAAGAGTCAGACCTGTTCCTATTACCGAAAGTTCAATTGAGTAGCCTGCAATACTTTTCGGCTAAATATATTGTAGAAGATTCAACACATTTACATAAAGACTCAGTTCTAATTGTTCAAGGTGATTTAATTAAAGACATTGTTCATATTGAATCATTACCTGAAAAAAAACCAAAGAATTTTAATGAACTCGGAGAAGTTATTATCAGCCCAGGGTTTACTAATGCGCATTCGCATGTAGCGCTGAATTCTGTCAAAGGCTTAGGTTATGGAAGTGCAAGTGCACTTTACGATGTGATGTGGGGCATTGAGCCTGCCTTAGACGATGATTTGGTTTATAAACTCTCCTTATTAGGAATGATGGATGCAATATCTTCTGGTACAACTTCTATTAATGACCATTACTTTTTTGCTGATTCTGTTGCAAAAGCATGTGAAACGATAGGTATGAGAGGATTTATTGGGCACACAATTATGACTGAATATGGTCCATGGACAGGTAATGAACAAATTAGCCTAGCAAAGTCATTTAATAAAAATTGGAAAAATTCTAAAACAGTTCACCCAATTGTTGCACCGCATGAAACTTCAACAGTTAGCCCAAAAGTTTTAAAAGAATTGAGTGATTATGCATTAGAAAATGATTTATTAACACATATTCATCTAGCTCAAACTCAAAAAGAAATGGAATATATTAAATCTAATTTTAAAACTTCTCCTATAAAACATGCATATAACCTTGGAATATTAAATAAAAAAGTAATAGCTGCTCACTGCAATGTTATAGAAGATGGAGACTTGGAGTTACTCGCAGAGTCAAAAGCTTTTCCTGTTTTTTGCCCAACAACACACGGAATAGCTGGAAAACCAATGAATACAAATTTTTTGTCAGAATTAAATATTGATTGGGGAATAGGAACAGATTGTTCTGGAGGTAACGATGACTATGACATGTTAGAAGAAATGAGAACTGCATTAGTCTTGAATAATTCCGTAGCCAAAAAAAACTTCATTAAACCAAAAGAAGTATTTAGAAAAGCCAGTGAGGAAAATATTAAAAGAATATCTGGGGGTGTGTTTTCAGGCAAATTATCAAAAAATCAAAAAGCAGACTTTATAACAGTATTGATTAACACACCTAGGATGCTTCCATTGCATGATGTTGTTAACAATATAGTGATGTGTGCTTCATCTAAAGAAATTAATGATGTATATATTGACGGGAAGTGTGTTTTAAAAAATTCAGAATTCCAACAAATTGATGAACAAGTAGTTTTAGAAGATGGAATGAATGCTTTAAATAAAATATTTGTAAAAACAGGTTTTGATAAAAAAATTTCAGAAGGAGACTTTTTATAGTGGAGTTTTCAGCCTTACATGAACATCTTGATGGTGGATTGAGAGCAAAAACAATTATTGATATAGCTACTTCTAAAAATATAGATTTACCTTTGGATGATGAAAAAGATTTAGAAAATTGGTTTTATGAAAATATTTCAACTGAAAAAAATCAAGTATTTAAAAAATTTGAGATGACCATTTCAGTAATGCAAGACACAGATGCAATCCACAGAGTTGCTTATGAAGCAGTAGAGGACTTGGTTCTTGACGGTGTTTTGTATGGTGAATTGAGATATGCTCCCTTACAGCATCTTAAAGAAAAACTCTCACCCCAACAAGTAGTAGACGCTGTTTCACAGGGAGTAAGAGATGGTGAAAAAGATTTTGGTGGAGAGTTTCATACTATTTTGTGTGCAATGCGGCAACATCAAAACTCTACAGAAGTTGCTAAGCTTGCAATCGATAATTTTAATAATAAAGTTATAGGATTTGATCTTGCTGGACCAGAATATAATTTTCCACCTTCTCTACATAAAGATGCCTGTAATTTAATTTCAGAATCTGACATAGGACTTACGATACATGCAGGAGAAGCAGCTGACTTATCGTATATTGAAGATGCAGTCTTTAATTGCCAAGCACAGAGGATAGGACATGGTTGGCAAATTATTGAGGGTTGTGAATTTAAAGATGGTCAATATATACCAAACTCTAAAATTGCTCAACATGTATTAGATTATGAAATCCCTTTAGAAATTTGCATTTCTTCAAATGTTAAATCTGGCGCAAGTTCAGTAAGCATTGATAATCATCCGGCCGTAAAGCTATTGAAATCTGGGTTTAAGGTAACGCTAAATTCAGATAATCGATTAATGGCAAAAACAAAGATTTCCGAGGAATTTAAAAAAGCTGAAAATTATTTAGAGTTAGATAGAAATTTACACAGTCAACTTGTAAAGAATGCTGTTGATGCAAGATTTACAAATCTAAAATAGTAGAAGCTAAAAGAACACTACCAGTTTCAATCATATCAGTAGCTCTTTTAGTAACTGTTGCATGTGCAAATTCAGGTTGGTGGTTTACAATCTTACCATCATCATCAACAATTTGAAGAAATGCGTGTAATGAAGGAACTTGTTTTGAAATATTTCCAAAATCTGTAGATCCGTTTTTGCTTTGATCATAACTTTCATTGGTTTTCATATCTAATGAAAGTTTTTTTGAATTTTCCATAAATATTGACTTTAATTTTTTATCCGTGACTAAATTTTCATAAGTCCCGTTACCTTCAACAATGTTTAACTTACAACCTGTAGACTCTGCAGCTCCTTTGAAACAATTTATAATTTTCTTTTCTAATCTATTTAAGTCTTTTGTTTTTTGAGCACGAATCATCCAACTTGATCTTGTGTAATCTGGAATAATATTGGGTGACTCACCACCATGAGTAATTATTCCATGAACTTTTTCTACAGATTGTAGCTGCTGCCTTAAAGCACTGATGTTGTTGTATGCAAGGATTTGAGCATCCAATGCATTTTTTCCAACATATGCTGAACCAGACGCATGTGCAGCTTTACCAAAATATTCTATATCAATTTGTTTTACTGCAATCATTAATGGATCCACCTCATTTCTTGTAGCCGGATGGATCATTACAGAATATGCAGTGTTATCAAAGGCACCTTGGTCTAAAAGTTTTATTTTTCCACCACCACCACCATTTTCATAGGTCAATGGAATGATCTCTTCAGCAGGACAACCTACTAACTTTATTTCGTAATCTAAATCATTTATATAATTTGAAAGGATAAAAAATGCACCTAATCCAATGGATGATATTAGGTTATGTCCACAAGCATGTCCAACATTCGGTAATGCATCATATTCTATACATATAGCAATATTTTTTTTTCTGGGCTTATTTTTGATTGAAGCAGTAAAAGCAGTAGGAATATCAGTAAATTTTTTAAATTTTGCATCTGCTGTGTGCTTTTTGATAAGTTTAGTAATTTTATTTACAGACTTAATCTCTTGATATCCTAATTCAGGATTTTCATACATGTATTTATTAAGATCTAGCAAGTCTTTTTTATATTTTGAAAATTGAGACTTGAGAGAATTGATATCCATCTTAACCACGTCCATAAAAAGTAATTTCCTGAATAGAACATTCGAGAAATGGTTCTGCACCATTGACTTCTTCCCCAGGATATGCACTTAAAATTTGTATTGTAATTACAGATGATGATGTATTTAAATCGATCCATTGTGAGCTAGTGTTTTGATTTTCAAGCTCATATTCTATTGAGAACCCTTCTTCTTCTGATGTTATTAATATATCTCTTGGTTTAAAGTTTCTTTTAAAAGACTTTGAATCTTCTATGTTTTCATAAGTCAAAAATTGAAAATAAATATCTTTAGAGAAAGTAAATTCTAACGTTGCATCTGCACATTCTAAGCCGTTATCTTGCCACGAAGACGGCTCATCATCATATATTTTTTCGCAAGACCATCCTTCCCCAAGGCTACTTGAAGATGAACAGCTAAATGGATATTGAAGCTGAAGTAAGCTTTGTACTGTAGTTGATGTACTTGTTGTTGTTGACTGTTCTACAACTTGAATTTCTTCAATAACTTCCTCTGCGATATTTTGGTTGTAGTAGTAACTAGCCGCAGCAATTAATGGGATGATTATCGCTAGAAAAAAAACAGCTCTGATTCCAGGTACCTCATTTCTTGTTGGTAAAGAAGTTGCGCCATAATTTGAGAGTGGTTGTGACAACAATTCTTCAGGAGGTCTAACTCTTCGAGTAACTTCAGGTTCTGTTTTAGCATCTGAAGTTACTATGTCTTTTATGCTTAAACCAAGCCATTCACCACAACTTGAACAAAACTCAATTGATTTGTCTACTGTAGCTGAGCAAGCCTTACATTCTATTTTTTCCATTTAATTAGCCTATTGTCCCTATTTATAAAATAATACAGTAACATTCAAATAACAATATTGTTCAAATAATAAAGAGGAATATGAACTTAAACAATAACACAAGTGCAGGTCAGTTATTACCAGGCCAACCTTTAAGGATTGGTGTTGATTTAATTGCTGACAAAAAAGCAGGAGCACTAATCGTCATAGGTTCAACAACAAAATTAGAAAAACTTTCTTCAGGTGGACTAACTTTAAATGATTGTGAATTTTCACCTGAGATGCTTTCCGAATTATCAAAAATGGATGGTGCTATTGTTGTAAATGAGAGTGTTACAAAAATTTTAAAAGCTAATGTTCATTTAAATCCAAGTGACTCAATTTCTACCACACAAACCGGAACAAGGCACAGAACTGCAGAACGAACTTCAGCTTCTACTGGTTTGACGGTGATAGCTGTATCTGAAGAAACCTCTTTAATTAAAGTATTCGAAAACCTTCAGACCATAGAGTTGGAGGAGTCATCAGCAATACTAGGAAGAGTTAATGAATCTTTGCAATCAGTTGACAGGATGAGAAGAAGGTTTGACGACGCTGTGACAAATTTAGGAGAGCTAGAGATTGAAAACACATTAACAAATCAAGAAGTTTTAGAAGTCATTCAAAGAGGAGAACTTCTTACTCGGCTTGCTAACCAAGTCAAAGCTGAAGCACTTAAACTTGGAGAGGATGCAGGATTGATAATGATTCAGATAGATTCTTTAGAATCAGGCGTTCTAAATACATTAAATCTTGTTTTGAAAGATCATCTTCCAGTCAGGAAATTTAGAACTACTACTAAAGCTATTAATGAGATAAGCAAATTGTCATATGACGAATTGAATGCGGTAGATTATCTCGGTAGCGTGTTGTCCAAGCTTCCTCTTGATGACATTTCAGTATCAAAAGGATATAGGGTTCTCGCAAGATTACCAGGATTACCTGAAAATTTACATGATCAAATTATTCAGAAATTTAAAACATTACCAAAATTACTCACTGCTTCACCAGAAAAATTGTTTGAAGTTGAGGGTATTGGAAGAAGTAGGGCACAACAATTAAGAGATTATTTCGATACATTGCTTAAAAACATAGGTTTTTCATATATAAATGGACATTAAATAGTTCTGAATATATAGTATTGTTGACATCTATGGCAACAAAAACAAAAAAAACTGCTGATAAATATAAACCAAACCAATTTGTAGTTCATCCCCACCATGGCGCTGCAAAAGTTGTTAGAAAAGTTAACAAGAATGTTGAAATTTTTGATGAAAATGGTGAAGTAAAATCAAAACGAAGACAGTATTTTGAAATTGAAGTGCTTACAGATGGATTACTAGTAATGGTGCCAGTAGAAAATGTCGATGAAGTTATAAGACCTGTTATCTCAAAAAATGCAGTCTCAAGAAAAGTGTTTCCTATATTTAAAGAAAAACCAGAAGAGGCAGGAACTAATTGGAGTAGATGGTACAAAGTTCTGACAGAAAAAATGACTTCTGGAGATGTTATACAGGTTGCTGAAGTTGTTAGAGACCTTACACACGCTCAAATTAACAAGGGCATATCACCTGCACTTAAGAGAATGCTCGCAAAAGCAAGAACAACTCTAGCAAGTGAAATAGCATGTGCATTAAGTATTGATGAAGAAGCAGCTGTAGAAAAAATTAACCAATATCTTCCAGAGGAAGACCCTGACGACGGTTTATAATTTATATATAAATCAAAAGAGGCATAATGCTTGTAGGTAATGGTTTTGATATACACAAACATTCTAATGATGAAAAATTAGTCCTCGGAGGGATATCGGTCGAAGGACCTGGTTTTGAAGCTCATTCGGATGGAGATATAATTCTACATTCACTCAGCGACGCTTTGCTTGGATCTAAAGCAAAAAAGGATTTAGGTTTTTATTTTCCATCTAATGAAAGTACGCCGAAAAATATATCGAGCGTGGAAATGTTAAATAAAGTTTTAGAAATTATTGAGTATGACAAAGTAGTTATAAACAATATTGACATAACTGTTCTATCACAAGTTATAAACATTTCAAAAATATCTGAGGCTATTAGCTTAAATCTTGCAGATTTATTAATGATTGACAAACAATTAATAAATGTAAAGGGTAAGTCTTTTGATAACCTAGGTATGATTGGAGATGGCATAGCATCAGCTTGTATTGTATTAGTTTCGGTGAAAGATGCTTAAACTACATAATACATATTCCAATACTGTTGAGGAGTTTAAACCAAATTCAGATAATGTAAAAATTTATCTTTGTGGCCCAACAGTACAATCTTCACCACACATTGGGCATGGACGATCTGCTGTAGTTTTTGATTTTTTAATTAGATATCTGGTTTATCTAGACTATGAAGTTAATTTTGTTAGAAATATAACTGATATTGAAGACAAAATAATTGAAAGGGCAGCTGAAGAAGGAATCACTACCAAGGAATTAGCTGATAGAGTAACAAAAGAATTTCAAGATGCCTATAAAAGCCTGAATTGCTTACCACCAGATAATGAACCCAAGGCTACAGAGACTATAGATCATATAATAAATTTTATTGAGATCCTGGTAGAAAATGGATATGCATACGTCACACAATCTGGTGTTTATTTTGAAGTTACTAAATTTAAAGATTATTTGAAATTATCGGGTAGAAATAAAGATGAAGTTATTTCTGGAACCAGAGTTGACCTAAAGTCTGATAAGAAAAATACTGAAGATTTTGCACTATGGAAGATTTCAAAGGAAAACGAACCTTCGTGGAATTCACCTTGGGGGGATGGGAGACCTGGGTGGCATATTGAATGCTCTGCCATGATAGATAAAATATTCGATTCAGGTATTGACATTCATTGTGGAGGTAATGATTTAATTTTTCCTCACCATGAAAATGAGCTTGCACAATCTTCTGCTGCATTTGAAAATCAAGTATTTGTAAAATACTGGTTACATAATGGCATGATTAACCTTTCAGGACAAAAAATGTCTAAATCGGAAGGTAATATAAAACTCCTAAATGAATATATAGATAAGTTTGGTGGAAATATTATTAGATTTTTCTTTTTAAGATCACACTATCGAAAGCCACAGGAGTTTTCCGAAGGCTTATTAGAAGAGTCAAAAACAACTTTTAAAAGAATACAGGATTTCACAAGTGGTGTTGAGGCTAATGTTTCCGATTTATCAGTTATTGAAACATTCAAAAATTCTATGAATGATGATTTAAATACACCGAAGTTTTTAGGAGTAATCTTCGAAAAAATGAATAATCTAAGCAATTACAGTGAAGATGAAGAGAAAAATTTAAAAGAAACTATCAAATTTATATTTGAAATCTTAGGTTTTAACTTTGATATCAAAGATAATATAAAAATAAATCACGATGAACTTTCTAAATTTTTCAATACATTTCAAATAAATTATGACAATTTAGAACAAGCAATGGAAGAATTTCTTGCAAAAAGAGAAAAACTTAGAAGCGATAAAGATTTTAATCAAGCTGATGTCATGAGAGATAAATTAAAAGAAATAGGCTTGTTGATTAAGGATGGTGATGATAGTGCCTGGTATTGGGAAAATAGTTGAAGGAATTAATTCAGTAAATAGTGCTATTGATTCAAATCGAGCAGAAAAAGTTATCTTCTTAGAGTCTGATAAAACTACATCACATCGTTTAGAGCTATTAATTGATAAAGCAAAAAATAAAGGATTAATAGTTGAAAAAATTAGTAAAAAAGATAGTTGGATATATAACAATAGACATTCTGTTGTTGCGCTTTGTATTCCCAAAAAGACCTATGATGAAAAGACTTTCGATCAGTTAACACTAAGTAACATTGTTGTACTAGATCATATTCAAGATACAAATAATTTTGGTGCTATAACCAGAACTGCATCAGCATTTGACTTTAACATAGTTTGCATTCCAAAAAAAAGGTCAGTAAATATTTCAGAGAGAACTTTTGCAATTTCTTCAGGTGGTCTTGAAAATGTAAATATTGTTTTTTATAATTCTATCTTTTCCCTAATCAAGAAACTAAAGTCACTTGAGTATTGGACTGTAGGCATGGAAATGAATACCAAAGAGGATTTATTGAATGTTGACTTAAATAGTCAAAAAGTTGCCCTATTTATTGGTTCGGAAGAAAATGGTTTAAGTATGGAAATACAAAACAAATTAGATTTAATTGTAAAAATAAATATGAACAACACTGTTGAATCTCTAAATGCCTCTGTTGCTGCAGCGATTGCAATGAACCATTTTTTTAAAAAAAGTAGCTGATTCAATACTGATTTTGCTATTATTTTACTGTTTGCCGGAGTAGCTCAGTGGCCAGAGCAGCCGACTTGTAATCGGCAGGTCAGGGGTTCGACTCCCCTCTCCGGCTCTGAGTGATTAAGTATGTAAATTCATTTAAAATTTTTATATTTTCAATAATAGCTGTTCAAATTGCCCTGTATTTTTTTGGATATCTAAGACCTTCTATTATCTATGACTATATTGATTTTTTCCCTTTTACTATTATTCCTGCAGTTATTTATTTTTATTTAAACATCAAAAGAATTACTAATAAAATTTATTTTTATCTATCTATATATCTTTCAGCAGTTTTATTGTTCTTTCCAATCGCACAGATTTTTGATGCAAAATTTCTAACAACTTATAGTTTCCCTTCATATTTAGAAAATAGGGAACTCAACAAAGATTCAGAATATTTACTTGTTATTGATACAAGTGGAAGTATAAATTTAAATACTTTTAATGAAGCAGGTTATACTGCCGATGTTATAGATAAACCTGGAAATATAGGTTATCCGGAGGCAGTTGAAACTTTAGTTGGAGAACCAAAAGCAGTTTTGTTTCGAGAAATGCAAACATCAAGTTTATTAAAAGTTGCTGGATGGAATGTCAATATTGGAAATAAAAACATTTGGCAACTAAATTTAATATCTTTCAATTCTGAAATAAATTTAGACAATATCAAATTAAACAATTCAAGAATCGCAGGTACTGGAAACATCTTTCTTGGTGAAGGATTGCAAGTTGAAGAATTGAAGATAAATGGAAATTTTGAAGTAAGGGTATCTGAAGGTTTGGCAGTTGTAGTAATAGGAAAAGTAGAGACCCCACCCTCTTGGATAAGTGCTACAATAGGATATTTAAACCAAGCTGATGAAGTATATAAATTGAAAATTATCGTTGAGGATGGTTCTGAGGTTAAGTTTTATGATGAAGAAAAAGGTTCCTAATTGTTAGATCAACTTGGTAATGGGCTTCTATTAGGGATAATAATTTCTGTAGCTTCTGTTGCACTATCTTTGTTATATGGTGTCACAAGAATCGTTAATTTCGCTCATGGAGAAATAATTGCTTTAGGTGCAATTGCTACTTTATTTTTCTCAAGCCCACTTGATTACAGAGTATTATTTTTAGAGAAATTTTCACCTTTAGGTCTAAATTTTGCAATTTCATGCTTTTTGGCAATATTAGTGTGTGGTTTATTTGGTGGTTTATTAGAGGTATTTTTATTCCGGCCTTTAAGAAAAAATGATGTTGGAAATATTGCTGTATTAGTTGTAACTATAGGTCTTTCAATATTGGTAAGACATTTATATTTACTATTCGCTACTGGTAGAGTGCAGAACTTCCCTCTTGAGCTTCAAAGAAGACAAACCTATTTATTTTTTGATATGACTCCTAGGAACTTTAATGTTTTGATTGCTGGAATTATTGTAATGATTATTGTCGGGCTTTTATTGACTTACACTCGTTTAGGAAAGGCTATGAGAGCGGTAAGAGACTCAGAAGAACTTTCAAGTGTTTCTGGCATAAATTCAGACAATATTATTTTGCTTACTTGGGTAGCGTCAAGTATGTTGGCAGGTTTAGCTGGTATATTTCAAGCAACGATTAACGATGTTAGGTGGAATATGGGATTTTTAATTTTGCTTCTTATTTTCGCTGGAACAGTATTAGGTGGTATTGGAACTTCTTTTGGTGCAATGGTAGGAGGATTTATGATTGGGATTTTAGTTCAAGTTTCAGTCGGATTACCATTTATGGAAGGACATGCTGAAGCTAAAAATGCAGTAGCACTTGCAGTAATGATTTTAATTCTATTATTTAGACCTCAGGGAATATTTGGCCAAAAAGAAAGAATTTCATGATTACAAAAAGATTTTCACTACAGTTTATTTTTGCTTTATCTATATCTATATTCTCAATTTATTTAGTATTTTTCTTGAATCCCGACGGTGCTATTAGGATTCTTTTGAATCTAGTTACATTTGCAGGAATTTATGGACTAAGTGCAATTGGATTGAATGTTCATTTTGGTTGGACTGGACTTTTAAATTTTGGCCATGCTTCATTTATGGGAGTTGGTGCTTATGTTACATTACTTTTGATGCCTCATGCAGCAGGCAGAGAAGGAGTTGTAGTCACAACTGGACTACCTTTTTTTGTAGCATTAATAATAGGTATTTTAGCAGCAGCCTTATTCGGTCTATTGTTAGGACTACCAGCTATAAGATTACGAGGTGACTATTTAGCAATTGTTACAATCGCTGCAGCAGAAATATTTAGGCTTCTCGTAAGAGATCTAGAATCAATAACAGGTGGAGTTTACGGCATTATTAACTACACAGAAAATTTTCAAAAATACAGACCCAGTTTTATTGACGAACTTTCAGATAATTTAGGTTTTTCTGCTTCTCAGGGTTGGGTCTGTTTAGCAGCTTGGATTTCAATATTTTTTACAGTTTTATTTTTAAAACGCTTAAGTAAGTCACCTTGGGGACGTGCATTAAGAGCTGTCAGGGAAGACGAAGATGCTGTAAGAGCAATGGGTAAAAATGCTGTATGGCTTAAGCTTCAAAGTTTCATGCTTGGAGCGGGTATAGCAGGTTTATCGGGAGTCCTCTTAGCATTTAACTATGGGTCGCTTGAATCAACAGTTTTTATACCTTTGTTAACTTTTTATGTATGGGCAATTATGATATTGGGGGGCGTAGGTACAATTACAGGTCCAATTTTTGGTTCAATAATTTTTTGGGTAATAATATCGGAAACTGACAGATTAGCATACCTCTTGTTTGAAAATGCAAATGGCCAACAATTAGCTGGAGTCAGATTTCTTTTAGTTGGAGTATTAATTATGTTTCTAATGATATTTAGACCAAGTGGGCTATTAGGTAAAAAAGAAGAGTTACTTTTAGATGTTAAATAATTTAATTTCTGTAAAAAATCTTAAAAAATCTTTCGGCGGTATTACAGCTGTAGACATAAAAGAGTTGTCATTTATAGAGGGTGAGCTTACTTCAGTAATTGGGCCTAATGGCGCTGGCAAAACTACTTTTTTTGATTTAATTTCAGGATTTCAAAATGCGGACAGCGGAGATATATTTTTGAAAGAAAAAAATATATCAAATTCACAACCATATAAGATTGCAAGAATGGGCATGGTAAGAACTTTTCAATTGACAAAAGTTTTTGACAGAATGACGGTTATGGAAAATTTACTTTTTTCTGGTTCGGATGTTAATAACGACTCTTTCTTAAGGTCAATTTTAAAATTAAATTCACAAAAAGTTTATGAAAATAGTCTTAAAGATAAGGCTAATGAAATTATGAACGATTTAAATATTGGACATATGGCTGACTCTTATGCTCGAGAACTTTCTGGTGGACAGAAAAAACTTCTTGAGCTTGCTAGAGCAATAATTAATGAACCTGAAATTTTGCTTTTAGACGAACCATTGGCGGGAGTTAATCCAAAATTAGCTGAGGATATTTTATCACTTATTAAAAAATTGTCAGAAGACGGAATCACAATAGTTATGGTCGAACATAATATAGAAGCCGTAATGAAGATTTCCAAGAGGGTTGTTGTACTTGCTGAGGGTTCATTAATTGCTGATGGTAGTCCTAATGAAATTAGAACTAATAAAAATGTAATTGAAGCTTATCTGGGGAAAGATGATGAATAAAACAATTTTAGAGTGTAATGGAATTGCAGCTGGGTATGTTAAAGGTTTAAACATTTTACAGGGAGTTGACTTAGTAGTTAACGATGGTGAAATTGTTTCAATCATAGGACCAAACGGGGCAGGAAAATCAACTTTATTAAAAGCAATAATGAGTTTAATAAAAGTTTCTGCAGGCAGATTTTATATAAATGGAATTGAAAAAACTAATTTATCTACACATAAAATTGTCATGGAAGGCATAGGTTACGTTCCTCAAGTAGCAAATGTTTTCCCATCCTTAACAATTGAAGAAAATCTAGAAATTGGATCATGGAGCATAAAAAATAAAAGGGAGGCGATAAAAAAAACATTCTCTGATTTCCCAATGTTGTCTGATAGAAAAAAAGATAAAGCTGGAAACTTGTCTGGTGGACAACGACAAATCCTTGCTTTAGCAAGAGCTTTAATAACATCACCAAATCTTTTATTACTTGATGAACCATCAGCAGGTTTATCTCCTGTAGCAATTAATGAAGTTTTTTCTTCAATAAAAGAAATAAATGATTCAGGAGTTTCTATATTGTTAGTTGAACAAAATGCTAAAAGAGCACTTGCATTTAGTGACAGAGGCTATGTTCTTGATCAGGGACGAAATGCATACCAGGGGAACGGTGAAGATTTACTGAATGACCCTAGAGTTATTGATTTATATTTAGGTAAGCTATAAAAAAAAGGCCTGATTTCTCAGGCCTTTTTTTAAATCTAATTAAAGATTATGAACCGAAGTCTACTGATTTAAGGACTGGGTTAGTATCACCCTCAGTTGTCCAAATATCATATGTAGCAGCAGTTGGGTCACCAGCTTGATTTAATTCAATCTCACCAGAAGCTCCAACATAGTCTACGTCAACGCCGTCAGCAGCAAGTGCTATACAGCTAACTCCAATACATTTTTCTCCACCAGATGATGCTTCGACTAGTCCTGAAGCAATTTCAGGTCCAGTAACACCATTTGCAGCAGCTGATATTGCCATTAACATGACAGCATCATATGCTTGTGGAGCAAAAATAAATGTTGGTGATCCGTCGGCACTAACTCCAGCATAAGCAGCTTCAAAAGCATCTTTAGCTTCTCCAGCTGCAGAACCAGGTGCAGTACCTTTAAATCCATCAAGTGCGGTACCAAGTCCACACAAAGATGCAAGACCAGCATCTTTTACACCATCAGTCATATACCAAGGTGTATCTAATAATCCTTGCTCAAAAGCAGGTTGCAATACTCCACAACCAGTTTCTGGGAATAAGATTCCAACAATAGCATCAGAAGCACCTTTACCGACAGCTGTTACTTCAGCAGTAAATTCTGTCGCATCAGGAGCATGATAAACAATTGTTTTAACTGTTCCTCCTGCAGCTTCAAACGCAGCAGCAGTTGCTTCTGCTAGACCTCTACCATAAGCATCTGCTCTTGAAATAATAGAAACTGTACCTACACCATCTTCAATTAATAATGATGCCAAAACATCACCTTGTAGAAGATCGGAAGGAGCAGTTCTTGCATAAAATCCTTTTTTATCCATTTTGGTAAATTGAGGACTTGTATTTGATGGAGATACCATTACAACTTCAGCTGCAATTGCTGTGTCAAGAATAGCTAGTGAGGTACCGCTACATGCAGCTCCCATAACACCTTGAGCACCTTGGGCAATTACATCATTTAAACTTGTAAGAGCTACAGCTCCATCACAACCACTATCACCTTCAATAAGTTGAACTGGTTGTCCGTTTATACCGCCAGCAGCATTGATTTGCTCAACAGCAAGAGCTGCACCTAGTGCAATACCAGGTCCTAACGATGCAAGGTCACCAGATAATGGCATTAAAGATGCCAAAATTAATGGATCACCAGCAGGCGCAGGAGCAGCTGTAGTTGTAGGGGCTTCAGTTGTTGCAGGTGCTTCAGTTGTTTCAACTTCTACTTCTGCTTCACTTCCACCATCACTACCGCCACAAGCCGCAGCAACAAGTGCTAAAATCGCAATCAAAGCCAAAGCTTTGCGATTCTTCATATATAATTTCCTTTCAGTCACTGAAATTAAAAAATCCTACTAATTTGTAGGAATTATTAAACAATAGCGGATATTTAGTACTATTCAATAGCAGAATTAAATAATTTACAAATAAAATGAATAATAATGAGTGAAATAATCGAAAATTTACTAATTGATTTATCTAATCAACAGTATTTGGACATATTTATGTATTTTTTCATGCTTTATTTCCTATATTTGGGATGGAAAAAAGGCGCAGTTTTTCAAATATTTTATTTATTTTCACTTTTAATTGCAGTTTCTCTGAGTTTTCGATATTCAGATGAGATTGGTGCATACATTAGCAGTTGGTTAAATTCAAATCTACAGTTGTCAGAAGTATTTGGGGGCATAATAATTTTTGTAGCAATATTAACTATTGCATCATTTCTACAAAATTTGTTAAATAATCGTATAAAGACTTCGGACTTAGGAAGCAAAGCTTTGGGAGCAGCCATATCACTTTTAGTTAGTAATTTAATTCTGACTTTAATTTTTACTGCACTAAACATTGTAAACCTCCCAACCTTATTTGAAAATTCGGTAAAAGAATCAAATCTTGTTAATTTCTATGTAAGCCCTGAAGGATCACCTCAACAAACTTTAGAAGTTATTATCGGTACCGATTTGTTAAAAGTTGTAAATAGGATTAATTATTTAACCGGGAAATCATCTGTAGTCGTTGATGATGATGGTTGTCTAGAGATTCCAAGATATAATGAATCCAATCTTCAGTCGAGACAAGATTTTTCTATAGAAATCTATAACTTACTTTCTTTGGAGAGACAAAATGAGAATGTGGATGGACTTGAGTTAAATCAAATATTATCCAATGTTGCGCAAGCTTATGCATATGAAATGTATGTTAATGGTTTTTGGTGTCATCAGAATCCAAATAATGGTGAAAGTGTAAATGAAAGACTCTCAAAAGTTGGCTTTCCTTTTACAACAGTTGGAGAAAACTTAGCCATTGCATCAACTGTAAGGTCAGGACACCAAAGCTTAATGCAATCAGATTCACATAGAAATACTATTTTAGATAATGAATTTCGCAGGGTAGGTATTGGAGTAGTATCTGGACCGATTGGACTAATAATTGTCCAGGTTTTTTCATGAGCAGTATTGATATTAATTCTTTCGTAAAGATTTTAACTAACGGTTTAAAGCTTTACTTAAAAAATGAAAAAGTCAAAATAGAAGAATCTGATTTTCAAATATTAGAGAATGAATTATTTTCCGAATTTTCTCTTCCGTATATCGACCAAACACAAACCCCAACTCAATTTTTAAACGATTTTGTAAAAAATAAATATGATGTGAATAAAATTATTACACCACAAAATTTAGGACCTGATGCACATGAACAAATTATGTTATGGGGTCTAACTAAAGCAAGAAAATTAAATGATTAATTCTGTTAGAAAAGACATATGGGTTAATTCTTATCCAATATTTCTATGGCTTGCGTTGGAACCAATAGTAGGGTTAATTGATTCAAAAATAGCAAGCATTATAAATCTAGATACTCTCTCTGCTATTGGGATAGGTGAAACAATTTATTTTGTTTTCATCTGGGTTTTTATATTTTTAGCTTACGGAACAACACCACTTGTATCATCATTAAATACAAAAAATGAAGTAAATAAATTAAATTATTTTATAAAGTTTGGAAGAAATATCTCTATATTATTGGGTTTAATTTCATTCTTAATTCTTTATTTAAGTAGTGACTATTTTATTTCTACATTTGAGCCAACCAATAAGATCAAAATTTTGTCATCTGACTATCTGATTTTTAGATGTGTTGGATTACCATTTTACTTAGTAAACATGCACTCAACAGCTGTTTTGAGGGGCCTTAAAGTAGCCAAGATCACTTTTTATAGTGCTTTTATAGTGTCAGCTTTCAATATAGTTTTTAGCTTGTTTTTTGGTTTATTCCTAGGTTTTGGTGCAGCTGGAATTGGTTTTGCAAGCTCACTTGCGTTCTTTTGTGCGTCAATTTATTCAACTGTCGTATTAAAAAAGCACCAAAACACCCTTTCCTCAACAAGTGAAAATGTTGACAAAGTTAGCATGAGAAAGAAATTTTTCAGTGTTGGTGTTTATATACTCATTCGGTCACTATTTTTGACTCTTTTTATGGCCTACTTAAGAAATAGATCTTCATTAATGTCAATGGAAGAAATTGCTCTACAGCATATTCTTTTACAACTTTGGTCTGTTGGATATATTTTTGTCGATGCAATTGCAATAGCCTCACAAACTTTAATTTCTGAATTAATTTCAAAAAAGGAAAAATATCAGAAATCTATATTACAAAAAGAACTTATTTCTGTAACAACTTTAATTTCGATCTTCCTTACCATAGCAACAGTCATATTTCTTGAAGATTTTGTACAATTATTTGCTGCTAGTAGTTTTGATTCATTGCTAAACACAAATTTAAAATTGATGGTAGCTGCAAGTTTATTTATTGGTTGTTTTGCATTTCTTTGGGATGGAATTTTGTTAGGACTTGATAAGTCAAAAGAATTCTCACTGCTAACTATAATTTCATCAATTTCAGGATTTTTAATTTGCAGTTATCTTCTAAGAACTGAAAATACTATATCGACACTTTGGTTGAGTTTAAATGTTAGTTTGGTAATTAGAGCAGTATTAGGATATGTGTATCAAAAATAGTCTAGTCAACTGCTTTTAGAACTGGTCTATCTAGGTAATAGCTCAAAATTTGCAATTCTTGGGAGAGGTCAACTGATCTTATTTGTACATCAGGTACATTTTTGAGAAGTACAGGCGCAAAGTTAAGAATTGATCTTACTCCGCATCCAATTAATTGATCTGCAACACCCTGAGCATATTCACCAGGAGTCGCAATTATTCCAATTGCTACGTTGAATTTTTCACAGTACTTTTCTAAGTCACTTAAAGGTTTGATAACTAAACCTGCTACTTGACTATTAATTTTCTTAGGATCATCATCAAACAGTCCAACAATTCCAAAACCCTTTTCTCTAAATCCACCATAATGTGCCAAAGCTGAACCCAAATTACCAATACCAACAATTACAGCACTCCAGCCTTCGACAAGGCCTAGTTCAAGCTGAAGTTGATTTCTAAGAGTAGAAATATCATAACCAACACCTCTTGTGCCTAGCGTACCAAGATATGACAAATCTCGTCTAACTTGAGCATCATTTACTTTAGCTAGTTCAGCTAATTTACTTGATGAAATACCAATATCATCACCACTAACCTGATCAAGGCATTGTAAATACAGTGGTAATCTTTTTACTGTAGCTGGCGGTATTTTTTTATTTTCTTTCACTAATGCACAATCTAATTAGATACTGAAATTATATGTAATTATTTAAAGTTATTTATTAGCTCTATATAGTTTCGTATTAATGAAAATACAATGTAAGTTAGTAAAATATGGAAAAAAGCCCTAAAAATTATGATGTTTTAATAATTGGTGCCGGCCCTGCTGGTGCAAATGCTGCTATTTCCTATAAAAACTTAAATCCCAACTTAACAGTTGGATTAGTTGATAAAGCAGTATTTCCAAGAGATAAATCATGTGGAGATGCGATTGGTCCTGGAGTAATAAGTGCATTAAAAAGATTCAACAATGAACATATTTTAGATGGTGAGCCGCAAGTTGTTTCAACAACTCTTTATGGCCCAGACAATATTGGTATTCAAAATTATATTCCTGAAGTCAAAAATAAGGAAGATTCAATTGTATATGTTATTCCACGGGTAGACCTAGATAATAGAATATTGGATTTAGCCAAGGAATGTGGAGTTGATGTTTATGAAGGATATAGTTTTGTTGACTTTACTTCTAATTTAGACAAAAGTTTAAATGTACAAATTAAGAATGAAAATGAAAACTTAGAATTTTTAACAAAAATTCTTGTAGGTGCTGATGGAGCAAATTCAAGAATCAGAAAAAAATTAAATTATAAATCTAATTCTGATTGGCATAAAGCGATAGCCATAAGAGCATACATTGATAGTCCTAACTACTTAGAGATATTTAATGAGAGAACGCTAATGTTTGAAATAAATGTATCTGCAGACAAAGGATATGCTTGGGCATTTCCAAGTAAGGGTAATTTGTTAAACATCGGAATAGGCGTACCAGTCAGCATATTTAAAAAAGATAAATTAGACATTAACGTACTGCTAGACAACTTTGTTTCTGAGCTTGAAAGTAGAGGAGTAATTGTTGAAAATATAAGAAAGCAAAAATCATATTTACTACCTTTTGCTTCATCGAGGCCAAAACGAAATAAAGATCAAAATATTGCATTAATTGGAGATGCAAGCTCAATGATCAATCCGATGAGTGGAGAGGGAATATTCTACGGCATGGAAGCAGGTTATCTATTAGCTAAAAATACCCATGAAATAATACATTCAGAAAAATTAAGTGATGGAATTGATCTATATGAAAAAGAGTTCAGCAAAAGATTCAGAAAACACTATTTAAGTTGTGCCTTAGCAAGACTAATTTTACAGAGTCCATTTATGACCAAAAGATTGTTAAGAGTTGCTTCAAATGATCAGGATACAATTGACTTTGTCGTGGAATTATTATTTGACGAAGCCTATCTAACTTTAAAAGAAGTTTTCAAAATAGCTTATAAATTTGTAATTCCTACAAAACTTTTAGTACTTAGTTCAAAAAACTAATTAGCGAAATAATTTAACATATTATTGGTAGTACAATGAGAGTATAGCTTGTGAAAAATTTCACAAATATGGAGGGAACATGTTAGATTGGCTTCCGATACTGGTTATGCTAGTTGTTGCAGTTGGTTTTGCTTTGGCTTCACTTGGTGCTTCATATATATTATCGCCAAAAAAAGCAACGCCTGAAAAACTTGCACCCTATGAATGTGGGATTTTTCCAGAAGTTGAACCATCTCAAAGGTTTCCAGTCAAGTTTTACATGGTTGCAATGCTTTATATTGTTTTTGACATTGAAATAATATTTTTATTTGCATGGGCTACAAGGTTTAATGACCTAGGATGGTTCGGCATAGCTGCCATATCAATATTTACATTTTTTGTTTTAGAGACTCTTTACTATGTTTGGAAAAAAGGAGTATTAGATTGGAATATTCCACGTAGAGAAAGATACCTCAAAGAAGAATTGCAGGAGGTAGCATAATGTACACTCCTGACAATATCTTCACAACAACTATTGATAAAGCTGTCAGATGGTCAAGGACTCAGTCAATGTGGCCAGTCACATTTGGACTTGCATGCTGTGCAATAGAAATGATGGCTGCTGGAAGTGCTAAATATGATCTAGCAAGATATGGAATGGAAGTTTTTAGAGCATCACCCCGACAAGCTGACTTGATGATTGTAGCTGGAAGAGTATCTCAAAAAATGGCACCAGTGTTAAGGCAAGTTTATGATCAAATGGCTGATCCTAAATGGGTTATCGCTATGGGAGCTTGCTCTTCAACTGGTGGAATGTTCAACAACTATGCTTTAGTTCAGGGTGTAGACCACATAGTTCCAGTTGATATTTATGTTCCCGGATGCCCACCAGGACCACAGTCGCTCATGCATGGAATTTTAACTTTACACGACAAAATAATGGATGGAGAAATAAATAGATGAACCCTGAAATTATTAGTACCACCACAGAAGAGTATAAAGAACTAATCGAATCCCTAAAAAAAGATGGATTTGAAATGATGGTAGACCTAACAGTAGTTGATTGGTTTAGAAAAAAAGAACCTAGATTTGAAATAGTTGTTCAATTTTTATCAACTTCAAAGAATTCACGCAAGACATTAAAAGTATTTGTTAATGATGAAGATTTAACAATACCCTCAATAACTGAAATATACCCCAGTGCAAATTTTTATGAAAGAGAAGCCTACGACATGTTCGGTATCGTTTTTGAAGACCATCCAGACCTAACAAGAATCTTAATGCCTGATGATTGGGAAGGGCATCCATTAAGAAAAAATTATGGATCTGGAAGAATACCAGTACAGTTTAAAAATGCGCCAAAGGTTGATTAAGTGAAAAATAATAAAATTAAAAAAAGTAAGCTCAGTAATTTTAAAAATAAATTAGATTTTTGGGCTACAAATTCAGAAGAAGGTGGCTGGAATATATCTTCAACTGACGAAGGTTCTCAAAAAATGCTTGAAGACGAAAATGAAAAGCAAATAAAAATTCAGACAGGAACCGAAGTTGTAGATGATTTTGTTATTGATGAGGATACGTCTGACGATGAAAGAATGATAGTAAATATGGGACCTCAGCATCCTTCAACTCATGGTGTTTTAAGACTTCAGGCAGAGCTTGAAGGAGAGGTTGTAAGACGTGTTAAGCCAATTATTGGATATTTACATACAGGTATGGAAAAAACTGGTGAAGAGTTAAATTATTTTCAAGGTCCAACTAACACAACAAGAATGGATTATCTTTCCCCCTTATTTAACGAGTTAGTTTTCTCTCTCACAACTGAAAAACTAATTGGTATTGAAGTGCCTAAAAGGGCAGAAACAATAAGAATTTTGATGACCGAACTTAATAGGGTTTCGTCACATTTAGTTGCTCTTGCGACTGGTGGAATGGATATAGGAGCTTTATCTATGATGATTTTTGGCTTCAGAGAAAGAGAGTTAATTTTAAATTTCTTTGAAAAAACAACAGGGCTAAGAATGAACCATAACTATATAAGGCCTGGTGGAGTAGCAGCAGATTTACCTGATGGGTGGCAAAAAGATGTTGAAGAAATTTTAAAAATAATACCTGAAAAACTTCAAGATTACGACGACATGCTCCTAGACAATCCAATTTGGAAAGGAAGATTACAAAATGTTGGAATCCTCACTACAGAGGAGTGCTTTGCTTATGGCGTAACTGGACCAAGCTTAAGAGCTTCTGGGCATTCTTGGGATTTAAGAAAGTCTCAACCTTACTCGGGAATTGAAAATTATGAATTTGATGTTCCAACTTTAACTGAAGGAGACGTGTTTGCTAGATGGAGAGTAAAAGTATTAGAAATTTTTGAAAGTTTAAAAATTATTGAACAAGCGATGAACAATATGCCAAAAGGTCCTTATAAAGTACAAGATAAAAAAATTACACCACCCCCACGCAAAAGATTAGATGAATCAATGGAAGCTCTAATTCATCATTTTAAAATTTATACCGAGGGTTTTAAAGTCCCAGAAGGCGATGCATATGTTGCCGTTGAGTCACCCAGAGGAGAGCTGGGTTGTTACATAGTTTCCGATGGTTCAGCAAAGCCTTACAGAATGCATGTCAGAGGGCCTTCTTTTTGTAATCTTCAAGCACTTCCTGTCATTATGACTGATAGTCCAATTGCAGATGCTGTTGCTGCAATAGCTTCCTTAGATCCTGTGATAGGAGATGTAGACAGATGAGTTGGGATGATAAATTATTAAAACAGGCAAAAAAAATAATTAAGCTCTATCCTCAAAAAAGATCCGCACTAGGTCCTCTTTTGCATTTAGCACAGAGTAAGGATGGCTATATTTCTGATGACTCCATAACTGTGATAAGTGAATTAGTAGGTATAACAGAAGTACAAGTGAAATCAGTTTCGACGTTTTACTCAATGTACAAACAAGAACCTACTGGAAAGTACTTATTAAGTGTTTGTAAATCAATATCATGTGAGATCAATAATTCAAGCGAAGTAATAAATAAAGTTCAAGAATTTACGGGCTTAAATAATAATGAAACTGATGAAGAAGAATTATTCACCTTTGAGTCTGTGGAATGTATTGGTGCTTGCGGTGGAGCTCCAGCAGTACAAGTCAATTATGAGACAGTTGAGGGTGTAACTCCTGAAAATGCAATAAATTTGTGCAAATGGTTAAAAGAAACAAAACCAGATGTTGTTGTAGCTGATGAAATGCAGGAAAATTTCGGAGGTATAAAATCTTTTGATTGGGCTATTCAAGATAACTCTGGTGCTACCTCCACGGCTCCAGGCTTTCAAACTTTAAAGACAACTAAGGTAAAAAAATGAAAGAAACCATTCTTCTTACAAAACACATGCGAGATAATCCAGAAGATAGCCATCTAATTGATAGTTATGAAAAAAACAATGGGTACTCGACTGCAAAAAAAACAATCTTAGAAAGCTCTCCTGAAAAAATATTAGAAGAAATTAAGGCATCAAATATAAGAGGAAGAGGTGGTGCAGGATTCCCAACCGGAGTTAAGTGGGGATTTTTGGCTGAAGATGAAGATCGATATTTAGTAATAAATGCAGACGAGTCAGAACCAGGTACATTCAAGGATAGGATTTTATTGGAAAGAGATCCTCACCAACTCATTGAGGGCATTATTATTACTTGTTTTTCAGCAAACATAAAAGAAGCTTTTATATACATAAGAGGAGAGTATGCGAAGCCTGCTAGAAGAGTTCAGCAAGCAGTAGAACAAGCATATCAAAAAGGATATTTGGGGAAGAATATATTCGGTTCCGAGATCAATCTTGACATAGTTGTCCATCTAGGAGCAGGGGCGTATATATGCGGTGAAGAAACCGCACTGCTTAACTCACTCGAAGGCAGAAGAGGGGAACCAAGACTAAAACCTCCTTACTTCCCAGCAGTAAAAGGTTTATATATGAAACCAACTTTGGTAAATAACGTTGAAACAATTTCCTCTGTACCTTGGATAATTGAGAATGGTGGCGAAGAGTACAACAAGTTGGGCGTTGAAGGCTCTACAGGTACTAGAATTTTTAGTTTGTCTGGACATGTAAATAACCCAGGAAACTATGAAATTGAAATGGGCAGTTCTTTTGGTGAATTTGTAGAAACACTTGGTGGGGGTATAAGAAATAATAAAAAAGTAAAAGCTTATATACCTGGAGGTGCTTCTGCACCATGGTTTAGAGGAGATCAGCTAGACATAAAAATGACAATTGATGATGTAGCTAACAACAATTCAATGCTTGGATCAGGTGCTGTGGTAATGATGGATGAAGATACGAATCTTGTAAGTGCTGCAAAAAGCATAGTCAGTTTTTTTGCACATGAATCATGTGGCCAATGTACTCCATGTCGTGAGGGAACAACGTGGCTTGAAATGATACTAGATAGGATAGCTAGTGGTAGAGGGAGAACTTCTGATATGAATTTACTACTTGATGTATGCGATAACATCTCTCCAGGCTTATCATGGCCACCTAAAATGACCACAATTTGCCCCCTTGGTCCATCTGCAGTTTCTCCAATTACTTCACTAATGAATGATTTTAGAGATGAGGTAGAGAGTTTAATTCCTACGAAAGTTCTTTTATGAGTGAAAAAGTTAATTTAAATGTTAACGGTATAGAAATTGAGTCTGATCCTAATAAGTTATTAATTGAAGCATGTGAAGACTCTGGAATCCACATTCCAAGATTTTGTTGGCACAAACGCTTAGATCCCGTCGGCATGTGCAGAATGTGTCTAGTTGAAGTTGAAACACCAAGAGGCAAAATGTTGGTGCCGTCTTGTACAACTGAAGTTAGTGATGAAATGGTTGTTGATACAGAATCTGATGTCGTAAAAAAAGCTCAAGAGGGAGTTCTTGAATTTTTATTGATTAACCACCCTCTTGATTGTCCTATATGTGATAAAGCTGGAGAGTGTCCGCTTCAAGATCAAACAATGGCTTATGGCCCAGGAGAGAGTCGTTTTGTTGAGGAAAAAAGACATTTTGAAAAACCAATAAATATATCTGAAATAATATTGCTTGACCGAGAGAGATGTATTTTATGCGCAAGATGTACACGGTTCTCAGATGAAATTTCAGGTGATCCGTTAATTGAGTTTATCCAAAGAGGAAATAAAACAGAAGTTAACACTTTTCCAAATGAACCTTTTAAGTCATACTTTTCAGGTAATACTGTACAGATTTGTCCAGTTGGTGCTTTGACTTCTACATCGTATAGATTTAAAGCAAGACCATGGGACCTAAAATCTACTAGATCAACTTGCAACGGCTGTTCTATGGGTTGTTCAATAGAATTAAATTCATCACAAAATAAGATGTTAAGAATTCTTGGTGTTGATAATGACGCTGTTAATCAAGGCTGGTTATGCGATAAAGGTCGATACAATTTTGAGTATTTGAATTCTGATTCAAGATTAAAAACACCTCTTAAAAAGATTGGTAATGAATTAGTAGAAATCGAGATTCAGGATGTATATTCTGAACTTTCAGAAGTTATAAAAGACAGACAAACAAAAGTTAACTTTTTACTTGGTTCAAATTTAACAAACGAAGACTATGTTGCATTTAGAGAATTTTCAGAAATTATTTCTCAATCTGAAAAAAGTTTTTATTTAAATGATGACAAGTTGCATCCAGGACTTTTTGGCGAAAATGTAGACCTAGCTAAAGTTGACGATTTAAACTCATCTGACGCAATAGTTGTGTGGGCTGAAGATTTGAAAGAAAAAATTCCTGTTCTTTATTTAAGAATTCGCCAGGCAGTAAAAAATGGAGTTAAGTTAGTTGTTTTTGGCCACACGAATGAGACCTTAAGTGACATTGCAGATGTATTTTATGGTAAAGAAACAGTCTCAGAAAATTTTGAGATAGTAAAAGATATTTCAAAATTGAAAGAAATTAAAGATTTAGTAATAGGAAAAAATATTACAGCAATTTTGGGTAAATCCACACCACATCAATCTGATACAAGTGTCACAAAATTATTTGAATTCTTAAATTCAAATTCAAATTCAAAAGTATTAAATGCCTATTCAAAAGGAAATACTTATGGAGCCCTTCAAACTTTAGAAAATGTAAAAGGACTAAATGATTTTGTTAATGACATTTCAGAAGAAAACACAGACTTACTATTTATTGTTGGTGCAGATCCTGTTGGCCGCTCTGTGTATTCAAATCAAATAAAATCAATTATCGAAGGCCTTGATACAGTTGTAGCATTAGACAATTTCAATCATGAAACTTCAGAACTGGCTAACTTTTTGATACCAATGAGCTCAACACTGGGTGAAAAAGAAGGTACCTTTACAAATATTGAATTTAGAACATCTCGCATAGATAAACTTGTCCCATCTCCAGGGCAAACTGTTAGTGATTGGGAATTTATAACCAGTTTAATGAATTTTGCAGGACTAACAGTTGAGACAAATAGCTTAGAGAGCCTTAATAAAAAAGCTTATGAAAATCTTGACTCTTCTTTAAGTCCAGTGTTTGATAATTTAGATAAACCATCAAATTTAGATGGAATGATAAATATTTACAAACCTAAAATTTCTTCTTCGGATAATAATTCAAATGAGGCCAAATTTTTTACTGGAGAAAAACTTTATGGGGATTCTGCTACTGAAAGACATTCCGATAGTATTTCTCTATTAGGTTCAAAAAAATACATTGAAGTAAGTGAAGGTGTTGTTGAAAAATATAATTTAACTTCAGGTAAATGTACATTAATTCAAGATGAATTAGAAGTCACAGTTAGATATGAAGTCAATAAAAGTTTTCCTAATGACTTAATTTATATCCCAACAAATAGAAGAGAGTTAAATAAGTTTGATTTCTCAAGGGAAATTATGATCATACCTAGTCAGGTGAAAGAAGCATTAAATGTCAACTGAGTTAATAATTGCATTAATTAAATCAAATATTGTATTGGCTGTCTTGTTGACTAACACAATATTGTTGATATGGCTTGAGAGAAAATTAGTTGCTGGAATGCAGTCCAGAGTGGGTCCTGACAGAGCTGGTCCTTTTGGGATTTTACAAACCGTTGCAGATGCAATTAAATTATTATTGAAAGAGCAAATTATGCCTCTCAAAGCTGATAGAGCAATGTATCTGTTGGCACCAATAATTGCATTGGTACCGTCATTTTTAATTTTCATGATCATTCCATTAGGTCCTGACTTAAACATTGAAATTGGTGGTAAAAATTATATTGTTGATTTTGTTGGTGCAGATTTAAACGTAGGTGTTCTTTATTTCTTAGCTTTGTCATCGATTGCTGTATATAGTGTTGTTTTAGCTGGGTGGTCTTCTGGATCTAAATACCCACTTCTTGGTGGTGTTAGAGCATCCGCACAAATGATATCTTACGAGGCAGCTATGGGATTATCTTTAGTACCAGTAATCCTATATTCTGGTTCACTATCTCTTGTAGATATAGTTAGTAGCCAATCAGGAAACTTATCAACAACGATTCCGATTCTTAGCTCAATTGTTTCATTTATTCCTAAATGGAATATTTTTCCTCAATTTATTGCATTTGGAATATTTTTCATAGCTGCTGTAGCTGAAGTAAATAGAGCACCTTTTGACTTAGTCGAAGCAGAACAAGAATTGGTTGGAGGGTTTCATACAGAATACTCTGGATTTAGGTTTGCTATGTTTTTCTTGGCGGAATATATAAATATGTTCAATATGTGTGCAATTACCGCAACCTTTTTTCTAGGTGGGTGGCTTGGTCCTACTTTTGAGGGGTTTTTGCCTCCAATATTATCTGCAATTATGCCAATAATTTGGTTAGGAGTTAAAACGTTTGCACTTTTATTCATATTTGTTTGGATAAGAGCCACATTACCAAGGCTCAGATATGATCAATTGATGGAACTTGGATGGAAAAGACTTATACCAGCATCTCTAGTTTGGCTTATATTGTCCGCTATTGTTCTAGGATTAAGAGAGTTTGGTTTACCTTGGAGTTAAGTTATGAGTGACAGTTTTGGTTTAATAAAAGGATTGAAAGTAACTTTCAAAGAATTATTTAGAAAATCAGTTACCGACAAATATCCGAAAGAATTTAGAGAAAAGCCCCAAAGATTTCATGGTCGCCACGTTTTAAACAAATATGAAGACGGCATGGAAAAGTGTATAGGTTGTGAGCTGTGTGCAGGAGTTTGTCCAGCACAATGCATTTATGTTCGAGGAGAGGATAATCCAGAAGAGAACCCTGTAAGTCCTGGGGAGAGATATGGATTTATTTATGAAATCAATATGCTCAGATGTATTTATTGTGCTTTATGTGTGGAAGCCTGCCCAACTGAAGCAATCACTATGACTTCACTTTTTGAGATGAGTGTTGCTAATAGATCTGAGGCAATATTTGATAAAGAAGTATTAGTTGTAAAAGATGATGGAACTCCTAACACTCATGAGGAACAAACTAAGCTCACTAATTTTGGTGATTTAAATACATCTGATGGATGGATGAGAGCAACTTCTCCCAATGGAAACCCAAATTTTCAAAATGTTGTAAATTGGTCAGGTTCACTGGGAGTTGGAAAGAAACCTCCTGAAGAAGGACAAACATTGGAGGAAGAGTAAGTTGGTTGAAGCGCTTTTATTCTTTGCTCCAGCAAGTCTCATTATTATAGGCGCACTCATTGTTATATTTGCCAAAAACCCTGTTCACAATGCTATGGGTTTAGTTATGACACTGGTTTCCTTAGCAATAATCTACATAACTTTAAATGCAACTTTTGTTGCAATGGTTCAAATGTTAGTTTATGCAGGAGCAGTTATGACTTTATTTTTGTTTGTAATAATGATGATTGGGGTAGATAAAAAAGAACAAACTACTGACTCTATTAAAGGTCAAACATTTTTAGTGAGTGGAGTATTTTTAATTCTTATTTCCCTTTTAGCATATGTTGCCATAAGTTCAGACTTCAAGTGGGATCTCTGGTTCCCGCCTGTTGAGTTTGATGCAGAAGGAACACCACAATTAATTGCAGGTGTACTTTTTACAGAGTGGATATTTCCTTTTGAAATCATTTCCTTACTTCTCATTGTTGCCACCGCTGCAGCTATAGCTTTGGCTTATGATACAAAGAAACGAAATAGTAATGCTTGAAGTAACTACCGACTGGTACCTTACACTTGCAGCAATTCTTTTTTCAATAGGGTTTCTAGGAATGATGATTAGAAAAAATGCTCTCATTATGTTTATGTGCATTGAATTAATGCTCAACGCAGTAAACCTAACTTTTATATCAGCATCTAAACATTTTGGACAAGTTGATGGTCAAGTTTTTGTATTTTTTGTACTTGTAGTAGCAGCAGCTGAAGTAGTAGTTGGCCTTGCAATTATTGTTTCTATATTTAGAAAGCAGTCATCTGCATCAGTAGATGTATTGAATGTATCAAGAGGTTAAATTGGAATTAATTTTTCTTCTCCCAATCTTTCTACCTTTTTTAACTGCTATCTTCCTTTTTCTAAACAAAAAACTATTTAATGAATTAATTACTAACTTTTTTACTTTAAATAGTGCACTCTTGTCATTTGCTATTGCCGCCTATTCATTTATTGTCTTAGGGCTTGATAAATTTAAGCCTGTAAACGTTGAGTTGTTTCAATGGATCTCTAATCCTGATATAAGCATTGGTTTTACTCTTGATGGACTATCTGGAATTATGCTGATTTTGGTAACTGGACTATCTTTTGTAATTCAACTTTTTTCCACTTCTTATATGGAAAAAGACGAAAATCATTGTAATTATTTTGTGTATTTTAACTTTTTTGTTTTTTCAATGTTACTTCTAGTCATGTCATCAAACTTCTTAGTGATGTTCTTTGGTTGGGAATTAGTTGGTTTGAGTTCATATTTATTAATTTCATTTTGGTCTAAAAAACCAGCTGCTGCAAAGGCCGGTAATAAAGCATTTGTTATAAATAGAGTTGGGGACTTTGGATTTTTAATTGGATTAATGATTATTTTAGATACTTTTAATACGTTTGATTTTTATAAAATTTTACAAAACACTACTGGAATAGCTGAGTCTACTATTACGGCAATATCCCTCTTTTTATTGCTAGGTGCTTTTGGTAAATCTGCTCAATTCCCTCTTTTTAGTTGGCTTCCAGATGCCATGGAAGGTCCAACTCCTGCAAGCGCTCTTATTCACGCAGCCACAATGGTTACCGCAGGAGTGTTTATGCTTGTTAGAATATCTCCCTTATTACAACACTCAAAAATAGCTAGCTTATTGATAATAATTTTTGGACTTATTACAGCACTTCTTGCTGCATTTTCTGCAATAAATCAATTTGATATAAAAAAGGTATTGGCATATTCAACAATTTCTCAGCTCGGATTTATGTTTATTGCTATTGGAGCAGGAGCATATGTCGCTGCAATATTTCATCTAGTCACTCATGCATTTTTTAAAGCACTTTTGTTCCTTGGTGCTGGTGCTGTAATTCACTCTATGCACCACGAACAGGATATTAGAAAAATGGGTGGACTTAGAAAAAAAATGCCAATTACTGCATCAATGATGGGAATAGGAACTCTTGCAATATCAGGCATTCCTCCTCTTGCAGGTTTTTGGTCAAAAGATGAAATACTTGCTTCCGTTTTTGTAAATGGAGGTATCTATTATGTTTTTTGGGCTTTAGCATTAGGTGCGGCTTTTCTTACAGCATTCTATATGGGAAGACATTGGTTGCTAATTTTTGAAAAAGATAATGGTTTTGAACACTCAGATGTTGCTGAAGCACCAAAAGCAATGACAAGACCCTTAATACTTTTAGGTATATTTTCTATATTTATTGGTTTTATAAATACACCATTTTTTCATGGTCTAGAAAAAGTTTTACACGTGACTTTAGAGAATGTTGAAGTAACGCATTTACCAAAGGGCATTACATTAGTTGTGTTAGCAGTCCTCTCTATTGGTGCTGGTTTTACAGGACTAATTATTGCTTTTCTTTTATTTGGAATGGAGCTTCATAAAAGAATTGACTTGAAAAAGTTTAAACTTGAAAGTCCTATCAACCTAGTTAAAGATCTTTCCTCAAACGTTTTGTATTTAAATAAATTCGGTAATCTTTTCTTTGTCTCTAACATGAAGAACCTTAGTCGTAAAGTAGCAGTTGTTGTTGATGGATTGTTGATTGATGGATCTGTTAACTTCGTATCAACAGCATTTAATAAAAGTTCAAAAATTACATCTACAACTCAAACTGGTTTAGTGAGAAATTATGTCGTTTATTTTGGTTTATTTTTACTACTTCTAATTGCATTGTTTATTGCTACACCATTGGTGCCAAGATGATTACTATTATGTTCTCTTTATTGTTAGTCCCACTTTTTAGTGCAATACTTATCTTTTTGATTCCAAATTCTAGAAAAGAGACATTTAGACCAATTGGAATTGCCTTTTCTTTAATAACGTTAACTCAATGTGTTTATTTGTTATTTGGAGAATATGCAAAAACAGAATTTACAATTTTATCAACTTTTAAATGGATACAGTCTTACGGAATTAATCTACATTTCGGTCTCTCTGGAATGTCAACACTTTTGTTGTTGCTTAGCTCATTATTAGTATTTGTTTCATTACTTTCTATAGGCAAAGATCACTCTGAAAGCAAAGGATTTGTTGGATCATTGTTAATGTTACATTTTGCAATTAATGGTGTGTTTATTAGTGGTGATTTAATTTCATTATTTATATTTTTCGAGGCTTTACTTATCCCTATGTATTTCCTAATGGGAATATGGGGTGGAGAGAATAGAAGATACGCAACTATAAAGTTCATTCTGTACACTGTTTTTGGTTCGGTATTTATTTTTATTGGTACAGTTTATACAGCAGTTTTAAGCTTTGGGGTTAATGGTAGGCTTGCTGTAGATTTTGAAACATTGTCTTCATTAAGTTTGCTTGAGTCACAGTCAAAAACTTTATTTTTATTATTTACATTTGGCTTTTTAATTAAAGTGCCTATATTTCCACTGCATACTTGGTTGCCGGATGCACACGTAGAAGCTCCAACTGCTGGAAGTATAATGTTGGCAGGAGTTCTTCTAAAAGTTGGTGCCTATGGAATACTAAGAGTTTCCATACCATTTTTTACAGAAGGTTTTTTAGCTTACAAAAATCTGATTGCAATATTGTCTGTAATTGGAATTATTTATGGTGCTATTGTTGCCATTGCTCAGATCGATATCAAAAAGCTGATTGCTTATTCATCAGTTAGTCATATGGGATTTGTTATGCTTGGAATTTCAGCTGGTGGATTTTTAAGTATTGAGGGAGCAATCATACAAATGATAAATCACGGTATCACTGCAGGTGCTTTGTTTATGCTGGTTGGATTTATATACGAAAGAAGACATACTCGAAAAATTAGTGACTTTGGGGGAGTCAAGATATCTATGCCAAGGTATGCAGCAATATTTCTATTTACATCATTCGCCTCGATAGGCCTTCCTGGTTTAAATGGTTTTGTCGGAGAGTTCATGATTCTTATGGGAAGCTTTAACAGCTACAAAATTCTGACATCCTTTGCAGCATTTGGTGTAGTTTTAGCTGCAATATATATGTTATGGGCATATCAAAGAATGTTTACTGGACCTATTAAATATGAAGAAAATGAAAGCTTAAGTGATCTCAATTCCCGTGAAACAGCGTCAATAGCTCCATTAGTTTTATTAATGTTATTTATTGGAATTTATCCGAACTATATTGAGAGTTTTGTAATTCAAGAGGCAAGTTTTTTGAGTGATACTATAGCAATGTTTAAGGACCTAAAATGACAACAGTTTCTGAGATATTAGGAATAAATTACGTAGTAATTGCACCTACATTGGCACTATTGCTGACAGTTATTGTTTTATTATTTTGCACAATTACCATTTCAACTCCAATGTACGTAAAAAAATATGTATCGTTTGTTGGAATCTTGCTAACTTTATTTACAATATTTTTAAAGTTCGGTTTGTTTCTAACTGATGGCGTCTCTTCTTATTTCACAGAAAAAATTCTTCTCGATGAGTTTGCCCTTGTTGGAAACGTACTTGTTGGAATGGTTTTGCTTTTTACTTTTAATTCTTTCTGGAAAACTTCAGAATTAATAGAAGACAAAACTACTGAAGCTTTAATACTAATTTTAATGTCCGCATCTGGATTTTTATTAATGATTGATGCTGAGAACTTCATAATGTTATTCATAGGTTTAGAAATTGGTTCAATTAGTTTATACGCTTTAGCTGGACTTAACAGAGGAGATCAATTAAGTAATGAAGCTGCTTTGAAATATTTCTTACTTGGTTCACTTGCTTCGTGTATATTTGTATATGGTATTGCGCTAATCTATGTCTCACTATCAATAATTGGTGTGTATGAAACTAGTATTGCAATTAGTTTCATAGGACCAGATAATGTTCCACTAACAACATTTGTAGGATTGATATTGATAATTGTTGGATTGTTATTTAAAGTTGCTGCTGCACCTTTTCAAGCATGGGCACCAGACGTATATCAGGGTTCTCCTACTGGATATGTAGGATATATGGCAACTGTAGCAAAGGTTTCATCATTCATAGTCCTTGCAAGACTCGTTGCAGTCTCTTTAACATTCATTATTGATCAATTTGATTTATTTTTTGGTGCGGTTGTAATCTTGTCAGTACTCGCTGGCGCTTTATTTGCTGCAAACCAAACTGATTTGAAAAGACTAATTGCTTATAGTGGAGTTATTCAATCAGGCTTTATACTTTCTGGCATATCTTCAGGAGTTTATGGAATAAGTGCATCAACGTTTTATTTAATAACTTACATTATCCAATTAATTGGAATCTTTACAGTTTTTTCAATAATAAGCGGTCAATTGAGTTCGGACTTTCAAATCTCAAATATCTCAGGGTTATTTAAGGAAAATAAATTTATAACAATTACATTTTCAATATTCATGCTTGGCCTTGCAGGATTACCATTAACAAGTGGATTCGTCTCGAAATTTATCCTTATTACCAATCTTTGGTCATATGAGAGATATATATTGGTAACAGTCTTAATGCTGACTACAGTTGCGGGATTTTATTTTTACTTACGACCAATTTGGGTAGCAGCAGTTGAGAAAACAGAAAATGTAGTTGAAAAAATACAGGTTAAGAACTCAGACAAACTACTGCTAGGTTTATTGGCTGCTTTAACAATATATTTTGGATTACTTCCAGATACCCTTGTTAACATAACTCGCTGGATGGTCGAAGGTTATCTCTAATGTACACCAAAATAATTCCACCACCTGCACTTAATCATCAGGGTGGTTGGGATGAAATGTTGATGTTTCTAGTACCTGCTTTACTATTGACCTGGTTAAGGAATAAACAAAAAAACGAAAACACTGAAGAGTAGTTTTAAATTATCAATCTTTGATTTAAGATTATTTTGTGATTGAAATTAAAAATCTCACTATGAGATACAAAAATGGAAAAGGTGTTGGAGATATCAATATCTCTGTTGATAATGGCGAGGTTAAAGGGCTTCTTGGTCCTAATGGGGCTGGAAAATCTACAACAATGAGAAGTCTTATGGGATTTTTAATTCCTTCGCAAGGAATACTCTCAGTCGAGGGAATTAATACAATTGAAAACCCTGTTGAGGCAAAAAAAATAATAGGATATCTACCTGGAGATCCTCAACTTCCACAAAATTTAAATTCTAAGTCACTATTTAAACTTGGTGCAGACATGAGAGGTCAATCAACTAACTATGCAATGGAATTAGCAGAAAAGTTTGAATTAGAAGTTGACCAAACCCTCAAAGAATTATCTAAAGGTAACAGACAAAAAGTTGCATTGATACTTGCGGTACTTCATAAGCCAAAGGCATTAATTTTAGATGAACCAACTTCAGGCCTAGATCCCTTTCATCAAAGAACGTTTTTTGAAATAGTAAAAGAATTTGCTAAGAATGGTGCCGCAATACTTTTATCATCACACATTATTTCTGAGGTTGAAAAAGTTGCCGACTCGATGGCTGTTTTAAGAGAAGGTGCAAAAGTATATGATGAAACATATGAGACATTTTTAAATAAAGCAAAAGAAGAAGGTCAAGATTTAGAAGATGCTTTTTTCACATTCTATGACAGAAAAGAGGAATAATGTTTAACTATTTCAAATATATGATTACAGTCCCAAGAAAGTTTATCTTAAATTGGGCAATTTTTGGCGGGGTTTACTTACTTATACTTCCATTAGCTTTTGCAAATTCAAGTGTAGAAAGTTTGCTTATTGACACACAAAGAGAAGCTTTTAGAGGAATGTCAGAAAATGAAACAATGATGAATTTATTGGGAATTTCGGATTGGGATAATGTATTTACATTAGAAGGAATGGTAACTACTTATTTTTTAGTTCCTTTTGTCCCACTTTTAATTGGTACTGCAACAATAATTCTTTTAAATAAATTAGGTTCAAAAGCAGAAGAGGATGGGACTTTTGAATTTGTTGCCGCTCTACCAATGACAAGAACTTCTGTGTATTTAACACAATCAATTGTTGCTGTTCTATTCGGTTTATTTGTAACTTTTGCATGGACAAATATTATGTTTATTCCAATTGCAACTATGGAACTTAGTCAAACACTTGATTATGTACCACTTATGAAAGCAACACTTCAAGCCGCTTTAGCTGGAATTACCTATGGTGCTCTTGGGTTTGCGCTCGGAGCATTTACTGGAAAATCTTCAATGGCTTGGGCTTTTGGTGGAGGTTTAATGGCATTTGAATATTTAACTAACTCACTAGCTGGAACAAATGATTTCTTTCAGTGGTTTGATGATAACCTTTCATCTTTTGGTGCATATGGTAACCCTTATCAAGATGGATTATTTGCAGAAGACTTGTTACTAGTCATGGGTAAAATAATGATATTTTTGGCAATAGGGTTTATAGGATTTAGAAATAGATCTTTAAATCTTAGATAAACAATTTCCTACAAAAATTTAATCAACTTAATATAAACTTATGCCAAATTTTTCAAGAACAGTAACAGTTAATACAGATATAGATTCTGCTTTTGGTTTTTTATCAGATTTTAGAAATTTAGAAAAATGGGCTGAAGGTGATGAAGGCGAGCTTATTACAAAAGAACCTTTAAGACAAGGTTCAGTTTTCAAAGTAAAAACACATTTCAACAATAAGCCAAGGGAATACAATTATGAAATTATTGAATGGGGCCCTCCTTTAAGAGTCTCTTTACAAGCTAGCACTTCTATATTTACAATTGTTGACACTATCTTTTTATCAGCAAATTCAAAAGGTACTGAAGTTACTTATTCAGTAGACATTAAATACAAATTTCCTTTTTTTGTTTTGGGAATCTTTGTAGGACCTATTTTTAACAAATTAATGGATAAACAAATTAAAAATCTTGAGGCAGTCCTTGGTCCGGTTCAAGACTAGCTTCCTTTTATTAATTTTATTTTTTTCTGTAAGTTGTCAAGCAGAACAGGAGAATGAAGTGACTGTTGAATATGGAGAGTTTCCAGAGATAAATGGAAGAGATTTAAATAAAAGAAACAAAGTTGTACCAGATGATTTTGTTGATAAAAATCTAATTATTATTGTTGCGTTTCAACAATGGCATCAACCTCTGGTTGATGAATCAATATCTTTGCTAGAAAATAATGGATTTGGTGACACACATAACATTATTGAGGTTCCAACTGTACAAAAGAGTTCAAAATTATTTGAAGTTTATTTGGATGGAATAATGCGCGCAGGAATTAGAGACGACAGAATAAGAGATAGAACAATTACTGCTTATGTCGACCTAGACCAGTTTTTAACAAATTTAGACATACCTTCCAGTGAAACAATATATTGGTTTTTGATTGAAAAAGATAGCAAAAATATTCTTACTCGAGGATATGGAATTATTGCAGAAGAAGATTTGGACTTAATAAACTCTTTTTAAATATAAATTGTTGCAAGATAAACAGTGACTAAAGCAAGTATTAACATCAAACCATTGAAAGCACCTCTTAATGCAGCACTAAGTTTTGTTGCATAGCTATGTAAAGCAATAACAATACCAGCTAATCCAAGAACAAAAACTTCAATATACCAGTTAGAAGTAGTGCTTTCATTTAAAAAGTAAAGAGTCAATCCAGACACAAATGCTAGAAAATATGATGTCCAAGAAACTGAACTAAAGTATCCTCTTAACGCATCAGTAGTTTTTTTTGTGGGATCAATTTTGTAAAGTTGTGGCGCAAAAACTGCCCAAAGCACCATTGACCCAAGCCAGACTGACAAACCAATCATGTGTATGTATTTAATAATTACTTCCATAAAAAAAGACTACCATTAATAAATTCTTTTATGATATTGATATGAATGAATACAAAGCATTAGTTCAAAAAGAAATGGGTTTATTCACAGATCTTGAATTTACAACAATGGAATACCCGAAAATCAAAGATAAAGAGTTAATAATAGAAACCAAAGCAGCAACTCTAAATTATGCTGATCTTTTGCTATCAAGCGGGCTGTATCAATCGAACCCAAAACATCCATTTGTACCTGGTTTTGAGGTTGCAGGATACGTAAAGGAGTGCCATGAAGAGAGCCAATTTGAAGTAGGAGATAGAGTTGTAGCAGCAACCACTGTATTTAGATCTGGAAGACATGGAAGTTTTGGTGATGTTTGTGTGGTGTCCGAAAATCTAACTTATAAACTTCCTGAAAATATTTCATTTGAAGTGGGTGCGGCAATTCTTATGTCATATCTTACTTCAGACTTTGCACTACACAGAAGAGCTCAAATAAAACCTAATGAACTGGTATTAGTGAATGCAGCAGCAGGTGGAGTGGGATTATCAGCTATTCAACTTGCAAAGATATCTGGTGCAAGAGTTATTGCCGCAGTAGGTTCTGAGAAAAAGAAAGAGTTAGTTAAACAATTTGCACCAGATTTAGTAATAAATTATCAAGAGGAAGATTTAAGAGAAACTGTGGAAGCAAAATTTGGTAAAAGACCAGTGGATATCTTTTATGATCAAGTTGGAGGCGAACCGTATGAACAAGGAATACGACTGCTAAGTTCTGAAGGCCGAGCACTGATAGTAGGCTTTGCAAGTGGAAATATTCCCTCCCAACCGCTTAGCTATTTACTTGTTAAGAATATTTCAATAATGGGAGTTTTCATGATCAGTTTCGAAAATGATGATAAAAAATATCTTCAATCAAGGATGGAGTTAATATTTGATTTATACACTAATCAACAAATTGAACCTGTCTTTAAAACTATTAAATTTGATGAAATTGTCGAGTATCTTGACATGATTGGAAGCAGAAAAACTGTTGGAAGAATAGTTGCTGTTCGATAGCAACAATAAATTAAATAACTAATATATAAGAAATGGCAAAATTATATTTTTATTATGCAGCAATGAATGCTGGAAAAAGCACAACTCTCTTACAGTCTGCGCATAACTATGAAGAGAGAAATATGAGAACTCTTTTATTCACACCAAAACTAGATGATAGATTTGGAGAGGGAAAAATTGCTTCAAGAATTGGTTTGGACAGGGAATGTGAAATTTTTACTGCTGATGATGATCTATATGTTTGGACTGCACATGAACATCAGAGGGAAAAAGTGTCTTGTATTCTTGTTGATGAATCACAGTTTCTTAGTCCAAAACAAGTGCTTCAATTGTCTTTGGTTGTAGATAAGCTAAAAATTCCTGTTCTTTGCTATGGTTTGAGAACAGATTTTCGTGGTGAACCTTTTCCAGGAAGTGTATATTTATTAGCCTGGGCTGATGAAATGACTGAAATAAAAACAATTTGTAAATCAGGTAAAAAAGCAACCATGAATGCAAGGCTAGATGAGAATGGCAATAGAGTAACTGAAGGAGATCAAATCTCTATTGGTCTAAATTACGAGGCTCAAGCAAGAGATGTTTTTGAATTAGATAAGGTTTCTCCGATAGGCTATCAAATCCCAGAAGCTAACTAAATTTAAGCCCCGTTTTCTAATGGTGGTTCAGGTCTAGTTGCAAGCCATGTACAAAGTGCAATTCCGAATGCACCAAAGATTAAGTCGCCAACTAATGAAAAAACAAAATAGATTGTTAATACAAAAGTTGGAATGATCATAGATATAGCAAGCTTTTTAGCTCTTCTAGATAGGCCTCTATATGTTTTCCAATTTAAAATTATAGGTCCAAATATTCTGTGACTTTCTAACCATATAGTAAATCTTTCTGAACATTTTGAAAAAGCCCAAGCAGCAATCAATATAAAAACTGTTGTAGGAAGGCCTGGAACAACTATTCCTACATATCCCAAAGACAAAGACAAAATACCAATTGTAAAAAATATTGGTTTGTGAATCCTGATAAAAAGATTTGGAAAAAATTTGTACAAAATTACAAATAAAAAGATTCCTCCACCAATATAGCTAAATAGTTCATATGGGATATTTGATAATAATTCTCTCATACTCTAATTATAAAATTCTCTTGTTTAACCATAAATTGAACTAACTAACAAATACCCTTTTTGCTATAAATTGATCAAGACCAAAAAAATTATCTTCTGTCACACTAACGGTAATAGAGTATTTGTTAGTACTTGATATGTAGATCTTATTTCCAGGCAAAATGTTATTTTTTTTAAGAAAAGAAATAACAGAACTGTCTCTTTTTAGCTCTTCAGAAATTTTAACAATTGAATATTTTTTGTTTGTATCAACATCATACAATCTATCCATTGGTCCTTCAAAATAATTAGAATATGGAATAGGGTTTCCAAATAATCCAGTTTTTGGGTTACCAAGGATTTTTAACATCGCATCTTCGGTAATAGAACTTAAAACATTTTCCCATTTTTTAGTTTCTTCGTAAACCTGATCCCATGGTAAATCTAAAATTTCAGAAAGAAATCGTTCAACAATTCTGTGTCTTCTAGCTACCATTTTCGCAAGGTAGTCACCTTTTTTAGTAAGCTTTAATTCATCACCAAACTCAATCAAACCGCTGTTCTGCATTCTTCCTATAACTTGTGATACATTAGCTCTACTGACACCCAACCAGTCAGCAACACGTACTTGTTTTACGTCAATTCCAACTTCAGATAAATGGAATATTGCTTCAGCATGTGAATAAAAAGAATTTGGCAGCTTCTCAATATCGCTTTGCATGAAAATATTTGGATTATTGTTCATTGAAATATATGTTAACAGTTATTAACACTAAATGTAGTAAGATTAAAAAGCAGGGCAGCCAACAGCAAATGTTAATCCAAAAAACAACAACCATATAATTGGTTCATATTTTCTTACGAGCTTGGGATCTTTTTGCATTATTAATATTCTAGTATTTAATGTATAATAGTAATAATATGATGTGTCCTTATGCTTACGTGTTAGCCGGATTTATGTGGTTTGTTCGTAATGGTGGTAAATTTGTTGTCAAATCCTTAAATTTTAAAAGGCTCACAAAATCAGGCACCCTTAACTAAATTTTCTAAAAGATTAATTGTATCCTCTGAATCATTAAGGCATGGTATGTATGTCATATTCTTACCCCCAGCATCAAAAAATGTTTTTCTTCCTCGAATATCTATCTCTTCTAAAGTTTCAAGGCAATCTGATATAAAGGATGGGCATAACACAGCTATATTCTTTTTACCCTCTTCTGGTAATTCAGCAAGCCTTTTGTCTGTGAAGGGAGTAAGCCATCCAGGACCTAACCTAGATTGATAAGCAACTTCCCATTGATCATCACTTAATCCTAGTTTTTTTGCCGTTAAGTCTGAAGCAATCCTTGTATGAGATCTGTAGCAATCTTTTGAGCCATCACCTACAATCTCACAACAGTTACCATCTGAAAAGCAATGTTCACCTGTCTCGTCAGTTTTTTTTGCTTGTCGCTTAGGAATCCCATGATAACTAAAGACAATTTTGTCAAATGAAGCTTTTTCGATATGAGGCTTTATGGTTTTACTTATGGCATTTATGTATATTTCATTATCAAAAAAAGGTTTTGTAAAAACTAATTCAAAATCTTCTGAGAGTTTGTTGGCTACAATTCTAGTTTCTATTTCAGTAGTTATAGTTGTTGCCATAGCGTTATGAGGATAAAGAGATATAACTATAATTTTATAAATTCCCTTGCTTTTAAAATTTAGTAATGCATTTTCAATGCTTGGGTCTTCATACCTCATTGCATAATCGACATCCCAGCCAGTTTTTGAAGATAATTTTTTTGCAATGCTTTCTGTAGATATAATTAATGGAGAACCTTCAGGGGTCCAAATAAGTTCATAAGCTTCTAGGGTGTTTTTTGGCCTAAAGGGGAGTATGAATACTCGAAGTATTATCTGTTGAAGTATTTTAGGTAGGTCCAAAACATAATCATCAGATAAAAACACTTTTAAATATTTTCTAACTGATTTTTTTGTAAGCTCCTTTGGACTGCCAAGGTTAATTAAAAGCACCCCTGTTTTATTTTCAGACATAAATTAAATATACGATAAATTAAAAAAAACCATGAATTAAAAATCTAAAAATTAATTAGCATTAACTCAAAATGTTAACTACTATTAACAAAGTTAAGCAAACAAACGAAGGTTGAAATGAATAAAAAAACTACAGTTATTTTAATTGCTTTCATGATGGTTTTAACCGCTTGTTCCCCTACAGCAGGAGAGCAAGGACCAGCAGGAGAGCAAGGACCAGCTGGTACAGTATCACAAGAAGCTATTGATGCAGCTGTTGAAGCAGCATTAGCCGAGAGGGAAGCTGAAGAAAGTGGACCCCTCGTCATTTATAGTGGTAGAAAAGAAAGTCTTGTTGCAGATGTTATTGCAGAATTTTCAGCAACTACAGGAATTGAAGTTGAAGTAAGGTACGCAAAAAGCGCTGCTCTTGCAGGAACACTGGAACTTGAGGGTGCTATCAGCCCAGCTGATGTATTCTTCTCACAAGATCCAGTAAGCCTTGGTGTCGTTGCAAAGGCAGGCCTCTTTGACAGACTCCCAGCTGACGTTCTTGATAATGTTCCATCCTGGGCAGTAGACAGTAATGGCTACTGGGTAGGCACATCTGGAAGATCAAGATCTCTTGTTGTAGACACACGAGACGTTATGGATTCGGAACTACCAGGTGACATTTATGGATTAGCCAACGAAAAATTCCGTAATAGGTTGGGACTTGCTCCAACAAACTCTTCATTCATAGCAATGGTTGCTTGTATGATTGAGTCTGATGGTGAAGAAAAAGTCTTAGAATGGCTAACAGCAATTAATGGTCTTGGATATGGAGAATATCCAAAAAACTCACCACAAGTAGCAGCAGCTGCAGCTGGTGAGCTTGATATTGGAATGATCAATCATTACTACACACTAAGAGTGTTAGCAGAAGATGCTGGTGCTCCTATTAAAAATGTTTACTTAGATGGTGGATGTGGTGCAATGGTTATGCCTGCAGGTGTTGGTATTTTGTCCTCAAGCCAAAATAAATCAGCGGCAATGGCATTCATTGATTTCTTACATTCTCAAAGTGCTCAAGAAACATTTACAAATACAGTATATGAGTTCCCTCTTGTTGCAGGTATTCAGCCAAATGCTTTGCTACCAGAAATTGACAGTCTGAATTCACCTTCAGATCTCAACTGGTCAGCTTTAGCACTATGGCAAGAAAAAGCAGTAGAGTTGATTGCTCAAGCAGGATTTTAGTCCATCCGTCAGTATCAACATAAGCCAAAAAAATTCTGGTCAGAGAAATCTGACCAGAATTTTTTCTTTTATTATTTAAATATTTTATTTAATCTTAATTAAGTGAATACACCAAGACCTCTTTTAGTTGGAAACACGTTTATATTATTAATATTTTTGATGCCAATATTTTATATGTTTTGGAGATTTGCTAATTTTTCAAAAAATCTTGCAAGTTTTCTCTCTTCATGGGACGTTACTACTTTGTTATTCAATACACTTTTATTGTTTTTTGCTGTAATATTTTCTAGCCTTTTGCTAGGCCTACTTATTTCTATTCTCACTGTTAGATATGAATTCCCCGGTTCAAAAATTTTATTTTCTTTAACAATACTGCCTTTGGTAATTCCCTCCTATATAGGTGCTTTAACTTATGTTTCTGCATTTTCTCCTAAAGGTTTGTTTGTGGATCTGTTTTCTAAATACGGTGTTAGTGAAATTACAGGAATTGAAGGTTTTATTGGTAGCTGGATAGTCTTAACACTTTTCACGTATCCCTATGTTCAATTAATTTGCAGTAGTGCTCTTAGAAATTTAGATTCAACTGTAGAAGATGCTGCAAGGTCTTTAGGAGTTAAAAAAATAAAAATGTATACGAATGTTGTTATACCTAGATTAAAAAAACCAATAATATATTCTTCTTTACTAGTTGGCCTTTATGTTATATCTGATTTTGGAGCAGTTTCTTTGATGAAATATGGAACAATGACAAAGGCAATATATTCATATTATGTAATAAATATAAATGGTGATCCGGTAATTTTTTACTCAACTCTTTTGATATTATTGGCGTTAGTAATAAGCTTTGCGCAACGCGGAAGTGAATTAAGTAGATCTGCTAAAGTGTCGGGAACTCCTAGAGAAATTACAAAAATTAAGCTTTCCCAAAGAAACAAAGTTCTTGTATTAACATTTTTTGCTGTTGTTATATTCTTTAGCTTACTTCTTCCAGTTAGTGTCTTGTCCTACTGGTTAATTAGAGGATTAGCTAATGGAAATTCAGTAAGCGGTGCACTTTCTGGTGTAGCAGGTTCTTTAACCGCTGCTTCAGTTACTTCAGTTTTTGCGATGGTTATAGCCACTCCAATAGTTGTGATGATTTCACAATATAGATCAAAATTTGGTGATATTTTTGAAAAAGTTACTCTTACCTTATATGGCCTTCCACACATAGCCGTTGGTATATCGATGTTATTTATTACAATTAAAATTTTTCCTGCAATTTATCAAACTTTCACAACACTTATAATCTCATACTTGATAGTTTTTTTACCACAAGCAGTTGGAGGAGGGCAAGCTTCAATGGAACAAGTAAAGTTATCATACATTGAAGCAAGTACTGGCCTAGGTTTATCTAAATTAGATACTTTTTTTAAGGTAACTTTTCCATTAATTTATAGAGGTTTAGTTGCTGGTGCTGCACTTGTGTTTCTCTCAACAATGAAAGAGTTGCCACAAACTCTTTTACTCAGGCCAACTGGATTTAACACCATGGCTGTAGATATATGGTCTTACGCTTCAGAGGCTTTGTTTACTCAAGCAGCTTTTTCTGCTTTTATTTTGTTGGCAATTAGTGCATTGCCTACATATATACTTAGTACAAGGAACTTAAATAGCTAATGGCATTTGAAAATTTAATTATAAGAGCGAGATCAGTTACTAAATCATATGGATCAGAATTAGTATTGTCTGATTTTAATTTAGACGTTTGGAATGGTTCTATTGTAGGAATTTTAGGAATTTCGGGTTCAGGGAAAACAACTGCACTGAGATTACTAGCAGGATTTGATAAACCAGATTCAGGAATTATTGAAATGCGAAATAGAGTTATATCAAGTGAAGATACTTTTCTACCACCAGAAGAAAGAAATGTTGGAATGGTTTTTCAAGATTATGCTTTATTCCCGCATTTAAATGTTGAAAAAAACATATCATTCGGACTCTCACGTGATGAAGTTAAAAGCGGAAGATTAGAAGAGGTTCTTTCAATGTGTAATCTCGAAACTTACAGAAATAAATTTCCTCAGGAATTATCTGGGGGACAGCAACAAAGAGTTTCTCTTGCTAGAGCTTTAGCTCCTAAACCAGAGGTCATTCTTTTAGATGAACCATTTACAAGCTTAGACGCACATATGGCCAGAGATCTCAGAGAAGAAGTAGTCTCATTATTAAGGCAAACTGAAACTACTGCAATAATTGTTACTCACGATCAAGAAGAGGCATTATCTGTTTGTGATGTTGTAAGTGTTTTAGAAAATGGAAGTGTTATTCAAAGCGCTACTCCACAAGAAATTTATCTAAATCCAGTTAGTCAGACTGTTGCAAATTCTGTTGGTGACCCAAACATACTAAAAGGCTTTTCAGTAGACGGCAGGGTGGAAACATCCTTGGGCACTTTTGTTACTGCATATAATGGTGCATTAGATGTTTCAATACGACCAGAATGTATTGAACTACTCCTTGATTCCGAAGGAAGTTATGTTGTTAAAGAATGTACATTTTATGGTCATGACCAGGTTATTTCATTTCAAAATAGTAAAGGTGAAGTTTTTAGAGCAAGGTCACTTCCAAATACTATTTATGAAACTGGTGATAAAGTAAATATCAATATATCAGAGGTAACAACTTTTCCCTCAAATTGACGATTTGATATAAGCTACTCTACCTGCGAGTGACTGCAGTTCTATTTCAATCTCTGATAATTTTGTATTTGCTCGTGAAACTTCATTTTCAGATATATATTCTCGAGAATTTGCTAATGATTTTACTAATGTGTCTAAATCAAACATTAGTGATTCAATTTCTGAAAAAATTAATTGTTTATCCATGATTTAATTTTAATTAGAAAACTAAACTTAGCTTACTGAATTTAAAGGGGGAGCGTGGAAACAAAAATTCAAAAATTAAAAAAGTTTAACTTAATTATGGGAACAGTCCATCTTATTCAGGGAGGGCTTTTATTTTGGCTTGGAACAGTTGTTAATTCAGATTTTGTTGTTCCAATAACCCTGACTCAACTTGTTGGAGTTGGCTCTCCCAACGATCCATCAAGCTTTGCTCTTGTTCCAGAATTAGAAATCTGGACAGAAGTTACAAATTTTGGTCCAGCTGTTGCAACTTTCTTACTAGCGTCAGCTGTTGCTCACTATTTAATTTCCGGTCCTTTTTATAAAAAGTACAAAGAGGACTTATCAAAAGGAATAAACAAGGTCAGATGGATTGAATACTCTATAAGTGCATCAGTGATGATTGTTCTTATTGCACTTCTAGTTGGTATCTATGATATTTGGGCATTAGCTGGAATATTTTTTATGAACGCAGCTATGTGTTGGTTTGGATGGATGATGGAAGTTCACAATCAATACACAGAAAAAGTTGATTGGACAAGTTACATAATGGGTTGTCTAGTTGGTGTTGCGCCTTGGGTTTTTATATTTATTAACCTAATAGGTGATGGGGTTGCAACTGACTCTAATCCCCAAGGAGTTCCACAATTTGTTGTGTGGATTTTTGTCAGTATATTTTTATTCTTTAATACCTTTTCAATAAATATGATTTTGCAATATAAGCAAGTAGGTAAATGGAAAGACTATCTGTACGGTGAAAGAGCTTACATTTGGTTAAGCTTGCTTGCTAAGACTTGTCTTGCTTGGCAAGTATTTTTTGGAACATATCAACCAAATTAAATAATTATTTAATTTTTTTTCCAAAAAATATAATAAGAATAATAATTAAAAATAATCCAATATAAGAAAGCGCCATTAGTCTTTAGATCTAAATTTTCTAAATCCTAATACTAGCAACAATAACGGAACTGCAATTATTCCAAAAGATACTACAAAACCAATAATTGATTCAATCCAATTTAATGCTCTTTGAACATAATAATTCCATGAAAACAGCGATACTCCAGAACCCTCTCTAATATCTAATGTCAAAGAAGAGTACGACACTGAATTTTCATAATATTCTTTTTGTCCTTCCAAAACTTGAATGTCTTGATTTATGTAACGAAGTTGAGACTGCACTTGAAGCTTATCTGATGTCGAAACAGCTTCCGCTTTAATTTCTTCAAGCGCTTCCTTCTCGTTATTTAATGATTTCAATCTTGAATCTATATCAAGAACATATTTTGTTACATCATTTGCATTTAAATTTATGTTTGTAAACTTTGAAATATCCTCTACTGCCTTTAGAAAACTCTCAAAATCCTCAGCTGGAATATTCATAGTTAAGTTATAACTTTTAAGTCCTTGGTAATTTGTTGACAGATACGTATTAGAAATATTTCCATTGAAATTCTTTACCAATAGTTCTACTTCATCAATTGTATTTTCAAAATTAGATGAACTAACGTCTGTGCTTGCATAAGCAGTCTTAATGATATAGTCACCTTGTGAAAAAGAAGATTCTCTTGAGAAAGCTACTTCAGAAGTAGCCATATCTTCTACTCCTCCAAAATATGGCTCAGGAGCCCCCATTGTCATTTCACTGGACTGGGAACAAAAAGAAAATGTTAACAGAAGAAGCAAAATTTTTAAATTTTTCACATTCTTAGTATAAGTAACTTAGAAGTTAGAGAATTCAATAATTGGAATTTTTAACTCCTCTTCGGATATTCCTCCATGGTAACCCTTTAATTTTGCCGAAAGATGTTTTGGATATACGATATTTTTATCTTCAACTAAAAAACAAAAATCAGGATAAATTGACTGCAAAAATTCATCTATTGGGTCTCCTAGAAGATAAGACAACTCATGTTGCTCCAATAAAACACCTGGTATTTCAGAAAAAGTTTCTAAAACATTTTCTTTAGCCCCATTTATATAAACTGAACGTTGGTCTCCGTATATTTGTAGGTCATCACCATAATTCAAATGATGACGAAATTCATCGTTAATATTTACAAGACCATGATCAGCAGAAATTATTGTTTTTGTTTTTTTGTTACTAATATTAGAAATCTCATTAACCAATTTTTCAAATTTAGTTATTTCAATTTGCCACTCATCTGAATTCACTCCAAATATATGGGCTGTAACGTCAATTAATGGATAATAGATAAAATTAAACCTATTTTCTAAAATCGAAGAATCTGATAACAGCTCTAGAAGACTTTGTGCATCATCATAAGGAATAGTATTCGATTGCTCATACAAAAAATTTGATAGTGTACTTCCAACCAGGTTTCTAGGTTGAAAATTCGAAGCATAAATTTTGTTATCTTTAAAAATTTTCCAAATTGAACTTTGTTTTTGATAATAATTATTTGATAATAAATTTTTATTATCCTCATTCCAATTTAAAGCATTTATGAGGCCATATTTTGATTTGTCATACATGTAATATCCTATCAAGCCATGCTCAATTGGATTCTTCATGAAGGATATTGATGATAAGGCAACGTTCGTTGATGAAGGAAATGTTGTGTTAATAGATCGAGTAATGTTCTTATTCAAAGAAGAATCTGTACTACTTAGATTTTCATAACCAAGACCATCAGCCAGTATGAAGTTTATAGTATCTGCCTCGTAAAGATCTTGTGACAAAAGTTCAAATCTTGTATCTATTTCAACTTTGTCACGAACTGCTGCTTTAAAAATTTCTCTCGAAAGATCTATTAGGTTAGGTTCTTGTAATAATTTTTTATTAATCACTTATAAAAAATCTTACAAAAAAATTACACTGAAGTTTGAGAAAAAACTAAACTTTTTAGAGGTTTAACTAAACTATAAATTATGATTTCTTATTTTCAAGATTACGTGACCATAGGAGCAGTGCTAGGTTTTGGCCTCTTTCTTGTCGTATTGCTTCTTGGAGTAGCTTCAGTACTAAGACCAAACAAGCCTTATGAAGAAAAGTTGCAAACTTATGAATGTGGTGTTGATCCAGTTGGAACTGGATGGAGTCAAACATACGTAAGGTATTATATATTCGGCTTGCTTTTCGTAATATTTGATGTCGAAGCGGTCTTCATATTTCCATGGGCTATCAACCTAGAAAAACTTGGCTACTTTGGCTTAATTGAAATGTTTGTTTTTATTTTTATTTTGTTAATTGGACTTATATACGCAATAAGAAAGGATGTCTTAAAATGGGAGTCGTAGATAAATTCGGCCTACCAAAGCCTATATCCTCAGTATTCAACTGGGCTAGATCATACTCGCTATGGTACTTTCAATTTGGATTAGCATGTTGCGCTATTGAGGTTATGGCTGTAAGCGGGCCAAGACATGATTTTATGAGGTTAGGAGTTATTCCACTTCCAGCATCTCCACGTCAGGCGGATTTTATGATTGTTGCAGGCACAGTAACAGATAAAATGGCTCCTTCTGTGAAAAGGCTTTATGACCAAATGCCAGAGCCAAAATATGTTATTTCAATGGGATCTTGTTCTAATAGTGGTGGACCTTATTGGGACTCTTACTCAGTCACCAAGGGAGTAGATCAATTAATACCTGTTGATGTTTATGTTCCCGGTTGTCCACCAAGACCTGAGGCATTGCAGGAAGGTATTATTCTTCTACAGAAAAAAATTCGCGGAGAAGACATGAAAGAGAAGTGGTTAGAAGTTCAAACTGAGCCAATTTAAAATGGAAGAATTTTTTAACAACATAAAAGAAAGCTTTAAAGAGGCAACTCTTGAGTTTGAAACAATCAATATAAAAATTGATTCAACAGAGTGGATTGATGTACATAAAAAACTTAGAGATGAATTTAATTTAAAATTTTTCTCCTGGCTCTCAGCAATAGATTGGGACAATGAAGTTTCTGTTGGTGAAGCACCAAAAGAGAGTGTTTCTCCTAGTTTTGAAATAATCACATGCCTGTCAGATTTAGACAATACTAACTTAGTTACTGTATCAACAAGTATTAGTAAATCAGAGCCAAATATTAACTCACTTATTGATGTGTACGCTGGTGCAAATTGGCATGAAAGAGAAGCGTACGAAATGTTTGGTATAAATTTTGAAAATCATCCAAATCTTGAAAAACTTTATCTTCCTGATGGGTATGAAGGAAATCCTATGCTGAAATCTTTTGAGTTAATAAGTAGAGAAGTTAAACCTTGGCCGGGAGATGTAGATGTTGAGGGAATGCCAGAAGAATCAGAAAGTGATGGATCAGTAGATGGTTAATGCTTTAGATCCACAGAATATGAACAGTTTTTCAGAGGCTTCTGTATCAGTTGAAATTGAAACTGAAGATATGACACTTAACATCGGACCTCAACATCCATCTACTCATGGAGTTTTAAGACTGGTAGCAAAAGTAGATGGTGAAAAAGTACATGATGTAAAACCTGTTTTGGGCTATATGCATCGCGGATATGAAAAGCTCGCAGAAGTAAGATCTTATCCTCAAATTACAACACTTGTAAATCGAATAGATTGGGTTGCAGGGTTTTCAAATGAGATTCCATTTATTGCAGGAGCTGAAAGATTAATGGAAATAGAAGTACCCGAAAGAGCAAAGCATATCAGACTAATTCTTACTGAGATGGCCAGAATTTCTTCACATTTCGTCTTTAATGGCGCATACGCTCTTGAGGTTGGTGCTCTAACCCCAATTTTTTATGCAATGGAAGATAGGGAACGAGTTTTAGATTTGATAGAGTCAGTAACTGGAGGACGTTTTCATCCAAACTTTAATCGTATTGGAGGAGTAAAACCCGCTGCCGGAGCAGGGCCCACTTCGAAAAAAAATATTCAAGATTTACCCGCTGGATTTTATAGAGATACAAAAGTAGCCATGGAAAAAGTTATACAGGCAGCTGATCAATTTCAAAATTTAATTGGTGGAAATGAAGTTTTTAAGAAAAGAACCAAAAATGTAGGCGTTCTCACTGCAGAAACAGCAGAAGCCTATGGTGTTTCTGGCCCAATACTCAGGGCATCAGGAGTTAAGTCAGACTTAAGAACCCAGACAGATTATCTGCCATATGATCAATTTGATTATGATATTCCAGTTGGAGAGAATGGAGATTGTTACGACAGATGGGATGTCAGAGTAAAAGAAATGGTTGAATCTGCAAAAATTGTTTTACAAGCAATCGACTCTATGCCATCTGGCCCACTACAAGCAAAGGTACCCAAAGTTATCAAAGTTCCCCAAGGACGTACTTATGTAAGAGCAGAAAATCCAAAAGGTGAAATGGGTTACTATATAGTCTCAGACGGTGGGTTAGGGCCTTACAGACTTAAAGTTCGTACAGCTTCGTTCAGCAATGTTTCTATTTTACCTATTATGCTTGAGGGGGCTTTACTCCCAGACTTAATTGCAATTATGGGAAGTTTAGACTTTGTTCTAGGAGATGTAGATAGATGACAGAAGTTTTAGTCAAGGTTGGATTTCTTGCGATTGCTGCTTTGAACGGAGCAGTTATATTCACGATAATGGATGTAAAGGGTGCTTCATGGATGCAACGAAGACCGGGTCCTTTACATGTAGGACTTAGAGGTTTCATATTTCCTCTTGCGGAAATACTTAAATTTGTTCAAAAAGAAGACATTATCCCTACAGAAGTTGATAGGCCCGTGTTTAAATGGGCACCTGCTTATGTTATGGTTTCTTGCGTCGCACTTTTTGCAGTAGTCCCAATGAGCCCAACTTTGGTAGTAGCAGATTTAGAATTGGGTGTTTTCTTTGCACTTGCGATCAGCTCTTTGGGAACTATAGGTGTGCTAACTGCTGGATGGTCATCAGCAAACAAATATTCTCTAATGGGTGGTTTGAGAGCTGCAGGACAGCTTATAGCTTATGAACTTCCGTTAATTCTTGCTGTTGTTGGAGTAGTTATTCAAGCTGAAACTATGTCACTAGTTGGAATAGTAGAAAAGCAAATTGAATGGGGAGTACCTTTTGTAGTTGGGGGACAGATTGTAGGATTCTTAATTTTCATGGTTGCTGCAACAGCTGAAATGATGAGAGTACCGTTTGATATGCCAATTGGTGAATCAGAACTAACTATGGGTTTTATGACAGAATACTCTGGTATTAGGTTTCTAATATTTTATATTTCTGAATACATGAATATGTTTATTTTGTGTGCAATTGCCTCAACATTATTCCTTGGTGGTTACCACGTACCACTCCTTCCAACTGAATGGGTAAACTTTTATGGACCAGTAGTTCTTTTGACAAAGACAGCTATTTTAGGTTTTATCTTGGTTGCAATAAGATGGTCCCAACCAAGATTCCGAGAAGATCAACTTCAAAATCTTGCATGGAAGATACTTATTCCTGCATCTTTAGTTAATATTCTTGTAACTGCAGTTATGAAGGTTGGATTTTAATGAAAACATTTAAACCAAAAGTGCCTGGATTTTTAATTGGAATAAAAATCGTTATTGTTAATATGTTAAAAACTTTGTCTCCTTTCCATTCAAAACCAAATGTAAACTATCCGTTTGAAAAAGAGAAAGTTGCACCAAGAGCAAGAGGTGTGATTGCTTTAGATCAAGAAGCATGCACTAGTTGCATGCTTTGTGCCCGTCAATGCCCAGATTGGTGTATTTATATTGAGGGCCATAAAGAATTACAACCTCCATCTAAACCTGGTGGTAGGCAAAGAAGTAGAGCTGTTCTAGATAGGTTTGATATTGATTATGCATTATGTATGTACTGTGGAATCTGTGTAGAAGTTTGTCCTTTTGATGCATTATTTTGGTCACCTGAATATGAATATTCTGAATTTAACATGGGCGACATGTTGCACGACAAAGAACGTTTGGATGATTGGTTAAAAACTGTTCCAGAGGCTGAAGGTCTAGAAAGCTAAAAATGGAAATTTTTGAAATTGTAACTTATTTCGTTCTTCTTGCGCTTCTTTCAACTGCAATAAGGGTGGTTACAACCTCAAATGTTATTCATGCAGCTATTTCATTAGTTTTTACTTTGGCTTTAACGGCAATATTGTTTTTAATGTTGTCAACAGAGTTCGTAGCACTTGTCTTGGTTCTTGTTTATATTGGAGCAGTAATAGTTCTTTTCTTGTTCGGTATTATGATTACACGTGCTCCCCTTGGCAAAAATGCAGAACTTGATAACGATAAAAATAAAAAATTGGGAGCAGCAATAGCTGGATCAATTTTTCTTCTATTCTCATATATATTAATTAATGGTTTTGATGGCAATGTGACGATAACATCCGGTTCTTCAACAGAGCTATTAGGTGAAATACTACTTAGTAGATTTGTATTCCCATTTGAACTAGTGTCTTTTGTTTTACTCGCAGCTTTAATTGGTGGCATAACCCTTGCTAGGAAAGACGAAGCATTAATTGATGAGGATCAAGTATGATTGTTCAGCCTGTATTAGTTGTTGCAGCTGCTCTATTTTCTTTAGGTATTTATGGAATCTTAGTTAGAAGAAATGCCGTAATGGTTTTATTGTCAATTGAGTTAATTTTGAATTCTGTCAATATCAACTTTATTATGTTTGATACCATGCTTGCAGATACTTTGATGCAAGGACAAATTTTCACAATTTTTATTATTACAATTGCTGCTGCTGAGGTTGGAATTGGTCTTGCGATTGTACTCATGTTGTTTAGAAATAGACAAACCGCAAACATTAACGAATTTGATTTAATGAAATGGTAAAAACAAATATTAATTTGTTCGCTGAGAGTGAGGTCGTCTACACAGATGGCGGCGTACTTGCTGAATTTGCTTGGGTCCTTGTAGTTCTTCCTTTTATAGCTGCACTAATAATTACTTTTACAGGAAAGAGCCTTCCACTAAAGGGTGCTGAAATTGCATTGGGCACCATCGGCATAATTTTTATTTATAGCTTAGCTTTAATGTACCTTCATGTAACTGAAGGGGTTGCCAATGAATTTTTTATTAATGTTGGAAATATCGGACAATTTGATATTGAATTCGGTTGGGTAGTAGATGGTCTATCAATCATGATGTACTTTGTTGTTGGACTTGTCGCACTTCTTGTATTTATTTATGCGACAAATTATATGGAAGGTGAAATAAGATATACATTTTTCTTTACGTCCTTGACTTTATTTGCAGGAAGTATGCTTGTATTAGTTTCTTCACCTACGTTAATCCAAATTTTAATTGGTTGGGAGCTAGTTGGAGTCTGTTCGTATTTACTTATAGGACATTACTGGGAAGTCAAGGATAACTCTTCAGCAGCTATGAAGGCTTTTATTACAAATAAGATTGCTGATGTGGGCTTAATGATTGGAATAATAATCCTGGCTTTAAATACTGGCACTATGAGAATATCTGAAATTCTGTATCAAGCAACACATGATTATCCAGCAATAAAAAATGTTGCATTTGTTGCCGGGGTATTGCTATTTATAGGTGCAATGGGTAAAAGCGCACAGTTTCCACTACATGTCTGGCTACCCGACGCAATGGCAGGCCCAACTCCAGTTTCAGCACTAATGCATGCTGCAACAATGGTCACTGCAGGAGTCTACTTATTAGCTAGAATGTTCCCTTTTTATCAAGGAATAGCAAATGAAGCATTAGACATTGTAATGTTATTTGGAGTAATAACTCTTCTTACGGCTGGACTTATAGCAATTGTTCAAGATGATCTAAAGAAAGTTCTCGCATATTCAACTGTAAGTCAGCTTGGTTATATGGTTGCCGCAATTGGTTCTGGAGCGTACACTGCAGCACTCTTTCATTTGTGGACACATGCGTTTTTTAAAGCTTTATTATTTCTAGGGGCTGGATCAGTAATACATGCAGTACACAGTAATAGTATGTTAGAGATGGGTGGTTTGAGGAAAGTCATGCCAAAAACTTTTTCAACATTTATTATTGGAACAGTAGCACTTGCCGGTTTACCACCATTCGCAGGCTTTTTTTCTAAGGATGAAATCCTTGCATCTTTTAATCATGAAGGTGAAACAACCTTTTTCTTTATAGCTGTATTAGGTGCTTTCATAACGGCTTTTTATATGACTAGAGCAGTTTGCCTTACTTTCCTAGGAGAGTATAGAGGTCACGGGCATCCACATGAGTCAGATTCCATGATGACAACCCCTTTAGTTGTACTGGCTGTATTTGCAGCAGCTTCTGGATGGGTTAATATTCCAGGGGTTTACACAGGCTTTACCAAATGGGTGACTACTCGTAAAAATCCTATTATTGAATATCACCCAGAAAGCTTCGATTTATTTGCTCTAGGACTTGGTTTAACTGCAGGATTGCTTGGGATAGGTCTAGGTTATTATTTATACCAACTTCAAGGCAGTGCTGAGACTGGAGACGACAAAATTAAAATCGAACCTATTTGGAAAGTATTAGAAAATAAATACTACATTGATGATTTCTATTTCAAATTTATTATTGATCCAATCAAATTAAATATGGCTAAAGCAGTTGATGCATTTAACACAAATGTAATAGATAGATTTGTTAATGGGTTCGGTCAGCTTGCATCATTTATGGGTGCAATAGTTTATAACAATATTGATCAAAATGGAATCGATAAAGTTTTGAATATGTCTTCCACAGGAACTGATAGCTTTGGTGGGAAAATTAAATTACTACAAACAGGAAGAACACAGCAATATTTAATGTTATTTTTAGGTGGCGTTGTGACGATTAGTTTATTAATTTTGTTTATTATATAGGAGGAAAAGTGGAATTATTAACAAACGGTACAGGATTGACGGCAGTAGTCTTTCTGCCTTTAATTAGTGCATTAATTTTGACCGCAATACCAAAAAGCCAAGAGCTTTTAATCAAAGGCTTCGCATTAGTATCGTCAATACTCACCTTTATTTTAAGTGCCTTACTCCTACCTCAGTTTGATTTTTCTAATGCAGACAAATTACAACTAGGTAATAAAATTTCATGGATAAAAAGCATCAACGCAAATTATGAAATTGGGATAGATGGAATATCTCTTCCTTTATTAATTTTGTCTACATTTATTACAGTTTTAGCAATTATTTACTCAATTGAACATCTACCAGAACCAAAAAGTCCTAAGGGATTTCTTGCATTAATTTTAGTTTTAGAGACTGGTATGAATGGCACATTTGTTGCACTTGATTTAATATTGTTTTTTGTATTTTTTGAAATAGTTCTTCTTCCGATGTATTTTATGATTGGAATTTGGGGAGATAAAACTGTAAGAACTGTAGCAGGATTTAAAAATCAAATTGAAACAAGACTATATGCAAGTATTAAGTTTTTTGTTTTTACTCTATTTGGTTCCGCATTTATGTTACTGGGCTTTTTAGGGTTGTATTACAGAGGAAATAGAACTTTTAGCATTCCTGAGTTAATTGAGCTTGGAACTAATGGTGCATTTACAGGAACATTTGCGATGCTAGTTTTTGCAGTTTTGTTTCTTGGTTTTGCGGTTAAAGTACCAATGTGGCCGTTACATACCTGGCTTCCCGATGCACACACAGCAGCTCCTACAGTTGGTTCAGTATTGTTAGCAGCAATACTCTTGAAATTAGGATCTTATGGTTTTGTTAGAATCGCAATACCAATACTTCCGGAACAAGCAAAAGCCTGGGCGCCTGCAATTGCAATTCTGTCTGCAATAGGGATTATATATGGATCACTTGCATGTTTAGCTCAAACTGATCTTAAGAGATTAATAGCATTTTCATCCGTTGGTCACATGGGTTTTGTAATGTTGGGTATAGCTTCATTAACACCAATTGGTATAAATGCTGCAATGATTGGTATGGTCGCACACGGAGTGATTACTGGCTTATTATTTTTCCTATCGGGATCCATGGCTCACACATATCACACTCGGGATATGGGAAGATTAGGTGGAAATATGAAACTACTTCCAAAGACTGGAGCACTGTTAGGGTTTACTGCAATGGCTTCTTTAGGCCTTCCAGGACTTGCTGGATTTTGGGGAGAGTTTATGGCATTACTTGGAGCATTTAATCCACTTGATGGGTTAAATGTTACAGTTTTTCGAGGATCAATGGTCGCTGGTGCTATTGGAACTGTATTAACCGCAGGATATTTGTTGTGGATGTTGCAAAGAGTTAATCTTGGTGAACCATCTGATGAATGGAATGAAATGGAGCTTCATGATGCAGACGGGTATGAATTAGCTGCATGGATTCCACTGGTAATTCTAACAATACTTATCGGTGTATTTCCAAAGCTAATATTTGGAGCAACTAATGATGCTGTTGTTAGTCTTCTTTCTAAAGCATTTGGAGGATAAAAATTACTATAAACTACTTTGCAATTTCAACTGAGTTAATAGTTGTATTCACTATTGTTGGAACTTTAATATTAGATTTAATTCTTCCAAGAAAATCAAAATATTATGTTGCAGCTTTTGCTCTTTTTGGGACATTAGCTTCTTTAGCACCCCTAGTAATTCAGTGGGCTACTTACTCAGATCCAATTTATACTTTTGGCAACAGCTTTGTAGTAGATAAATTTTCAATCATTCTTAAAGGCTTGTTTATACTCATCACTTATTTGACTTTTTTACTTTCAATAAACTTCATAGAAAGTGATAAGTTTTATCAAGGGGAGTATTATTACCTTCTCCTAAGCTCTCTACTTGGAGCTTTAGTAGTAAGTTCATCTAGGGACCTGCTAACAATATTTATTGGAATTGAGTTAGCATCAACGCCTATGTTTTTATTATCTGGTTGGAAAAAGGGAGACAGAAAATCTAATGAAGGTGCAATTAAATTCTTCTTACTAGGCGTTCTCTCGGCTTCTCTAATATTGTATGGATTCTCGCTAATTTATGGATTAACTGGACAATTAGTTTTCGCAGATATATCCGCCTATTTACTTGCAAACTCATTGGGCTCTTCGCCAGTACTTTTATTGAGTGCTATTTTAGTTATTTCAGGAATTGGATTTAAAATATCTGTTGTTCCATTTCACTCATGGGCTCCAGACACTTATGAAGGCGCACCTTTGCCAATAACTGCTTATCTTTCAGTTAGCTCCAAAGCTACAGGCTTTGTTGCACTGATTATACTTTTGACGAAGGTGTTTGAAAGTTCTGGCCAAAGTTGGGGCGTAATTTTAGCAATTGTTGCAGGTGCCACAATGACACTAGGAAATTTAGTAGCACTACAGCAAACAAACCCAGTTAGGCTGCTTGCGTATTCCTCAATATCTCAGGCGGGATTTATTATCGCTCCACTCGCTGTATCTGGAATAACTGGAAATTATCAAGATGGTATTTTTGCAAGCGTCACTTATTTAATTATTTATGCCTTTATGAATATAGGAGCCTTTTTATCAGTACATCTTTTTACGAACTTTACGAAATCAGATAATTTTTATGAATGGGGAGGCATTGCGAAACACTCACCTCTTACTGGAGTTCTAACAACTGTTTTCTTTTTCTCTTTGGCAGGCATACCTCCGCTTGGAGGTTGGTTTGCTAAGTTTGTGGTCTTTAGAAGCCTTTTAAGCACTGGGGAAATAATTGGTATTTCCTTAGCTATAGTAGGTGCGATAAATGCAGTTATTGCACTTGTTTACTATGCAAGAATTTCAAAAGTTATATGGATGGATGAACTAAAAAATCCTGAAGAAGAAAAATCATTTGAATTTCAAAGTCCTCTTAAAGTTGTAGGAGCCCTTACAGTTCTTATAACTTTTGTTGCAGGTATTTTTCCTGGGATATTCAGTTACCTTGGCGATGTCTCTTCGATTTTTTTTGGTAATTAAAACTTGGAATTCAAAGAATTTAATAACTATCTTCTAAAAAAATATAAAACCAACAAAATATTTTTTGATGAATATATGGAGGAAGCTCTTTATTCAAAACATGGTTTTTTTACTAATGAAAAAGTTAGATCAAAGAAAAGTGGAGATTTTCTTACTTCTCCAGAAGTTTCTAAGTATTTTGGAAAAATTATTAATAAATGGATTCAAAAAAGCAATTTAGATTTAAATATTACTGAATTTGGTTCTGGAACGGGATCACTTATTGAACAAATTAAAACTAAAAATAAATTTGCTGTTGAAAAATCTTCGACAGCAAGAACAGAGTTGGGTCAAAAAAATATCCAAAATGCCTCAAACCTTGAAGAACTTACTTTTAAAAATAGTGATTTGGTTTTTGGAAATGAAGTTTTAGACAACATTCCTTGTTCTATTGCAGTATATAAAGAAGGAAAATGGCAGGAAAAAATAGTTTGTTTTAATGATGGAATCTTTTCATATGATTTTGTTGAGGCAAGAACAAAGACTGTTGAATGGATTGAATGGAACCAAATAAAGGCTGATGAAAATATAGACGTGGAAATTCAAACAAATATTGATATATTTTTAGAAAAAATAATCATTAAATTAAGTCCAAAAAATATTCTTTTTTTTGATTATGGTTATGAACAAAAGGATAGAAGTAAAAGAAAGTATAGGTCATTACTTAGGACTTATAAAGACCACCACCTTTCTGTGGATCCAATATTAGAACCGGGAAATGTAGATATTACTTATGATATTAATTTTTCTGCTGTGATAAAAAAACTAAAAACCCTTGGCTATGAATCAAAATTGTTACTACAGAGAGATTTTTTAATCTCTAATGGTTTTGATGAGTATTTTGATAATTTGCAAAAAAAACTTTTGCTATCTGAAGGTATGGAAAATTTGAAAATTAATAGTCAACTGTCCGGGCTTAAGGCCCTCATAGACTCAAATGGACTTGGCGGCTTTTATTGTTTGGAAGCAAAAAAAATATAATTACAACAATTTTATAATTAAATCATGAATTTTATAAAAACTACAGCACTACTAACGCTAATGACTTTGGTCGTCTTGTTTTCAGCAACTGCTTTAGGTTTTGATGTAATCTCTGCGCTCTTTTTTGCTGTAATTTTTAATTTTTTTATATACTTTTTTTCTGGTAATTTAGCTATTAAATCAACAAGAGCTCAACCAATAAAAGACGGAGAATTCGAAGAAGTAACCCAAATAATATCAAATCTTATACAGAAAGAAAAAATGCCAATGCCTGAGTTATATGTAATTAACAGTGATCAACCAAATGCTTTTGCAACTGGCAGAAATCCAAAAAATGCAAAAGTAGCAGTAACAACTGGTATTTTAAAACTTTTGAATAGAAATGAATTAGAAGGAGTCCTTGCACATGAATTATCACATATAAAAAATAGAGACATTTTAGTTTCAAGTATTGCAGCAATGCTGGCTGCTGCTATTTCCTTTATGTCCAGAATGGTATTTTGGGGTGGTGGAAACAGAAACAGAAACACTCATCCAGCAGTAATTGTTATTGCAATGATTGCGGCACCAATAGCTTCATTAATTATCAGAATGGCAATTTCTAGAACAAGGGAATTTGGTGCGGACAAAACTGGTGCAGAGATTTCTGGTAATCCTTTAGCTTTAGCATCTGCTTTAGAAAAAATTGAAAGGTATGCAAAAGTTCCAATGGATGTCAACCCAGCTGTAAGTCAGCTATTTATTTCTGACCCACTCAAAGCATTTTCTGGAAATAGTTTAAGCAAATTATTTTCAACACATCCACCTACAGTTGAAAGAGTCAGAAGATTAAGGCAGCGTCAGAGTGGTATTAGGTATTAACAACACTCCTTCTGTAATGCCAGAAGATCTTGAAAATTTAATGCAACAAGGATATCAACTCATTGATGTAAGAGAAAATGATGAATGGGATGCAGGCCATTACAAAAATGCCACGCATATTCCTATGGGAAGTATTGTTGAAAGTATTGACAAGTTAATGGTTGATAAAAAATATATTTTTGTTTGTAGGTCTGGAGCAAGGTCAGGTCGAGTGACAAACTATGTTAATTCTGTAGATATTGAATCCTACAACCTTTCAGGAGGCATGAAAGAGCTTCAAAAATTTACAAAAGAAATAGTTGATTTGGAAGGCAATCCTGGACAAATCATTTAAAATCATTTTGTGATAATTTGTATCGGGAACGCACTAGTAGATTCATTAACTCAAATAGAAGAATCTAAGATCAATGAGCTAAGTCTAAACAAAGCAAGAATGACTTTAGTTGATAAGGAACGTTCCAATTTTCTTCTTCAAAATATGGAGAACCCAATTTATGAAGCTGGTGGCTCAGCAGCAAATACTGCCTATTGGATATCTCAACTAGGTGGAGAAGTTGGTTTTATTGGAAAGATTTCAAATGATGAGTTAGGTAATCAATTCCAATCGAGTTTAAAAGACTCAGGATTAAAAGATTTTACAGTTTTTGAAGAAGAGGACAACCAGACTGGGTTATGTGCTATTTTCATTACTCCCGATGGTGAAAGAACTATGAATACCTATCTTGGGGCTGGTGAATACCTCTCAGTAAATGATTTAAACCTAGATTCAATAAAAGATGCAAACATATTATATATGGAAGGATACCTATGGGACAAGCCTTCAAGTAAGGAAGCGTTTCTTCATGCTGCAAAACTTAACAAAGAAACTGGTGGAATGAATGCAATAAGCTTATCTGATGTGTTTTGTGTAGATATGCACAGGGAAAGTTTTAAAGATTTCATCAAAAGTGATATTGATTATGTATTTTGTAATGAAGATGAATTAAATTCTCTTTTTGAGCTTAACAATATTGATGAATCCATTGAAAATTTTTCGAATTTATTTCCTAATGTCAAACAACTAATTTGTACACTTGGTTCCAGTGGTGTAATGATCATTGAAAAAGGACAATCTTATCATTTTGATGCAACGGAAGCTAACGTTGTAGATAAAACTGGTGCGGGTGATTTCTTCGCTGGTGGCTATTTGTATGGACTCCAAAAAAATCTATCTTTAGTAGATTCAGCTGAAATTGCTAATAGAAGTGCAGCTCATGTAATTAGTGAAATCGGGGTCAGGCCCAAGAATGATTTTAGCTAATTAGTCCAACCTAATACATTTATTAATTCAACCCTCTCATCATTAACTTTTTCATAATTCAAAGGTATTTTTACTGGAGTAAATAGTTTTGTTTTAGAAAATATAATCAAATTATTTTCAGAGTCTCCTGCAACTATATTGTCCCCATCAGGAGACCAGTGCAAAGATTCAAAGTAGTAATTTGATGGTGCTCTAGAATTGTAGACTTCAATAGTGTCAATTCTGTTTACATAATATACTCCAATCAGCCGAGAGTTGTAATCAGTGGTTTCCCAAGGCTCAATCAATTTCTCACCGTATACATTCATTCTGTTATTTTCGCTTAAGGAAGCAACATCCTTACTTTCAGATATTATTCCTGACTCGATATCAACAATTAAAACCTTAAGATCATTACTTTCTTGATAATCCCAGTATGAAAGCAGAATCTGGTCATCATTATGTATTTGTGCATCATAAAAACTTATATCATAAGAGATGTTGTAAAGATCACTATTGCAAACTACTTCTTTCTCTTCTGTTGGGCTTTCAGATAAATCTATAAAAAAAATACAAGAATCCATGATGTCAGGTGCTGGAGGAATTATATTTTCCGATTGAAACTCAACATGATAAATTAACTTTCCATTAAAATCTAAACCTGATGGAAAGGTTTCATATTCAGGTAATGGGACAACTCCAAATAAAGCTACAACAACAGTAGTAACTAAAAGTATTGAAATTGAAACGAGTAACAATAACCTACTTGTCATTAATTTTTTAGATTTTCTCTAATTGAATTTAAATACAAACCTACAGCTACAAGTACTCCACCAACTAAGAAAAGTATAAGTGGCGGCCAGATGTTATCCGGAAGTAATTCTGTTATTAACCTTGGTAGATTAATTACTAATCCCAAGCCACCTATGTAGAAAATTACCTGCTCTGAGAGTTGTATACTTGCCCACACAAAAATTACTGAACCAATAATTAATAAAATTATTTTAAGTAGATTATTATTTCCAAATAAATTTTCAATCAAAATTATCGAACCAATTGAAATAGTAGAAGTTGCTAATAAATAGCCAAGCCAACTAGGGCCTAAAATTTTATTAAAAGTATAAAGTCCCCAAATCAGCCCTATTGCAATGAGGAATAAGCCACCTGCCCAGGGTTCAATATTAGGAAATATAATATTTCCAAATGATCCAAGAAAAAAGATAGAAGAGTAAAACAGCGCTACATGTTGAAAAATTTGTTTAGTTCTTGAATACATATAGAGAGAATAAATTAATACCATAAATGAAACTATTAATATCTGAATGTCTTCTGACAATGAGAATCCTGTGGTGTTGTTAATAATATTTAAAGAAAATACAATTACTGAACCAAAAGAAATTGTTGAAATTAAAAACAGTACAGAAGAAACCCTTTCAGATGATTTAAAAATAAAAATATTTTTATCTTCAAATTTTTCACTGTAATTTGCCGCATATATTAAAAAAACTGTAGTTACAACTAGAAGAAGGAGTTGCGCCCAGTATGTTAAATTATCCCAAATTAAAGGAAGAGTTCCTAGTAATCCCGACAGTAAAAAAAGACTTCCAATTAAGGTTATTGCTTTTGCGACTTTTGATTTTTGTGTTGGGCTTGAATTACTCTCGAATTCTACAATTTCTTGATAGGTAGAGTCTGTTATTAAATTGCTTTCTTTCCACTTATTTAATAGGTTGAGGATTTTTTTGTCCATAAAAATATCCTAATCATTTAAAAATTCATCTCACTAATTTTTATTTATAATCTAAACTTTATAGAGACTTTATTGTTATGCCGAGATGCCCGAGCGGCCAAAGGGAGCAGACTGTAAATCTGCCGGCTACGCCTTCGTAGGTTCGAATCCTACTCTCGGCACTAAAGCCCTCTTAGCTCAGTTGGTAGAGCACTTCCATGGTAAGGAAGAGGTCTCCGGTTCAATCCCGGAAGAGGGCTCAGAGGCTAAACTAAGTCTTAAGGCGGCGTAGCTCAGTTGGTAAGAGCGCACGACTCATAATCGTGAGGTCGGCAGTTCAAGTCTGCCCGCCGCTACAAAGACAAAAAAAGGAGATACTAAGATGGCATCTGACAAGAGACCACCTTTAACAATGGTTTGTACTGAGTGCAAAGCTCAAAATTATGTAACCACAAAGAACAAAACAAACGTTCCAGATCGTATGGAATTTAATAAATATTGTTCTTCATGTAGGTCTCATAAACTTCATCGAGAAAAAAGATAGATTTATTCAACTTTCTTATTTATTCTTATAGAAGAAAATGAATAACATTTCTAATATTGAAAATTACAGTGATGACATTTCTAATGCAGAATTAGTTAAAAAGTCACAGTTTGGTGATAAATCTGCATTTGAACAATTAGTTGTTAGACATCAGGATTTAGTCTTTTCATTAGCATACAAACTAACCGGCAACAGAGAAATGGCAAATGATGTTGCCCAAGAGTCATTTATTAGAGCATGGAAAGCAATTGAAAAGTTTCGTGGAGATTCTACATTCAGTACCTGGATTTATAGAATAACCGTTAACACAGCATGGACTCTCAGAAAAAAAGCAAAGAAACATAACACTCTTAATATTGAGGACACTTATGAGCCAATTGTTATAGATGAAAAAAAAGATCCAGAGTTAGTTGCAATTAATTCTGACCTATCTTCAGTCTTAGTTAGTGCCTTAGATAAGATTCCAATGGATCAAAGAATAATTGTTGAGTTGAAAAACATTGAAGGAAGATCACACAAAGAAATTGCTGAGTTTCTTGGAATAAGTGTTACAGCTGCAAAAGTTAGATTACACAGAGCTCATCAAAAATTAAGACAAATATTAGAGGAAGTAGAGAGATGAAAGATATTTTTTCAAACTTAAAAACAAATATACTTTGTAAAAGAACTAGAAATAAGATGTTGTCTTCTTATCTAAGCAATCAATATTTTGGTTTTGATAATAATGCACATGCCTCTGCGTGTATTAAATGTCAAGTCTCTGGAAAAAGATATAAAGCTTTTAAAGAGGAATTAGATAATGAATTTAAAAAAGAAGTTGAAGTACCCACTGACTTTGCTTCGAAGGTAATGTCATCATTAGATAAAAAAGTAAAAACAACTACAAGTAAGAGCACAAAAATAATATTATTGACATTGCTCGGAATATTATCAATTATATTTTTAGTATTTGGACGCAAGCGCTCATCTAGCAAATTAGAGAAGGAGCAATAACTGAGGGGTGTAGCTCTAATTGGCAGAGCGACGGTCTCCAAAACCGTAGGTTGTGAGTTCGAGTCTCACCGCCCCTGCTGAGGTAATTATGAATGAAATGAACAGAGAAATGAGAAGGATGTCTGAGCGTGAAGAGCGTTTAGCAAAAAAGGCTGATAGAAATATTGGCAGGCATCAATCAGGCGAAAAAGTTTCAAGATTTAGAAGAATTGCAAATTATTTAGGAGAAGTTAGGACTGAGCTAAAAAGAGTTAATTGGCCAAGTTATTCGACATTATCTTCATTTACTATTGTCACTATTGTTACTATTGCCTTTTTTACTTTTTTTATTTTTGGAATGGACTTTAGTTTTAAAAATACATTGATTAACCTATTATCTTTCGGAGAATAAATGTTAGAAGATACAGCTACAACTGAAGAGGATCAGTCTACTGAAGAAGTAGAAATTGAAGATACTTCAGTTCCAATACACCCTTATGATATGCCTGGTGAATGGTTTGTGCTTAATGCTCAATCCGGACATGAAAAAAAAGTAAAAACAAATATTTTAACTAGAATAAAAAACCTTCATTTAGAAGACAAAGTTTACGATGTTGTTATTCCTACAGATGAAGTGGTGGAAATTAGGAACGGCAAAAAAGTAAATTTAGAAAAGAAAACTTTTCCCGGATATGTCCTGGTAAGAATGGACTTGGATGATACAACTTGGTATGAAATTAGAAATACACCCTCAATAATTGGTTTTGTTGGATCTGGCAAAAGACCAATAGCCCTTTCAAGAAGAGAAATTGAGAGAATATTAGGTTCAAACGAAGTTGAAGAAGTAAAGAAAGAATCACCTAAATTTAAGCCAGATTTTGAAGTTGGTGAAACTGTAAGAGTAACTACTGGGCCTTTCGCTGATTTTAATGGCATCATTGAAGAAATTAATTTAGATCAATCAAAAGTTACAGTTTTAGTTAATATATTTGGACGAGAAACTCCTGTTGAATTGGGTTTCACAGATATAGTAAAAAATTAAGGAAAAGATATGGCAAAACCAGTCAAAGCATTATTAAAACTTCAGATTCCAGGTGGCGGCGCTACTCCAGCACCTCCAGTTGGTTCTGCTTTGGGTCAGTACGGAGTTAATATTATGGACTTTGTCCAGGCATTTAACAATGATACAGCTAGCAGGCAAGGTGAAACTGTTCCTGTTGAAATTACAATATATGAAGATAACTCTTTTACATTTGTTACAAAAACAGCTCCCGCCTCATATTTAATTAAAAAAGCTATCGGCATAACCTCAGGATCTCCAGAGCCACATAAAGAAAAAGTTGCTTCAATCACTAGAGATCAGCTTAAAAATATTGCTGAAGCAAAAATGGAAGACTTAAATGCTAACGATATAGATGCAGCTATTTCTATCATTGCTGGAACAGCAAGGTCTATGGGAGTAACTGTAGAAAACTAGAAAACTTATTTTTGGGAGACTGAAAGTCGTTTGTACCAAAGGAGGAAAAATGAAAAAAATAGGAAAAAAGTACAAATCTGCTAAAGAAGCTATCCCAGCTGAAAAGCAGTCAAAATCAGAAGCAATAAGCTTGTGTAAAAACAACGCTCCTGCAAACTTTGATGAGTCAGTAGATGTTGCATTCTCATTAGGCATAGATCCAAAAGATGCTGAACAGAACATAAGAACAACAGTCTCATTACCAAATGGAACTGGTAAGGATGTTCGAATTGCCGTATTTGCTGGTGGAGAAGCTTTAACAGAAGCTGAGTCAGCTGGAGCAGAAATTGTGGGCGGTAAAGAGCTTGCTACTAAAGTTGCATCCGAACAAAAACTAGATGCAGATATAGTTATTTCTACACCTGAAATGATGGCTGAGGTTGGTCAGTTAGGTAAAATTTTAGGACCACAAGGGTTAATGCCCAATCCAAAGACTGGTACAGTAACTCCTAATGTTGCAAAGGCAGTTGAGGACTTTAAAAAAGGAAAAGTTGAAATTAAGAATGACAAATTAGGTAATGTACATTTGTCTATCGGAAAAGTCTCTTTTGATGAAGCTAAGTTAGCTGAAAATTTAGACGAGGTTATTGCTGTTTTAACAAAAGCTAAACCTTCATCATCTAAAGGCGAATTCATAAAAACTGTGCATATGTCTTCAACTATGGGCCCATCAATTAGTGTCGATATAAACATATAAATAATTTGCATTTATTTTTTGATATGGTTTATATTTAAATCTGACAATTAAAACCAAAGACCGTTAGTAAACAAATGTAAATCTAACGCAGGTAAAGTTTACAGGTCCTTGGTATTGAAGGACTTTTTTTATGGTACGAGAAGATAAAGTAAAAGTTGTAAAAGACTTAGAAGATTTATTCAAATCTGCAAATGCTTTAGTGCTTGCAGAGTATAGAGGACTTACAGTCACCCAGCAAACAAAGCTAAGGCGTGAATTAAAAAATGCTGGTGCCTCATTCAATGTAGTCAAAATGTCTTTAGCTAAAAGAGCCGCTGAAAACATTGGCTTAGATTCTTTAAATGATTATTTTTCTGGTCCTACTGGAGTGGCAGTAATTGAATCTGACCCAGTCGAAGCTGCAAAAGTCCTAAAAGAATTTTCAAAAGAAAATGAAGCCTTTGTAGTTAAAGGTGGTTTGATGGATTCTGAACCATTAACTGTCGACCAACTTAATGTTTTAGCTGAAATTGAACCTAGAGATGTACTTCTAGCAAAAATTGCTGGTGGCTTCAATGCACCATTGGTAAAGGTTGCTGCTGGTGCAAAAGCTGTAATCAATAAGGCTGGCTATGCATTGAGTGCTTTAGTAGATAAAAAAGCAAATGGAGAAGAAGTTTCTGAAGCTGCTGATTCAGTTAAAGAAGAAGTAGCTTCTGAAGAAGTTAAAAAAGAGGAGGAATAGCAAATGGCAAAAATGACAACTGATGAGTTGCTTGGTGTCTTTGAGGAAATGACTGTCTTAGAACTAAAAGAGTTTTTAGATGCATTTGAAGAAAAATTTGATGTTACTGCCGCAGCCCCTGTAGCTGTAGCTGCTGCACCAGCTGGTGGAGGAGATGATGCAGGAGCAGCAGAAAAAGATTCATATGATGTAGTCCTTTCTGATGCAGGATCACAAAAAATACAAGTAATTAAGGAAGTAAGAGGCCTTACTAGTCTTGGACTAAAAGAAGCAAAAGAGCTTGTAGACGGTGCTCCATCAGACATTTTGACTGGTGTTTCTAAAGAAGATGCTGATAAAGCAAAAGAAGCTTTAGAAGGCGCTGGCGCAACTGTAGAACTCAAATAATTTATTAATTATTTGTTTACTTAAATAAGAAGTACTAATATACTCTACCTTTCGGGTAGCTGTTATTTAATTTTTGAGGAGGCTTGTTGTCCGCTGTTCAGAATTCTAGACTTTCATTTGCAAAAATTCCTAAAGTTCTAGATATTCCAGATTTATTAATTATACAAAAAGATTCTTTCAAGTGGTTTATTGAAGAGGGTTTAAAGGAGATTTTAGATGAAATTTCTCCTATTGAAGATTTCTCTGGTAGATTTTCTTTAGAATTCTTAAATCATTACTTCGAAGAGCCGTTAAAAACTCTTGAAGATTGTAAGATAACTGACTCAACTTATTCACAACCTTTATATGTAACTGCTCAATTTTTAGATCGTGAAACCGGTCAAATAAAACAACAAACAGTTTTCCTTGGTGATTTTCCAATCATGTCAGATACTGGAACGTTCATTATTAATGGAACAGAAAGAGTTATTGTTAGTCAGTTAGTCAGATCACCTGGAGTATATTTTTCTCAAGAAATAGATAAAACATCAGACAAGGAAGTATTCATTGGAAAAATGATTCCTGGAAGAGGTGCATGGCTTGAGTTCGACACAGACAAACGAGACACTCTCGGTGTAAGAGTAGATAGAAAAAGAAGACAACACATCACTGGTTTCTTGATGGCCCTTGATGTAATTGAAAATAAAGAAGATGCAATAGAGTTATTAGGAGATTACCCATCCGTAAGAAACACTATTGAACGAGATCCTGACACAACAAGAGAAGCAGCACTTATTGATTTATATAGAAAGTTAAGACCAGGAGAACCTGCAACAGTTGAATCTGCTAGAAACTTGGTAAAACAAATGTTTTACACTCCTAAAAGATATGACTTAACAAAAGTTGGCCGATACAAAGTTGAACAAAAGTTAGGAAGACAATACGGCGAAAAAGATGCTGAGTCTTATACAACTGAAGATGACGGAATGTTAAGAATTGAAGATATGATTGATTCAATTAAATATGTCATCGCTTTACACGCAGGTGAAGATAGCTTTATTAACAATAAAGGTAAAGAAATTCCTGTTCGCCTAGATGACATTGATCACTTTGGAAATAGAAGAATTAGAACAGTAGGTGAATTAGTTCAAAATCAAGTAAGAGTAGGTCTTAGTAGATTAGAAAGAGTAGTTAGAGAAAGAATGACAACCCAGGAACCGGAAGCGATTACACCTCAGTCATTAATTAATATTCGTCCAATTCAAGCATCATTAAAAGAATTTTTTGGTACAAGTCAATTAAGCCAGTTCATGGATCAACCAAATCCGATTGCAGGCTTAACCCACAGAAGAAGATTGTCAGCTTTAGGTCCTGGAGGTTTGTCAAGAGAAAGAGCAGGATTTGAAGTTAGAGACGTTCACCCTTCCCACTATGGAAGAATGTGTCCAATTGAGACACCAGAAGGACCAAACATTGGCCTAATAGGTACCCTTGCTACATATGGTCGAGTTAACAAATTTGGATTTATTGAGACACCATATTGGAAAGTCGAAAATGGGGTTGTCAAAACAAACAAAGCAGTGTACTTAACTGCTGCTGAAGAGGATAATTTTACAATTGCTCAGGCTAATGCTCCCTTAAAAGATGATGGTACCTTTCAAAACAAGAGAGTTCTCTCTCGACAAAATGGAGGAGAAGTTGCTTTCGTTTCAGATAAAGAAATAGATTATATGGATGTCAGTCCTAAACAAATCTGTTCAGTCACTACAGCTCTTATTCCATTTCTTGAGCATGATGATGCAAACAGAGCATTAATGGGATCAAACATGCAGAGACAAGCAGTCCCATTAGTTAAAACTGAAGCACCTTATGTAGGTACAGGAATGGAAGAAAATGTTGCAAGAGATTCTGGAGAAGCTCTTATATCTAATATTTCTGGAACTGTTGAAGAAGTATCTGGTGATGAAATCTCAGTAAAAGAAGAAGGTACTAATAAAAAACATAGATTTGAAGTTTTAAAATTCAAAAGATCCAACCAGGCTACAAGTTGGAACCAAAAACCACTTGTCAAGGTTGGTACAAAAGTTAAACCAGGAGACGTATTAGCTGACGGTCCAAGCACACAAGGTGGAGAGTTAGCTCTAGGTAAGAATTTACTTGTTGGATATATGCCGTGGGATGGCTATAACTTTGAAGATTCAATTGTAATATCTGAAAGACTTGTTAAAGAAGATGTCTTAACTTCTGTACACATAGCTGAACATGAAATAGAAGCACGAGATACAAAACTTGGTGAAGAGGAAATAACAAGAGATATTCCTAATGTAGCTGAAGAAGTTTTAATGGATTTAGATGAAATGGGAATTGTTAGAATCGGTGCCGAAGTATCACCAGGAGATTATCTTGTCGGAAAAGTTACTCCAAAGGGAGAAACCGAGTTAACACCTGAAGAAAGACTTTTGAGAGCTATTTTTGGTGAAAAAGCTAGAGAAGTTAGAGATACCTCTTTGAGAGTTCCTCATGGTGAAAGAGGAAAAGTTATAGATGTACAAATTTTAAAGCGTGATGATGGAGCTGACTTACCTCCTGGAGTCAATCAAAAGGTAAGAGTATATGTCGCAATACAAAGAAAAATTCAAGTTGGAGACAAGCTATCAGGTAGGCACGGAAACAAAGGTGTTATATCAAAAATTCTTCCAATTGAAGACATGCCTTATATGGAGGATGGCACACCTCTAGATATTATGCTCTCACCTCTAGGTGTTCCTAGCCGAATGAATCTGGGACAAATTTTAGAGACACATCTTGGTTGGGCAGCTGACCAGGGTTGGAATGAATACAAAGGCCAAACAAAAGCATCTAGTGGTGCAAAGCCTGGAACTTTAATCTCAACACCGGTCTTTGATGGGGCAGATGAAGATGAAATACATGAAATTTTAAGAAATGTAAATCCAAACAGAGATGGAAACTTGATGGTTGATGAAAATGGTAAAGCAACTCTATATGATGGTCGAACAGGTGAATCTTTTGATTCAAAAATTACTGTTGGATTCACATATATATTAAAGCTTATTCACTTAGTTGATGAAAAAATTCATGCAAGATCAACTGGTCCTTACTCTATGATTACTCAGCAACCATTGGGTGGTAAAGCTCAATTTGGTGGGCAAAGATTCGGAGAAATGGAAGTTTGGGCGTTAGAAGCTTATGGTGCTAGCTATGCACTTCAAGAACTCCTTACTATTAAATCTGATGATACTGTCGGTAGGGTAAAGGTATATGAATCAATAGTTAAGGGTGATAATATTCCTGAGCCAGGCATACCAGAGTCTTTTAAAGTTCTATTAAAAGAAATGCAAAGCTTGTGTTTGAATGTTGAAATTCTTTCAGCAGGTGAGGAAATTTCAATGAAAGATATAAGCGATGAATATGTCAAGACAGCTGAAACTTTAGGAATTGATATGACACGCCCAGAACAAGACGAGGCTGAGGTATAAATATGGATAAAGTTTTTGATGAGTTAAGTATCAGTCTTGCAACCTCAGATCAAATGAGGAGTTGGTCTTTTGGTGAAGTAAAAAAACCAGAAACAATTAATTACAGAACTTTAAAGCCTGAGAAAGACGGTCTTTTTGATGAAAGAATTTTTGGACCCACAAAAGATTGGGAATGTTCTTGTGGAAGATATAAAAGAATTAGATATAGAGGAATTGTTTGTGAAAGATGTGGTGTTGAAGTAACCAGACGTGAAGTTAGAAGAGAGAGAATGGGACATATTGAACTCGCCGCACCAGTTACTCACATTTGGTACTTTAAGGGAGTTCCAAGTAGATTAGGTTATTTCTTAGACATGTCTCCAAAAGAGCTTGAAAAAGTAATTTATTTCGCAGCATATTTGGTAGTTTCCATTGATTCTAAAAAGAGAACAAAAGATTTAGCGGAGCTTGAAGAAGCAGTTGTTGCAGAAGTAGAGATTGTTAATGAAGATTTTGAAGAATGGGAACAAAAAAGAATTAAACAGATGGATACTGAAATTAAAGCCATGGAGAATGCAAAAATTCCTGAGCCAGAAATCCAAATTAGAAAAAAAGAAGTTGAAAAAGAAATAAAACAAAAAAAAGCTAAGTCTGATGCTGAAATTAAAGTTATCGAAGAAGCCTTCTCTACTTTGAAGACACTTAAGCCAAAAACACTCATAGAAAATGACACATTGTGGCGTGAAATGATTGACAAATATGATGAGTATTTTACTGGTGGTATGGGAGCAGAAGCAGTTAGAGAGTTAGTACAACTTGTTGACTTAAAAGCTGAAATGGAAAAATTAGAAACAGACTTAGATTCTAAGTCAGCTCAAAGACGCCAAAGAGCTATTCAACGTATGAAAGTTATTAAGCCTTTTGCAGATGGAAAAAACCCTCCTGAAGCAATGATACTTGAAGTAGTTCCTGTTATTCCTCCTGAGCTTCGCCCTATGGTTCAGTTAGATGGTGGTAGATTTGCTACTTCAGATCTTAATGACTTATATAGAAGATTAATTAACAGGAACAATAGGCTGAAAAAACTTATTGAGCTTGGAGCACCAGACATAATTATCAGCAATGAAAAAAGAATGTTGCAAGAGTCTGTAGATGCACTGTTTGATAACGGTAGAAGAGGACGTGCTGTTGCGGGTGCAGGTGGACGTGGACTTAAGTCACTTTCAGATATGCTTAAAGGAAAACAGGGAAGATTTCGTCAGAACTTACTTGGTAAAAGAGTTGATTACTCAGCAAGGTCTGTAATTGTAGTTGGTCCACATTTAGAACTTCAACAATGTGGTCTTCCTAAAATGATGGCGTTAGAGTTATTCAAGCCATTCGTCATGAAGAGGCTTGTCGAGCTTGGGCTTGCTCAAAATATAAAATCTGCGAAAAGAATGGTTGAAAGATCAAGGGCTCAAGTCTGGGATGTACTAGCTGAAGTAATTGAAGAACACCCAGTTCTTTTAAACAGAGCACCTACTTTACACAGGCTTGGTATTCAAGCATTTGAACCAATCCTTGTAGAAGGAAAGGCTATTCAAGTCCATCCTTTGGTTTGTGAAGCGTTTAATGCTGATTTTGATGGAGACCAAATGGCAGTCCATGTTCCACTTTCAGCAGAAGCACAAGCTGAAGCAAGAGTTCTTATGCTATCAACAAATAATGTTTTGTCTCCAGCTTCAGGAAACCCTATTGTTTCACCAAGTCAAGACATGGTTATTGGGCTTTATTACATTACTGAATGTCATGAAGATTTAGAAACTGCAAAATTTAATTTTGTTGACTTCAATGAAGCACAAGTTGCTTATGAAAATGGTCATATTGGGTTGCAAACACCAATTAATGTAAGGGTTGGAGATTTGGCTGGTAATCCAGAAATGCACTCTGAATTAAAAGGAAGATTCTCAGAACTGTTAACTGATCAACCAATTGACGGCAATCAGTTAATGCAAACAACGCTTGGAAGATTACATTTTAATTCAATTATGCCTACTGATTTCCCATATATTCAGGCTTCTGTCAGAAAACCAGAAATGAAAAAAATTATTTCTGAAGTTATTGAGCGTTACAATAAAGCTGAACTCAGAATATTTTTAGACTCAATGAAATCTGTTGGCTTTACATTTGGTGCTAAAGCAGGATTGACTGTTGCCATGAACGATGTGAAAACACCTCCAAGCAAAAACCAAATATTAGAAAAATATGAAGCAGAAGCCGAAAAGGTTGAAAAATTATATTTAGATGACATTATTACTGAAACTGAGCGTAAGCAAAAAATTATTGAGATATGGAACGAAGCTACAGACCAAGTTCAATATGCTATGAGTGCTGAACTTGAAGCTGAACAGTTCAATCCAGTAGACATGATGGTTAAATCTGGTGCTCGAGGAAACATGATGCAAGTAAGGCAATTAGCAGGAATGAGAGGCTTAGTTGCGAATCCTAAAGGTGACATAATTGAACGACCAATTAAAAGTAACTTCAGAGAGGGTATGTCAGTACTTGAGTATTTTATATCTACTCATGGTGCTAGAAAAGGTCTCGCCGATACAGCTCTTAGGACTGCAGACTCTGGTTATTTAACAAGAAGGTTAGTAGATGTTGCAGCAGGTATCGTGGTTAAAGATTTAGGGGATGAGAATATTGATTGGCGTGGTACTAACAAAAAAGTTGTTATTGATGGAAAGTTAAGTCGATTCCTGCACTCAACATTGTACGGTCGTGTTTTAGCTGAAGATATAAAGGTAGACAAAAAAGTAGTTGAGATGGAAAATGGCACAAAGCTTACTAAAGGTACTTATATTGATGCTGAAGTCCTTGATGGAATAGCAAAATCTGGTGTAGAAGATGTTAATGTGTTGACTCCATTTAACTCTCTTAATCCAGAATCTATGGATCCATTATGTTATGGATTTAGTTTGGCAACAGGAAAACCAGTTGAAGTTGGTGAAGCGGTAGGAATAATTTCAGCACAGTCAATTGGTGAGCCTGGAACACAATTAACAATGAGAACCTTCCACACAGGTGGTGTTGTAGGTTTGGATATTACATCTGGATTACCAAGAATTGTAGAATTATTTGAAGCAAGAACTCCTAAAGGTAAATCTGTGCTTTCTCCGATACAAGGAAAAGTTAAATCTGTAGAAGTAACACCAGAAGGCAACAGAAATGTAATCATTGGAAATGAAAAAGAAGATTTAGAATTACTAGTCTTAAGAAGACAGACTATGCTTATCAATCAAGGAGATACAGTTGAAGCTGGACAGTCTTTAACAACAGGTCCTAAAGATCCAAAAGAAGTTTTACAAATTAATGGTGTAAGAACTTGTCAGGAATACTTGGTCGATGAAGTCCAAAAGACTTATAGAGATCAAGGAGTTGAGGTTCATGACAAGCATGTTGAAATGATAGTTCGCCAAATGTTAAGAAGGGTAAGGATTGTTAAATCAAACAATTCAGACTTTTTACCAAATGAACTTGTTGATTCAACTTTATTTAGAAAGACTAATCAAGAATTAGTCAAAGATGGGAAAGTTCCTGCTGAAGGAAGACCTGAGCTTATGGGTATCACAAAAGCTAGCCTTGCAACAGACTCATGGTTATCAGCTGCATCTTTCCAAGAAACTACAAGAGTGCTCACTGAAGCCGCAATGAAGAGAAGTAATGACTCTCTTTCAGGCTTAAAAGAGAATGTTATCATTGGAACACTAATTCCTGCTGGAACTGGTTCCAATGCTTATCAAAGTATGAAACCTTCTCTTCCAGATGCTCCTGAAGTTTCTGAATTAGGATTTATGGCTTCAACTTCTGAGGATTCAGAAGACGAAGCATTGCCAAATCCTGCACAATGGCTAGCTATGTTAGGTGATGAAAATGAAGTGGAGGATGAGTAAAAAACTTATAAAAATAAGGTTGTTGTAAGTTTAAATTCGTCATATACTTCTTTTTCGGTAAGCCAAATAAGTAAATTTTAGATTGGAATAACTATGCCTACAACGCAACAGTTGGTAAGAAAAGGTAGAAAGTCTAAAGTGTCAAAAGAAAAGACACCTGGACTAAAAGGATCGCCTCAGCGTAGAGGGGTATGTACTCGCGTGTACACTGTTACTCCAAAAAAACCAAACTCTGCTTTGCGTAAAGTTTGTAGAGTTAGGCTATCTACAGGTACAGAGGTGACCGCCTACATACCTGGTGAAGGACACAATCTTCAAGAACACTCAATAGTTTTAGTTAGAGGTGGAAGAGTTAAGGACTTGCCTGGTGTGAGATATAAAGTTATTAGAGGTGCTTTAGATACAGCTGGTGTGACAGATAGAAAACAAGCTAGATCAAGGTATGGAAGTAAAAAGGGTTAAGTAAATGAGAAGAGGACCATCACTTAAAAGAAAACCAGAACCTGACCCGATCTACAACAGTTTGTTGGTCTCTCAACTTATAAATCAAGTTTTATTAGACGGTAAAAAAGATTTAGCTAGCAATATTGTTTATTCAGCATTAGAGCTTGTAGAAAAGCAAACCGGTTCAGATCCATTAAATACACTAAAAGATGCTTTTGAAAATGTCAGACCTCAAATAGAAACAAAATCCAGAAGAGTAGGTGGAACAAATTATCAGGTTCCTATGGAAGTTCCTCAAAGAAGAAGTACTACTTTAGCAATACGTTGGATGGTAGATTCCTCCAGAAAAAGAGGTGAAAACACCATGTCTGAAAGACTTGGAAGAGAAATTTTAGATGCTAGCAATAAAACTGGTGCTTCAGTTAAAAAAAGAGAAGATGTTCATAAAATGGCAGAATCAAATAGAGCCTTTGCTCATTACAGGTGGTAATCAATGACTAGAGAAGTAGATTTAAACAATTTAAGAAACATTGGAATTATGGCTCATATTGATGCTGGTAAAACAACTCTTACTGAAAGAATCTTGTATTACACAGGTAAAACTTACAAGATTGGTGAAGTCCATGATGGAGCCGCTGTTATGGATTGGATGGAGCAAGAGCAAGAACGAGGTATTACTATTACTTCAGCTGCAACTACATGTAGTTGGAACAAGCACACTATTAATATAATTGATACCCCAGGTCACGTTGACTTTACCGTCGAAGTAGAGAGATCATTAAGAGTCCTTGATGGAGCAGTTGCAGTATTTGATGGTGTAGCAGGAGTTGAGCCGCAGTCAGAAACTGTTTGGAGACAGGCAGATAAATATAATGTTCCAAGGATTTGTTTTGTAAATAAATTAGACCGAACTGGTGCAGATTTCGATTTTGATGTTCAGTCAATCATAGACAGGTTAGAAGCTAAGCCAGCAGTTCTCCATATTCCTATTGGTTCTGAAGCAGATTTTGTTGGTGTTATTGATTTAGTAGAAATGAAATCTCACACATGGTCTAAAGATGACGGTTCGGAATGGGACATTAGCGACATTCCCGAAGACATGCTCGACGAAGCCAACTCTAAAAGGCAAGAACTTTTAGATGTTGTGGCTGAAGCAGATGATGATGTGTTAGAAAAATATTTTGCTGATGAAGAGCTCACCGTTGAAGACATTAAAAAAGCAATTAGAAAAGGTACTTTAGAAGGTATGTTTGTTCCTGTTCTTGCTGGAAGCGCATTTAAAAATAAAGGAGTCCAGCTCTTACTTGATGCAGTTGTTGATTATTTACCATCACCCTTAGACATTGAAGATGTAACGGGTTTTAAACCTGGAGATGAAGAAAATGAGCTTTCAAGATCTCATAGTGATGAAGATCCTTTTTCTGCTTTAGCTTTCAAAGTAGTTAGTGACCCGCATGTAGGAAAGCTTACATATTTTAGAGTTTATTCAGGAACTCTTAATAAAGGCGACAAAGTAACCAACACTACAACTGGAAAAGAAGAGAGATTAGGAAGAATCCTAAGAATGCACTCTAATTCAAGGGAGGATATAGATTTTATTTGTGCTGGAGATATTGTTGCAGGTGTTGGTTTAAAAAATGCAAAAACTGGAGATACTTTATCAGATTCCTCCCAATTAATTCAGTTAGAGTCAATGACTTTTCCTGAACCTGTCATATCTGTCGCTATTGAGCCAAAATCAAAAGCTGATGAAGAAAAACTATCAGAAGGATTACAAAAACTAGCTGAAGAAGATCCAACATTCCGTGTTCAATCTGATGAAGAAACTGGTCAAACAATAATATCCGGAATGGGAGAATTACATCTAGACATATTAGTGGATAGATTAAAAAGGGAATTTAAAGTCGAAGCAAATATTGGAAAACCTCAAGTTGCTTATCGAGAGGCTTTAAAGAAGAAAACAGATGTTGAAGCAAAATATATAAGACAAAGCGGTGGTCGTGGTCAATATGGTCATGTAATTATGGAATTAGAACCTATAGATGATGGGTATGAATTTGTAGATTTAATCAAAAGTGGAAGAATACCTAAAGAATACATACCATCTGTTAATGCAGGAGTTGAAGCTGCTATGGAAACTGGAGTTTTAGCTGGATATCCATTAGTAAATATAAGAGCGACCCTTAAGGATGGAACTTATCACGATGTTGACTCTTCTGAAATGGCTTTTAAAATTGCTGGATCAATGGCACTTAAAGATGGTGCAAAAAAAGCTGGTGTTAAATTGCTCGAACCAGTTATGACTGTAGAGGTGGTAACACCAGAAGATTTTATGGGAGATGTTGTCGGAGATCTTTCCTCAAGAAGAGGAAAGATAGCTGAAATGGAGCAAAGAGGATCTGCAAAGGTTGTCAATGCTAAAGTACCGTTATCAGAAATGTTTGGGTACGCAACTGATTTGCGTTCTCGAACTCAAGGCCGTGCAACATTTACGATGCAGTTTGATAGTTATGAAGACGTACCAGACAGCATAACTAAAGAAATAACTGCGAGTATTCGTGGAGTAGAGGTAGAAGTTTAAGCCTTAAAAAGGTTTAAATTTTAACAAAAAAGGAGAAAATATGTCAAAGGAAAAATTTGACCGTAGCAAGCCTCATGTGAACGTTGGTACAATGGGACACATTGACCACGGTAAAACCACATTGACGGCCGCTATTACAAAAGTCTTATCGGAAGCTGGTGGAGGAGACGCTACTGCTTTTGAAGATATTGACAAAGCCCCTGAAGAGAGGGAAAGAGGAATCACAATTCAGATAGCTCACGTTGAGTATGAGACTGAAAATAGACATTATGCTCACGTAGATATGCCTGGTCACGCAGATTATGTAAAAAACATGATTACAGGTGCGGCACAGGTTGATGGAGCAATTTTAGTTGTTTCTGCAGCTGATGGTCCTATGCCACAAACAAGAGAACACGTTCTACTTGCTAGGCAAGTAGGTGTACCAGCTATTGCAGTATTCCTTAATAAAGTCGATCAAGTTGATGATGATGAACTTTTAGATCTTGTAGAGATGGAAGTAAGAGAATTATTAAACGAATATGACTTTCCAGGAGATGATGTTCCTGTAGTTAAAGGATCAGCACTTGCTGCTCTTGAAGGGAAAGAAGAAGGCGTCAATGCTGTTAAAGAATTAATGGATCAAGTTGATGCTTATATAGAAGAGCCAACAAGAATTGTTGACAAACCGTTTTTGATGCCTGTTGAAGACGTATTCTCTATTACTGGTAGAGGTACTGTTGTAACAGGAAGAATTGAACAAGGTATTGTTAACGTAAACGAAGAAGTTGAGATTGTTGGAATTAGAGAAACATCTAAATCAGTCTGTACTGGTGTTGAGATGTTCAGAAAACTTCTTGATGAAGGTAGAGCAGGTGACAACGTCGGTCTTCTCTTACGTGGAGTTGACAAAGACGATGTTGAAAGAGGACAGGTTATTGCAAAACCTGGCTCAATTACACCTCATACAAAGTTTGAGGCAGAAGTTTATGTTCTTACTAAAGAAGAAGGTGGAAGACACAATCCATTTTTTAAAGGATATAGACCGCAATTCTATTTCAGAACTACTGACGTTACTGGCGAAGTAACTCTTAGTGAAGGTACTGAAATGGTTATGCCTGGTGACAACGTTTCTATCTCTGTAGAACTCATATCTCCAATTGCAATGGAAGAGGGCGTGAAGTTCGCAATTAGAGAAGGTGGTAGAACTGTTGGAGCTGGTCAGGTGACAAAAGTTATCGAGTAATAAAAACTAACCGGGAGTAGAATTCATACTCCCGGTTTTTTTTGAGGAAAAAATGGCAAAAGGACAACAAATTAGAATAAAGCTTAAGGCTTACGACAACTATGTTGTTGATGAATCTGCGCGTAAAATTGCTGAAACAGTTCTAAAAACACAAGCCAAAGTTAAAGGTCCGGTTCCGTTACCAACTCAAATACATAGATACTGCGTAATCAGGTCACCTCACGTAGATAAAAAGTCTCGTGAACATTTTGAAATGAGAATTCATAAGCGATTGATTGATATAGTTGAACCTACTCCAAAAACAGTTGACTCTCTTATGAGACTCGATCTACCAGCAGGCGTTGAAGTAGAGATTAAATTATGAACACTTTAATAGCCAGAAAAGTTGGTATGACTCAGATATTTGATGAGAACTCAAAAGCCCTTGGAGTTACTGTTTTAGATGTTTCAGATTGTAGGGTAGTTCAGATAAAAAACAACGAAGTAGATGGATATAATGCAGCCCAGCTTACAATAGGAACCAAAAAAAACTCTACTAAACCTCTCCAAAATCATTTCAAAAAATATAATTCTGAACCAGGGGAAATTGTTTTCGAAGTCGAAGTAGATGAAAGCTTTGAATTAGATCCTGGTGCTGTAGTGAAAGTTTCTGAAGTTTTCGAAGTTGGACAAAAAGTAGACATTTCAGGCATTTCAAAAGGAAAAGGATTTGCTGGGGTAATGAAAAGACATAATTTTTCAGGCCAAAAAGCTAGCCACGGTGTTCATAAAGTGCACAGAGCAGGTGGTTCTATTGGTAATGCTTCATATCCAGGACATGTATTTAAAGGTCAAAAAATGGCTGGAAGAATGGGAAATGAAAAGTCAACAATTCAATCAGTCACGATTGTTGGTCTAAATGAAGAAAAAAATTACTTATTGGTAAACGGTTCAGTACCTGGCAATAAGGGGAATATTGTAAAAGTTCAAAAGGCTGTAAAGGTTAAGCAATGAGTGTTAAATTAGATACCTTAAATACAAAAGAAAACAAAGTTTCAAAAAAACAATACAAATTTGAACCAATTGAAGAAATCAATGTTGGCCTTTTACATCAAGTTGTAAAAGGAAGTAGAACAAACTTTAGAAATAATACTGCATCGGTTAAAACAAGGGCGCAAGTTTCTGGAACTGGTGCTAAACCTTGGGCTCAAAAAGGAACAGGGCGAGCACGTCAAGGTTCTTTAAGATCTCCACAATTTGTTGGTGGTGGTGTTGCTCATGGTCCTGGAACTAGGGTATACAAAGACAGGACACCAAAAAAAATGAAAAGCAAGGCATTAGCCATGGCGATTTCTCAAAGAATTTCAGAAGAATCAGTTTTTGTGATTGATGGGAATGGTATAGACTCTCCATCAACTAAATTAGCTGTCTCAGCTATAAAAGAATTTGATATTAAAAGAAGCTTTACATTGGTTTATTCTGATGAAGATGAAGTTTTATTCAAGTCATTCAGAAACTTAGAAGACTCAAAATTAGTCTCTGTAAATAAAGTTGCTGCAATAGATATCATATCAACAGACGATACAATTTTTTCTACAAATGCTATTTCAAAATATTTGGGGGATGAATAGTGAAATACCTTGAAGATGTTTTGATTGCGCCAGTTATTTCAGAAAAATCCTACGATAGAATTGCTGACTCAAATTCATATACATTTTTTGTTCACCCAAAAACTGATAAGCCTCAAATCAAAAAAGCCGTTGAGCAGATGTTTGATGTAAATGTACTCAGAGTTAATACAATGTACCGCAAAGGAAAGAAGAAAAGATTTGGATATGTATTCGGCCAACAAAGTACTAGAAAAATAGCAATAGTTACACTTTCTGAAGGTGAGACTATCGAGGCTTTTGGAGTTTAATTATGGGTTCAAAAAAAATTAGACCAGTTACTCCAAGCATGAGAGGCCAAGTTTCAACAGACTTTAAAGATATTACAAAAAAGAAGCCTGAAAAGTCATTATTACAGTCTAAAAAATCATCTGGTGGAAGAAATAATAAGGGTCGAATAACATCTCGTCATAGAGGCGGCGGACATAAACAGAAGTATAGGGTTATAGATTTTAAGAGAATAAAGGATGGAATTCCAGCAAGAGTAGCCGGAATAGAATATGATCCAAACAGAAATGCAAGAATAGCACTACTTCATTATGTTGATGGTGAAAAAGCTTATATTATTGCACCAGATGGAGTTGAAGTAGATTCAATTATTGAGTCTGGTTCTAAAGCAGACATAAAAGATGGAAACTGTCTTCCACTAAGAAACATTCCTGCTGGTACATTTGTTCATGCTGTAGAGTTAAGACCTGGTGGGGGAGCCAAAATGGCTCGATCTGCAGGATCTTCAGTGCAGTTAATGAGCAAAGAAGGCGACACAGCGCTATTAAGACTTCCATCTGGTGAGATGAGAAATGTTCCTATGGACTGTAGAGCAACTGTCGGAACTGTCGGTAATGCAGAGGCAGAATTAACAAAATTAGGAAAAGCAGGAAGAAATAGATGGAAAGGTGTAAGGCCACAGACTAGAGGTGTTGCTATGAACCCCGTTGACCACCCACTCGGTGGTGGAGAAGGTAAATCTTCTGGAGGTCGTGTTCCTGTTAGTCCATGGGGAAAGCCAGAGAAAAAGACTAGAAAGAAAAATAAATATAGCAATAAGTCAATTGTGAGACGTAGATCTCAAAAGGGTAGAAACTAATTATGTCAAGAAGTTTAAGAAAAGGACCATTTGTTGATGAGCATCTATTAAAAAAAGTAGAGGAAGCTCAAAATACAGGTAACAAGGGAGTCATAAAGACTTGGAGTCGTCGCTCAACTGTAGTCCCTGAAATGGTTGGTTTAACAATAGCTGTACACAACGGAAGACAACATTTACCAGTATTTATAACAGAAGCAATGGTTGGTCACAAACTTGGCGAGTTTGCACCAACTAGAACATTTAAAGGACACCCAGGACAAAACTAATGGAAAAAACAACCGTAAAAGCACAAAGCAAATATTTAAGGCAATCTCCTTATAAAATGAGACTTGTTTTAAATCTCATTAGAGGGCTTGATGTCCAAGATGCTTTAAATGTATTAACTTTTACAAAAAGAAAAGCAGCTACTGAAATAAAACAACTTCTCGAAAGCGCTATTGCGAATGCTGAAGCAAACTATAATTTAAATTCTTCTGAACTTTACATTTCAAAAGCAATTGCTAATGAAGGTCCAACACTAAAACGTTTTAGACCACGTGCAAGAGGTAGGGCTGGAAGAATTAATAAAAGAACAACTCATTTACTAATTGAGCTAGAAAGTGTGGGTGAATAATGGGTCAAAAAACACATCCTTACGCATTTAGAATTGGTATTGTAAACGACTGGAAATCTCGTTGGTTCAACAGCAAAGATTACAAAGACCTAGTTAATCAAGATTATCAAATTAGAGATTTTCTATCACAAGAGCTTCCTAAGGCTGCTGTATCTCGTATCGATATTGAAAGAAGAGATAAAGGCGGAACGCTCACTGTAGATATACATACAGCCAGACCAGGAGTAGTAATCGGCCGTAAAGGTGTTGAAGCAGATAGATTAAGAAAAGGTATTGAAAAGTTATCTAAGCAACCAGTAAAGCTAAATATTATTGAAATTAGAGAAGCAGA
>CACPPU010000002.1:0-125382 GCA_902635945.1 uncultured Candidatus Actinomarina sp. | reverse complement strand
AGTTTTAAAATATCTCAAAAGAAATATTTGATTGATGGAAGCACCGACAGCTCTCTTTGGAGCGTGCCGTTGAATATTAGATACTTGGATAACGATAAAGTTATTAAGTTAATTATGAATTCTGATTCAATCACGATTGAAAATGATGGTGAAATTCCTTTTATAAATAATGGTGGTTGGTCATTTTTTCACTCATCATATAGTGAAGATATCTTTGAAGAAATATTATTAAATTTTGAAAAACTTGACTTAAACGAAAAATATAGAATTTTAGAAGATTCTTGGATGGCATTGCGAATAGGTGAGTTGAAGCTATCACTTTTTATCAAACTTTTAAACTTATACACAGGGGAAAAAGATGTAAATATTTGGTCATTAACCAGCAGCATCTTTTCTACCTTTGCAAAAATTGGAGAAAATGATAGTTTTAAAAATTATGTTAAAGATTTTAGCTATCCGTTAATAGAAACTCTAGGAAAAGACTATCAAGATAAATTTGATCAAGAAGAATCCCAGTTAAGGTCCTTACTGTGTGGAACTTATGCAAAGATAACTGAAGATACAAAATTTATTGAATTTTTTGCAAATCAGTTTATTTCAAATGAATATGAAGAATACGCTGATGGTAATTATTTTAATTTAGTGTTATCAATTGCTGGAATGAATCAAGAGTGTTCCTCAGAAATATATATTGAAAAGTTTAAAAATTCATCATCACCCCAAATAGAAGCAAGATATAGAGGGGTCATCGGTACATTAAGTGACCCTGGTACTCCAAAAAATGTAATTGGAGCAATTTTGGATCAAACAATCAGAGGGGCAGATGCTCCTTATATAATCGCTACTTTACTTTCAAATAGTAAGAATGCTTCTAACGGGTTTATGGAAATAAAAAATAATTGGAGTGCCTTGCTCGAATTAATGCCTGGGTGGACAGCATCACGAATACTTGATTCACTGCCATCAATATATGACGAGTTACTGAGTGAAGAAATTAAATCTTTTGTTAATGAAAATCCACTTCCATCAGCCGAAAAAATAACAAGACAAAATATTGAGCGAATGGATGCGAATATAAAATTTAAAAACACAATAAAGGATGAGTTTATTAATACTAAATTTGAACTGTAAGGAGAATAAATATGAAACCAAGAATAGCTGTATTTTTACAACCACAACATGCTGAGTACGATCAGATAAGGGCTGCTGCAATCGAGTCTGAAAAAATAGGTGCAGATGTAATTTATAATTGGGATCATTTTTACCCCTTATACAAAGAAGATGGAACCCAGTGGGCTGAAGGAGAAAGGCGTGAAGGTAAACATTTTGAATGCTGGACAATGCTTTCAAGTTGGGCAGAGGTAACTAACTCTGTCGAGATAGGTCCTTTAGTTACATGTAACTCGTATAGAAATCCAGAACTACTTGCTGATATGGCCAGAACTGTTGACCATATATCAGATGGTAGATTAATTTTTGGAATAGGTTCAGGCTGGTTTGAACAAGACTATGAAGAGTATGGTTATGAATTTGGCACTGCAATATGGAGGTTAAAAGAATTAGAAAAATCACTCGAAAGAATTGTAAACAGAATGGGGAAACTCGATCCTCAACCTAAACGAAAAATCCCTATTCTTATCGGCGGTGGTGGAGAAAAAGTTACTTTAAGATTAGTGGCTCAGTATGCAGATATATGGCATGGATTTGCTACAAAAACTGAAGAAAGAAGCGGGATTGAAACAGTCGCACACAAAAATAGTGTACTTAATAACTGGTGTGACAAAGTTGGAAGAGATCCAAATGAAATCAAAAGATCAATTGGAATTGATATAAAAAGAATAGATTTGGCTGATGATTTGCTAGAAGCTGGTGCAACTGAAATTACGCTTGCTGTGAATGGGCCAGGATATGATCTCACACAAGTAAAAGAGTGGATTGCATGGAGAGACTCTAAGTAGAAAATTGAAATCATGGACATAGTAATTCTTCTTGTTGGATTTTTGATTGGATTAGTCTTACTGGTAAAGGGAGCTGATGAAATGGTTAGCTCGGCAGTCCAAATAGCTTTAAAATTCAAACTTCCGAGTTCAATTATTGGTGCAACATTTATTGGGTTTGGCACTTCTGCTCCTGAACTTTTTGCAAGTACTGGGGCTGCGCTGAAGGGTGACCTGGATCTTGGTATTGGTAATATAGTAGGTTCCAATATTGCTAATTCTTTACTTGTAGTAGCTGTGTTATATTTAGCATTACCTAAAGATTATTCGCAAAAAATAAAATTAAATCAAATCAGTCCAGTATGGATGGCAATACTCACAACAGTTTTTGTTTCTACTTATGTGCTTACCAATGAGTTTCCTTTTTTACTTGGAGCAGTTTTACTAATTCTTGTGATCTATGTCATTTATAAAATGATTAGTACTGAGAGTGTAGATGAAGGAGGGCTCCTTGGGGAAGAAAAAAATTACATATGGTTAAGAGGCGGATTATCACTTCTCGCTACTCTCTATGGCAGCCAGTTGGTTGTAGACAATGCTGTTGCAATTGCTGAACTATTTGGAGTGTCATCACTAATTATTGGATCAACAATTATTGCTATTGGCACTAGCCTTCCAGAGGTTGCTGGAACAATTTCAGCAGCAAAGATGCGTAAACCTGATATAGTTTACGGAAATATTTTTGGTTCAAATTTATTTAATATCGGACTTGTCGGAGCAACTGCAATAATGATAAGTCCTGGTGAAATTAGCTCTGTAATTGATTATCAGCTTTTTATTATGTATTTTGTTTCTTTTATTGTAATTTTTCTTTCAAGAAATTTAATAAAAAGAAATACCCTACTCGGATATTTATTTATTGTCGCTTATGTTCTGTTTCTTGTTAGTTTGTTTTAAAATCTTTATTTCTTAAAAATATAAGTAATCCAATTATTGCTAACATCAATCCGCCAATTTGATTCCAAGTAAAACTTCCAATTGTTGAATCACCCATTCCAAATCTTAATGTATCAAGAACAGCTCTTTGAGACCCGTACCATACAGCCCAAAGCCCAATCCACGAACCTCTACCAAAAGTAAAACGAGACTGAAGATTTCTAAAAATATAAAAGATCAACAATGCAAGGAGTAAATCGTACATGGCTACGTGGTGATAAGTTCCACATGTTGTCAGAGGTTCAAAGCACTCAAGTGAATTATGTTGAGGTGCAACATCATAACCTGGTTTAATTTCATAACCAAGGAAGAAATCTGTTGCCCTTCCCAAATGCTCTACAATTGCTAAATCCCCGATTCTTCCAATAACTGTTCCCAGTATTAATCCTGTGGCAGCATAATCTCCATACTGTTTGAAGTCTTGTTTGTTGAGAACTGAAATTTTCAAGTAGGCAGCAATTATTCCACCAGCCATCCCGCCCATAATTGAATAGCTTCCTGCAAGAGTGAAGATGTCATCAAATCCATAATTTGGGTTAGCATACCATTGGGCTGGAATTGTAAAAAATCTAGCACCTAGGATCGCACCAAAAATAGCCCAAGTAAGTGCTTCGGAAAATAATTCACTGTCAGCACCATCCTCTTCTGACAATTTTAAGGCATGATTAGCACCAAAATAAAAACCTACAGCAGCAAAAACACCATGCAAAGAAAGTGAAATTGGACCAACTTGAGTTATTGGTATTGGCGGATAAGTAATCGAAAATAAAAGTTCTTGCATGTTTAGATACTACTCAAAGTTATGAATATATCTGCGACCATAGATAGAAAAATTACGGCAAGATATGTGTTTGAAAATACAAAATATGAAATTGCTTTAATTTGCTTTCTATAAAGCTGGTATGACTTATACATCAAATACAATCCAAAAATTAATGACAGTAAAAGATATACCATTCCTAGTTGAAGAATTGGGGCAAGCAATAGTGAAGTCAATACCGTTGCGCATGAATATATTCCAATAAATATTGATGTTCTTTTGTATGATTCTTGAGTTGGCAACATGGGAAAGTTTGCATCTTTATAATCATTTAACTTATCAATTGATAAAGCCCAAAAATGAGCTGGAGTCCAAAGAAAAACTAATAAAAACAAAAGCCACGAACCAGTATCTAAATTTGTACCAGTAGCAGACCACCCTATTAGAACTGGGGCTGCACCCGCAGCTCCTCCTATGACTATATTTTGATTTGTTCTTGGCTTTAAAACAAGAGTGTAAATAAACGAGTAAAAAATATTTGCAGAAAGAGCAATAAATGCAGCAAGTTCTGTTGTTTGGGTGTACAAAACTAGAAATCCTACTAACCCAAGGGAGGTGGAATAAACATAAGCACTTTTTTTGTTAATCTCTCCAGTTACAAGAGGTCTGTTTGCTGTTCTTTCCATAAGTCTGTCAGTTTCGATTTCAAATATTTGGTTTAGAACATTTGCGCTGACAGCTAATAAGGTACCTCCTAGTAAGGTGAATATTATTAACTCGAGAGGTGGAAAGCCATATATTGATACAATCATAGACGGAACCGTTGTAATTAATAAAAGCTCAACAATTCTTAATTTTGAAAGCCTTATATATTTTGATATGTTTTTTTTGGTAACAGTTTCCATAACGACATAGTACTTATGATTACACTATATATTGTTTCAACGCTATTCTTAATAATTGTTGATAATATAAATATGCTTGTGAAAAACATTTTTAAGTTAAAGAATTTAAAATTTTCGGCTTTGATACTCTTATCTGCTTGTATCGAAAATGCCCCTTTAGATTCTTTAAGCCCTGAGGGCCCTTATGCAAGATCAATAGATGAATTATTTTGGTTAACTTTTTGGATAGCTGTAGTAATTTTTGTAATTGTCCAAGGTGCTTTACTTCTATCTGTTTTTGTTTTTAAAGAAAAACCAGATAGCCCTGAACCGAAACAGATACATGGAAACACTAAATTAGAAATTCTATGGACAGTCATTCCAGTAATTATTTTGGCAGTTATTGCGGTACCTACTGTTAGAACAATTTTTGATCTAGCAAACGAACCTGAAGACGCTTTAAAAATTGAAGTAATTGGTCACCAATGGTGGTTCGAATATAAATACCCGGACTATGACATAACAACTGCAAACGTATTAGTTATCCCAGCTGATAAACCAATAAGGCTTGAAATGTGGTCTAATGATGTTCTTCATAATTACTGGGTTCCAAAATTAAACGGAAAAAGATATCTTGTTCCTGGACAAACTACATATTTAAATTTACACGCTGATTCTCCAGATGAGTTTTGGGCACAGTGCGGGGAATATTGTGGTTTAAGCCACTCTAAAATGCGTGGTCGTGTGTTGTCACTTTCAGAATCCGATTTTGAAGCATGGGTAAAAAATCAACAGCAAAATGCTACTAAACTCGAGGGAAATTCCTTAGCAGCTGAGGGTCAACAAGTTTATTTAAATGCTGGATGTACACAATGTCATGTAATTGATGGCGTCTGGGATGTACAAGGCGATAGAATAGCCCCGAATTTAACTCACTTTGCTAACAGAAATGTATTTGCTGGAGCAGCGCTTTACAACAATGAAGAAAATCTTAGCAAATGGCTTGCAAATCCTGCTGAAATAAAACCGGGTACATTTATGCCTAACCTAGAATTGACTGAAGCAGAAATAAATGCTTTAATTGCGTATTTAGGAACACTTAAATGACAAAAATAATTGAACCAAGTAAACAAAGCAGTATTTTCAGAAGGCCTTCTTCTGAAACTGGCATATGGAGCTGGATAACTACTGTGGACCATAAAAGAATTGGAATAATGTATGGTTATGCAGCGTTTTTCTTTCTTTTGATTGGTGGACTTGAAGCACTCATCCTTAGAATTCAGCTTTCACAGCCAGATAACAATTTCTTAACAGCGGCAGAGTACAATGCAATGTTCACAATGCACGGAACCACGATGATTTTCTTGGCAATTATGCCAATCAGTGCTGCCTTCTTTAACTACCTTTTACCGCTACAAATTGGTGCTCGTGATGTTGCTTTTCCAAGACTTAATGCTCTCTCCTTCTGGATATTTATTTTTGGAGGTGCATTTTTATATTCTACATTTATATTCGGTACTGCAGGAGCGCCGGAGGGCGGATACTTAGCTGAGGAAGTTGGTTGGTTAGGGTCAGCACCTAACGGTGGTTGGTTTGGCTATCAACCTAATGCAGGTATGAAATACTCTCCAGGGACTGCCATGGATTACTGGGCTATAGGGCTACAGATACTTGGAATAGCTTCTTTAATTTCTGCATTCAATTTTATTACAACCATTATCAACATGAGAACTGAAGGCATGCGGTTCATGAGAATGCCAGTATTTACATGGATGACTTTTGCTGTATCCTTTTTGCTTGCATTTTCTTTGCCAATAATTGCAATAGCACTCTTCTATGTAACATTTGATAGAAAATTTGGAACTACGTTTTTCCTAACAGAAGGTGGAGGTGATCCAATTTTGTGGCAGCATCTTTTCTGGCTATTTGGACATCCAGAAGTTTATATTCTAATCCTGCCTGCATTTGGAATTGTCTCGGAAGTTCTTCCAACTTTTTCTAGAAAGCCACTTTTTGGTTATGCTGCAATAGTTTTTGCTGGATTTGGAATTGCGTTTATAGGCTTTGGAGTATGGGCTCACCACATGTTTGCTTCTGCGATTAGCCCAGTTGCTCAAGCTGGCTTTGGTTTATCAACAATGGTTATTGCTGTCCCAACAGGTGTAAAAATATTTAATTGGCTTGGAACAATATGGGGAGGAAAGCTAAAGCTGAATACCCCAATGCTATTTTCGTTAGGTTTTATAGGTATGTTTGTAATTGGTGGATTGAGTGGTGTAACTCACTCAATAGTTCCAGCTGATACTCAGCAAACAGATACCTACTATGTTGTAGCTCACTTTCACTACGTTTTATTTGGTGGAGCTTTGTTTGGAATTTTTTCAGGACTTTATTATTGGTTTCCAAAAGTTTGGGGCAAAATGTATAACGAATCACTTGGAAAGATACACTTTTGGCTAATGATGATTGGTTTTAATCTTACTTTTGGACCAATGCATTGGTTGGGGCTTCAAGGTCAGGTAAGACGTACCTGGGTATATGCAGAAGAAACAAACTTACAATTCTGGAATATTGTTGTAACAGTCGGGGCTTTTATCATAGCTTTGTCAATTATTGTTTTCATGATCAATTGGATTTTCTCAAAGAGAAACGGAGAAAAAGCTCCATTTGACCCATGGGATGCAAGAACGTTAGAGTGGGCCATTCCATCACCTACACCTGTTTGGAATTTTTCAACAGCACCTATTGTTAAATCACTTGATGACTTCTGGCACACTAAATATTCTGAAGATGAAGAAGGCAGAGCAGTTAGACGTGAAGAAGCTGATCAAATACTTCTTGAACTAGAAGAAGATGGCCTAAACCCTAGTGAGCATATCGCTTTACCTAATCCTTCATATTTTCCGATTATCCTGGCATCTGGTCTGCCATTTTTAGGGTATGCAGTTATTTATAAATCTATTCCATTAGCTTTAATTGGTACCGTGTTGTTGCTCATAGGAGGATTTGGTTGGGGAACAGAACCTCTTGAAGAAGAAATCCATATAGACTCAGATGAGTAGCTCTCACTCCTATCCCCATGAACCTACAGGTGTAGAAACAAGAAAACTTGGTATGTGGGTATTTTTATCCACAGAAATATTATTTTTTGGCACATTAATTACCACCTTTATGATATTTAAAGGAAGCGACTTTCCTGGAATGAAATTAACAGATGTGTATGATATTCCATTTACATCCATTAGCTCATTTATTTTGTTAATGAGTTCATTAACTATGGTGTTGGCTCACAATGCATTAGAAGCAAACGATCAAGAAAAAACAAGAGTATGGCTTCTAGCAACAGCAATGTTAGGTGCAGTATTTTTAGCAGGACAAATATACGAATTTACAGAGTTTTATCATAAAGGTTTTGAGCTTACAACAAATATCTTTAGTTCATCCTTTTACGTATTAACTGGCTTTCATGGATTGCATGTTTTTATCGGTGTTGTCTTACTTTTAGCATTATGGGGAATTGGTCAAAGACAAAAAGGGTTAACACTTGAAGGTGGAATGAATCTTGAATTCGTTGCGCTTTATTGGCACTTTGTTGACATTGTCTGGATAGTATTGTTTACAGTAGTTTACTTAATTTGATATGTCCGATAATCACATAGAACACCCAACTCCAAAAAAATATGTTCAAATAGCAATCGTACTTGGTATTTTAACTGCAATTGAGATAGCTCTTTATTACACAGAAGACATTGTTGGTGTTTTCACTGATCCACTTTTGATATTTTTAGCAGTAGGAAAATTCATAATTGTGGTTGGTTGGTTTATGCATCTTCGTTACGAAAATAAGACAATAAATAGGTTCTTTGTTGGCGGTATGATCTTAGCTTTGATACTTTTTACTATCGTCATGGTCGAAAGAGCTTCAGCGAATTATTTTTAGGTTTTAAATGCAGAACTTACCTTGGCATCCTCACTATGACGTATGGGCTTTGATTGTAACTCTTGTAGTATTTTTTGAATTTACTACTAATAAAGAGCATCTTAAAAAACCTAAAAGAAAAACATGGTACTCTGGCCTAATAGCACTCTGGATATTCACTGATTACCCAATACATGATATTGGTGAAAAATACTTATTTTCTGTTCATTCTGTAGAACATCTTGTTTTGGCTTTAGTTTCCCCCCCTCTTTTATTAATGGGTATGCATAGGGATATGAAAGAACTTATTTCAGTTAAGCCATTTATTAAAACTCTAAAAATAACGTCTAAACCTGTAGTTGCTTTTTTTATGTTTAATTTTGTTATGGTGGGTATGCATTGGTCCTCTGTTGTGAATCTAATGGTAACAAACACTATTGCACATTTTTTTATACACTCGATAATGCTTTTGGTCTCATTAAACATGTGGGTACCAGTAATAGGGTTTAATGATGAAATTAGACCAATAAATTCTGCAGCAAAAATAGGGTACTTATTTTTACAATCATTGCTGCCAACTATACCAGCGAGTTTTCTAGCTTTTGGGACAGAGCCACTTTACTCAGCATATGTCATGAGTGACAATATATTCAGCATTTCAGTAATTAATGACCAAACATTGGCAGGTTTGATATTAAAACTTGGTGGAGGAATTATTTTGTGGGTTTCAATCCTAGTTATTTGGATGAGGTGGTACCAAGATGAAAAAACGTTTGATGATGTAGTTAGAAATAACTCAAATGACTAGAATTATATAGATTTTATTATGGATGAAAAACTAGTAGAACAAGTTAGCTCAACCAGCGGTATTCCTCAAATTTTGGTATCAAGGTCAGCGCAAGCAAGGGCTGTAGCGTCTGGAGTTTCTGTAAATGATGTTCTTAACAGTTGGACTGGTGGTGAGGCTATACAAGCAGCGCCAGCTAATGAAACAGTATCAGAATCACAGGATATAGTCGAAGACACTCCTACTCCAGTAGAAGAGCAAGTAGATGAACTAGTTGAAGTAGAAGAACCTGAAAATCTTGTTGAACAAATTCAAACAGCAGTTTTAATAAAAGAAGACTTGCCACCTCCTGTAAGTATTAGTCAGAAATTATTAAGGTCTTTAAAATTTGGATTGGGTTTTGGAGTTATAGCTGGATTTGTCCAGGGGCTTCTTTCAAGCTCTTATCTCTACGATGGACTAATACTCGAAGCTGAAACACAGAAGTTAATAGCAGAATACGATGCTGTGTCCTTTGTTATAATCATCTCACTATCTACTAGCTTTCTTGGAATACTTAATTCATTGAATGTTAAAAAGTTTTTGGATTCAAATTTTGATGGTTTTGGCATACTTACTTCTGATAGAGAGTCTGTATTCACTGGTGGTGGTCTAGGTTTAGTTTTAGGTTCCTCAACCGCATTTTTTATAATTAATAGCGTTGGGCAGACAATAGAACCTGTGCTTCCTGATGATCCAGTAATAAATTTAATTACAGTTGGTGGTGCTTTTTGGAGAGTTGTAATTTTATCAACTTTTGTACAAGCAGCGATATCTACATTGACAATGCTACTCGGTGTTCCTAAAGGGCTTGAAGATTTTGAAGATTCTGAAGCTCAAAAAATACGCCAAAGAATTGTCGGCTCAATCGTGATTCCATTGGGGTCAATATTTGTTGGTGGTTTAATTGCAGTTGCTATAGCTCAAGTATTTTTAAACTTTCATGAATATGCACCACTATTTGCATTAATTATTTCAGCAGCAATTTTACTTTTTGCTAGTGTGATGAGTGCTGCTCCTAAGGTAAAAATTACAAGAAGTGAAGTTCTGATTGCATCCGCTGGAGTGTTGACTCTTATTGTTATAATTGCTAGTGTGGCTGCAAGCCAACACTAAATTTATGAATCAAACTTTTAACCAAATTGAAACCGTAGAAGAGTACTTATCATCTAAGAGATGGTCTGGCATAAAAAGAGATTACTCTGTCAATGATATCTGTTCTTTGAGACCTTCGTATAAAGTAGAACACACTTTATCTGAGATTGGGTCTGAACTTCTTTTGGATCTTCTTTATAGGAAAGATTCATGGGTATCTGGATTAGGAGCAGCAACAGCACAACAAGCTCTCCAAATGTACCATCTTGATTATGAAATAATTTATGTAAGTGGTTGGCAAGTAGCAGCAGAGAGCAACATTGGAGTTAATACATACCCAGACTTATCACTTTATCCATCAAACAGTACTCCAAATTTTGTGAAAAAAATTAATAATACTCTCTTGAAAAGGATGGCGGAACTAGATAAGAAAAAGTTGCCTCCAATTATTGCTGATGGGGAGTCTGGTTTTGGTGGAATTTATAATGTATACGAACTTACAAATCAATTTATAGATTCTGGAGTATCAGGAATTCATTTTGAAGACCAACTTGCTTCTGAAAAAAAATGTGGACATGTTGGTGGGAAAGTTGTAATCCCAACACATGAATATATTAAAAAACTTAATGCTGCAAGGTTATCATCTGATGTTTTAGGAGTTCCAATAATCATTATTGCTAGAACAGATGCAATGAACGCAAAGCTAATGACATCAGATTTTGATGATAGAGACAGTAAATATCTCAGTAAAAATAGAACTTCTGATGGTTACTTCTTAATTGAAAACAACCAAGAGATGGCGATAGCAAAATCACTTAACTACGCTGAGTATGCAGATGTAGTATGGTGCGAAACTAACACTCCAGATTTAGGCTTTGCAAAAGAATTTGCTGATGAAATAAGAAAATCTCATCCAAATAAAATTCTTGCATATAATTGCTCTCCATCATTTAATTGGTTAGATAAATTTACTAAAAAAGAAATTGAAAACTTCCAAAGTGAACTTAGTTCATATGGATATAAATTACAATTTGTCTCTCTTGCCGGTTTTCATTCATTAGCAAGTTCCATGTATGACTTAGCATCAAAATACAAAGGTGGAAATATGAGTGCAATCTTAGAACTTCAACAGTTTGAAAAGGATTTATCAAAAGATGGTTACACAGGGATCAAACATCAACAAGAAGTTGGTGGGAATTATTATGAAAAAATTGGTGAAGCCTTACTTGGAGATGAATCAGAACTACTTTCAAAAAAAGACTCTACAGAGAATACACAATTTTAATAGAATATAAAAATGACATATTTTAAAAACAAAACAGTAATTATGAGCGGAGGCTCTCGTGGAGTAGGTCTCGAAATAGCAAAAGCACTAGGAAAAGATGGGGCAAATATTGCAATTTTAGCAAAAACAACAGAGCCTCATCCAACTCTTCCAGGAACAATTTTCACAGCAGCAGAAGAGATTGAGCAAGTGGGAGGTAATGCGCTGCCAATAGTCTGTGATATTAGATATGAAGAGCAAGTAGAGGCTGCTGTAGAAGAAGCTGCAAGTAAGTTTGGTGGTATTGATATTTGTATCAATAATGCAAGTGCTATACACCTTACTGATACTGTCAATACCCCAATGAAAAGATACGACTTAATGCACAACATTAATGTACGCGGAACTTTTATGTTAAGTCAAAAATGCATACCCCATCTTAAAAATGGAGATAACCCACATATTTTGACGCTCTCTCCGCCTCTAGATATAGATCGTAAGTGGTTTGGTATGACTCTTGCTTACACTACCGCAAAATATGGCATGTCTTTAGTGGCACATGGTTTAGCTGAAGAACTTGGAAAACATAATGTTGCATCCAATTGCCTTTGGCCTAGAACCTCGCTAGACACAGCAGCTGTAAGAAACGTTATTGGTGCTGAGTTAATAAAGGGGTCAAGAAAACCTTCTATTTATGCAGATGCTGCTTATGCAGTATTGAAAAGAGACTCCTCTACTTGTACAGGTAATTTCTTTTTAGATCAAGATGTTCTTGAAGAAGAAGGTGTTTCTGATTTTGATCAGTATGCAATCGATCCAGAGGCAACTTTGGTGTCTGATTTTTTTGTTGATGATAATCCTGAAGGTTGGATACAAGCTTAATTTCCTAAGAAATCAATTACACTTTCCCAACCCTTAGACACGCCTTTATAAAATTCTGTATATTGACAATTTGTACAGGTAATCGCTAGAAATTTACGATTTTGAATATTCATAAAACGTGACCAAGTTTTTCCTGTCATAGTAACGGTGTCTTCTGTAAAGCTAGTAGATTCACACTTTGGACAGGTCCATACTTTTTTTTGTGCTGGATATCTTTCTTGTTCCATATCTTTAAGAATAATAGGTATGTCTTATATTTCTTTTAAATGGACTGGAAAATAATACAGAGGTAAAATTTAGTATGTCTAAATTTCTTAGAATCTTATTCCTCTCTACTTTGTTATTCTTGTTTGCTTGTGGCTCAGAAGAAGCTGCCAATCTTGATCCTCAAATTGTAAAAGTAGTTGATGATGAGTTTTCGCCTAGAGTTTTACGAGTTGAGCCAGGAACAACAGTAATTTGGGAATCTGGAGGTGCTAACAATCACAATGTAATTGCTAGTGATGGCAGTTGGCAAGCTATATCTTCAGACTATTTTGAATATGGAATTATAACTAAAGGCGACCAATATGAGCATACTTTTAATGAACCTGGTGTTTATGAATATTACTGTCCCTATCATGGAACAAACAATAAAGGGATGGTTGGAACAATTGTTGTTGGTGATGTAGATTATACAGAAACTGTTGAAGCCGTCTCTGTTACTTTGACTGACAATGTTCTTAAAGTTGGAAAAAACGAACAGTACACAACAATTCAAGACGCTGTAGATAGCGCAAACACAGGTGATTTAGTTCTGATAAGTCCAGGGGTGTATAACGAAAGTGTCACAGTTACTACCTCATATTTAACCCTAAGAGGAACCGACAGAAATAAAGTCATAATTGATGGAGAGTTTATGAGGGAGAATGGAATTCAAATCTATGAAACAGATGGCGTAACAGTTGAAAATCTCTCTGTTAGAAATTTTTCTCTGAACGGTGTTTACTGGAATACTTCAAAAGGTTTTAAAGGTTCTTACCTCACTGTTTATAACAATGGTGATTATGGAGTTTATGCATTTAATTCAACAGATGGTGTGTTTGATAATGTATACGCATCTGGACATCCTGATAGTGGAATTTATATTGGGCAGTGTTATCCATGTAACTCATTAATTTTTGATAATGTTGTCGAAGGAAATGCTTTAGGTTACTCAGGAACTAATGCAGGGGGTCACTTGTATCTTTATAACAATATATGGAGAGACAATATGTCAGGTATAGTACCAAATACTCTCGACTCAGAGCTAAATCCTCCTGGGCGAGAAACAACAATTGTAGGAAATTTAGTAATAGATAATAACAACTATGAAGCTCCAACAAATCGATTTGGTGTTGTTGCAAAAGGAATGGGAATAGTTGTGCCTGGAAGAGTAGGTGACATAATAGAAAAAAATTTGGTTGTTAACCATGACAGGTACGGCATTGTCGCAAGCCCAATGTTGGATGCTAATTTATATTTTTCACAACATGTGAGTGTAAAGGACAACGTTGTTTTGGATTCTGGATACACTGACTTAGCTCTTGCTGGACCATGGGGTCCAGGAAATTGTTTTGAGGACAATGTTTACCAAACAAGTACCCCACCACTTTTAGAGCAACTTCATAATTGTTCATCAATAGACTCTTCAAACTTGATTGCAAGATTTCCTTTACAGGGAGATCCTTCGGGTTTAATGATGCTTGCTGGGTTTTTTGCTGATGCCCAAACAACAGAACTTGATAAAAACAGATATAAAGAGTACCCATGGCCAAAGGAACAAGAAAACATGCAATTTGCAGATATCAATAAGCCTTCCCCTGCAATAGATTTGTTTTATGTACCTGATTTAGACTCTATTCAGGTACCAACAAACTTACTAAATGAAGACTTAGAAAATTACTACAATTCTGAAAAGGAGATAATTATGAGCGGAGTGCCTATTTCTAGCCCTACAATATGGCAGTTATTGTTTCAACTTTACGGTTACTTGATGCCGTTTGTGTTGTATGCTGCTTGGGCTGCTTTAGCAATAAAAGATATTGACTCTAACGATAGGGTTAATGGGAGTATGAAGTATGTTTGGTTGGGAGTTGTTTACCTAGTTCCATTCTTTGGAGTTTTGGTTTATCACCTTGCCGGACCTAGTGCAATTTCTCGTAGTATGAAACTTGCTGCCATTGTCGGTGGTTTGTTTAGCTACATCGCGATCCTGGTTGCAGGAGCAGTAATTAGCGGACTTGTATAATTAAAAATTCTTAATTCATGTCGTTTAAGAATATTCTTTGTTTTGGAACTTTAAATCCTGATTTAATTTACTTTGTTGATGAGTTGCCAACTAAAGGTGGTGACATTCGTAGTCTAAAGTCTTCTATGAGACCAGGAGGGACTGCTATAAATTGCTCGGAATTAATTTCTCTTTGGAAGAAATCAGTTCAAGTTAGAGGAAATAGTATTGGTAGTGACCCTATGGGTAAATACTTAGTTGACTATTTAAAAGAAAATAACATAAATTTTGATGGTTTAATAATCAATCAGTCATTGACTCCAACATGTTCTATTTTTGTAGACTCTTCCGGTGAGAGGACCATAGTCTCTTCAGGATATGAAGGTCTTGAGTGGAGTAATTTCGAAAATTTAAACAACTTTGATTCGCTAATTATAGATAGGTACTCTATTAGGTTCATTAAAGATAAACTGAAAGATCTCAAAAAACAAAATAGTTTGTTTGTTTGCCAAGCAGGTTATGAATATGAAATTGATTACAAATTAGACTTTCTTATAGTCAGCAAAGATGAAATTAGTGTTGATGAAGCTAATAATCTTATAGATTCAAAAACTGTAGAGTATATACTCTTAACATCCTCAAACTTGCCAGCAAGGCTACTGAGTGCAGAAGGGGCTATAGAAATAGTGCCTCCAGATTTTAAAACTATAAATTCAAATGGTGCTGGTGATGCAACTGCAGCATATATTGCAGCTTTTGGTGTAAACGACTTAATTCCAAATATAAAAAAAGCCTGTGCAGCAGGTGCTATCGTAGCTGGAACAAATGATAAACCTACAGTTGAAAAAATCGAAGAAATATCACAACTTGTAGAAGTAAACCCTCGATAGCAATTTATACTTTTCAGAAATATCTACTAATATAAATACTTATGGCAGTTCCCTATAAAGCTCCAGTCAAAGACATCGTCTTTGGTTATGAAGTTATCGATTCTTATAATGTTCTCAATAAAATATCAGCATTTAGTGATTTTTCAGAAGATATTGTTATTCCAACAATGGAAGAGTGTGCTAAATTCTCTGAAGAAGTTCTTGCACCAATAAATGCTATAGGCGATCAACAAGGAGCAACAATCAAGGATGGTGTTGTAACGATGCCTGAAGAGTTTGTTGATGCCTATAAAAAGTTCGCCGAAGCAGGGTGGGCATCAATATCTTTGCCGTCTGATATAGGTGGTGGTGGAATGCCTATAACTTTGTCTGGTGGAACTTTAGAAATTCTTAGCACAGCTAATTTGGCTTTTGGTTTGGCACCAGGTTTAAGTGCTGGCGCAATTTCTGCGATAAATTTTCATGGTAACCAAGAACAAAAAGATAAATTTTTACCAAAACTTGTTTCAGGTGAGTGGACAGGAACAATGAATCTGAGTGAACCTCAATCAGGGTCAGATCTCGGGACAATTACTACAAAAGCTGAACCTCAAGAAGATGGTTCTTATAAAATAACAGGCACAAAAGTTTGGATTACGTTCGGTGAACATAATATGACAGAAAATATAATTCACCTCGTTTTAGCTAAAGTTCCTGGCTCTCCTGAGGGTACTAAAGGTATCTCTATGTTTATAGTTCCTAAATATATTGTTAATGATGATGGCTCTATCGGAGACTCTAATAACGTAAGCTGCATATCTATTGAAGAAAAGCTAGGAATTCATGCAAGTCCGACTTGTGTTATGGAATACGATGGTTCTGTTGGTTATTTGGTTGGAGAAGAGAACCGAGGTCTTAACTACATGTTTACGATGATGAACGAAGCTCGTGTATGGGTAGGTGGACAAGGATTAGCATGTGCTTCAGGTTCATTACAGGGTGCTGCTCAATATGCTAGAGACCGAGTACAGGGAAGGCCTGTAGGGATGTCTAAGGAAGACGCTAAAAATTCAACAATTATTGATCATGCAGATGTTAGAAGAATGCTTATGACAATTAAAGCTTATGTCGATGCTATGAGATACCTCATGTATGACAACCAATTAATGCTTGATGTTGAGTACTTTGGTGAAGATGAGGAAATGAAAGCATTTGGTGAAGAAAGATGTGGCATATTAACACCTATAACCAAAGCATGGATATCTGATTTAGGGGTGGAGCTGTCTTCTATTGCAATTCAAGTTTACGGTGGAATGGGATATGTTGAGGAAACAGGTGTAGCTCAATACTTACGGGATTCAAGAATAGCTCCTATTTACGAAGGCACTAACGGAATTCAAGCATTAGATTTAATGTTTAGAAAGTTACCTCTTGATAATGGTCAAGCAATGCAGAGACTGTTATCAGACGTAAATAAAGTCATTGAAGAAATGAAACAGGATGATGAAGAACTTGTATCAATGGCCGAAAAGCTTGAAAAAGAGGTAAATACATTATCTGAAATAACTTTATGGCTTGGATCTAAGATGCTTGAGGGAGAGTTGGTTGATGCAAGCGCTGGTGCCACACCGTATTTAAAAATGTTTGGTCAAGTTTTAGGTGGATACTACATGGGTAAAGCTGCAATTCTTGCAAATAAAAAGTTTAAAGAAACTGGTGATGAATTTTACAAAGACAAAATAACATTATCAAAATTTTACATAGAACAACTACTGCCTTTAGCTTCAGGATACGCATCATCTATAACAGCAGGTAAAGATGATTTGTACGCAATGAAGGCTGAAAACTTCTAATTGATTGATTCATTAAATAACAAAAATAATTTAATTGCTCTAGTTGGGGCAAGTAATGATAAAAATAAATATGGAAATAAGATTTTATTAGACTTAATTTCAAAAGGTCATAATGTGGTCCCAATAAACCCCAAAGAGGATACCGTTGCTGGTTTAAAGTCCTACAACAATGTTTCTGAGCTTAGTGAAAAGCCGTCAATAATTAATTTTGTAGTGCCACCCAATGTTGCATTTGAATTAACAAAGGACTTGGTTGAATCAGGTTATGATAACTTCTGGTATCAGCCTGGTGCAGAGAGTTCAGAAATTTCTTCGTATTTAGAATCTAATAGTAAAAATTATATAGATGACAAATGCATTATGGTTGTCACAAGACTAGCCGATAATTACTAGTCCTCTAATTCTTTATTTACGCTATCTAATTCTTCGAATGATTTCTCAAGTTTATTTACTCTAGTAGTTTTTAATGCCTCAAAAGATTTTACAGTTTGGTCTAGCCTTTTAGTTACATCGTCAAAAGATTCGATAAACTTTCTAATTTCCACTTTAATTTTTTCATGAGTTGCCAAAATATTTTTTGTATCAGTTTGTAAACTGAATAATTTCATTGAGTGCCTTATGGTCTCAAGATAAGCCATTAATGTCTGGGGACTTACTAATATGACTTTTTTAGAGAAAGCATACTGAATAACAGGTGTTCTGTTCGCACCGATTTCTGAAGTTAATAAAAAGTGATATAAGTTTTCAAGTGGTATGTACATTAAAACAAAATCAACAGTACCTTCTTCAGCTGATATGTACCCTTCCCTTGAAGATGTTTCATCAATTTTGGTTTTGATTGCTTTATCTAAAAACTCTTTATTTTTACTTCTAATAGACTCCGTTATTTCTTTTCGTGCTAACTCATCAAGAGTTTCATCTTCAAGATCTCTGTTTAATTTGGCTATCTCCATATAGTTCGTTAGTGGAAATTTTGAATCCATATTTATTGTCTTATTTTCAGGAAGATAAAATGTGAAATCAGGAATTGTACCACTCGACATTCTTTTTTGGGTTTGGTAGTGGAGTCCTTCTTTGTACTCCATAATTTCTAGCAAGTCTTCCACCTGAAACTCTGCCCACTGCCCTCTGCTTTGATTATTATTAAGTACAGATATTAAATTTCTAGTTTGCTGATCCACTCCAGTTATAGAGGACTTAATTTCACCAGTCTTCTCTAGAAAATCTTTTACTGTCTGATCAGATCTATTGAGCAATTTGTATATTTGAGATTCTTCATTTTCAATTATTTCACTAACAATCCCTTTAATTAAATACTCGTCATCTTTATTGTCTTCTTCGGTTTCTTTTCTTGTTACAAAATAAAGATTGGCAAGTAAGAGGATAACTATTAAACCATAAAATATATTTTCCATAATTTAAGAATAGCAATATAGCAAGACAGTTTATGTTGTAAGTATTATTTAGTTAAACAGTGTCGAATATTTTTTGAAAACTAAATTTAAAATTATCTGAGGAATAATTAGATAAAATGAATTCTTTTGCATTTATCCCAACAGAAGTTGCTTCATTATAATTTTGAATCACATGATTTATTTTTTTTATCATGGAATCTAAATTATTACTCTCAAATACATAACCTGTTTGTCCATCTATAACTATGTCTTGCATTCCTGGGGCATCTGTAACAAGTACGGGGCATGCTGTTACTTGGGACTCAAATATTACTCTCGCTAGTCCCTCTGATACGGAAGGAAGAATCATTAAGTTATTTTCAGAGTAAAACTTTTTCACTTCATCTCTATTTTTATTTCCATGAATAAAAACTCTATCTTCAAGATTTTTTAATTTTATTTTTTCTTTGAGACTTTCTAGATAGTTTTGATTGGGTGTTGGACCTACTATATTCAGTTCAACATGGTCACTAATTAACTCAGGCAAAGCGTCGATAATCATATGCGGTTTTTTTCTATCAGTCACACTTCCAATAAAGAGTATTTTAAACTTCCCACTACTATCTCTCAAAGGCTCGATGTTGCTAAATATTTCAAAATCTATCCATGCTGGAAATCTTACAACACGCTTTGATGGATTAAAAGACAGTGCTTGCTCCTCTGTAGATGAAGAAACTGCTCTCAACATATCGGCACAACTTATTGTGTAAGATGCCATTCTGGAAAATAAACTTTTATATAAATTTGGAAATGTAAGATTTTTTTCCAACTCCAAAGTATTTATAAAATCTCCATGTGATTCGATAACTATTTTTACATCTTTATACTTTTTTTTAATTTTATAAACTCCCAGAAAACTTGTTACCGGATCTTGAAATGTAACTATTTCAATTTCGTATTGGGTGATTAATTTTGGTATTTGAAAATAAGATACAAAAAATATTTTCAAATAGTTAAAAATTCTTGATTTATTTTTTTTATTTAAATAAAAAGTTGTCTCTGATTCGGTATGTATTTTTTTTTGGCTCGAAAATGCAAGAACTGTAACATTTGCGACTTCACTTAGATTATCGTACTTTTTTTTTATATTTTCATTTAAAGGTAAGTCATAAAAAGTTGGTGAGAAAAATAGTACATTTTTTTTCATAAACTAAAAAATTCTCTAAGTTCTGCTAATAGATCTTCTTCGTGTGTCCATGGTACTGAGTGGCCAGCATCAGGAAAAGTTTTCACTTTTACTTCGTTTAACCTCTTAACAACATCATTTGATGTTTCTTCCGGTACAAGTTTATCTCTACCCCCAGTAATTACTAGGGTCTCAGCTTCAATTTCTTGTATCCAAGACCTTGCATCATAAGGAACAACAAATCTTCCCCCATCTGCATAAATGAAGTCATCTTTTGACTTATGCAGATTATTCCATGCCCAATCTGTATATTCATCGTTAATAGAGTTTGATTTTTTTAAAAATGAAAACTTAGATTTTGGATTGAAATTAGGGAATAATCTTTCTCTTATTCTTACAAAACTTACAAATATTTTAAATGCTGCTTTATCACTATACACAGCACCCCCAAGCCAGCTAAAAGGTGTGATTAAAACTAATTTATTTACTAATGGCTTGTTTTTTTTAGCAATTGACATTGCAACTGCACTTCCCATTGACCAACCAACAATATTGCAACTTGAAATGCCAAGCTCTTTTAGAATGCTGATAACAACATCAGCATTTTCATCTACGTCCCACCTATCCCAACTAGCATCAGACTTTCCATGATTACGCATGTCAATAGCAACAAAAGAGGTTTCATTTTTAATTTTAGGCAATATTTTAAACCAGCTTCCTAGAGAGTCTGACCCCCAACTGTGGAGAAATATTATAGGGGTTGTGCCGTCTTTAATATTTTCTCTGATAAAGTATTCTTTTTCTCTTATGAATACAGTCCTACCCGGAATTTTACTTGGGTGAATTTGTGTAGTACCTGCAGATTGACTCTTTTTGGTCTCAAGTAGGTTTTTTGTTACTACAGTAAAAGCAAAAATTTTAGTTAGTGTTTTAATCATCAACTACTAATAATATTTATTTTTTGATTATATCTATCAGTTATATTTCCAATTTCTTTTATAGAAACCCCATATATTTTTTCAATTTCTAACAAATCTATATCTGTTTTAGCAGGTGCAGAAATTAACAATCCTCCACTGGTTTGAGCATCTGCTAATAAAAGTGCCTCGTCTTTATCCTCGAATGAGATAAAGTCTTTTACTGAGTCAAAATTTCTTTGGCTTCCTGATGAATATATACCGCTATGAAAATAATTTTTTGCAAACTCAATGATTGGAACTTTATCGAATACCAAATTTGCTGATAATTTTTCATCAGTCAACATCTCACTAAGGTGTCCAAGGAGTCCAAAACCAGTAACATCTGTGATTGCATTTGCATTGAGGTGCTTTGCGACTTCCAGGCCTGCGTCATTTAAAGTTGTCATTACATTTGTTACCTCATTTATTGCTTCTTCATCAGCAACGCCTTTTTTTATTGCAGTTGCAATAATTCCGGAACCGAGAGGCTTGGTTAGATAAAGTTTGTCTCCATTTTTAATATCTGTTTTTGTATAGATTTTTTCATTAACAATACCTGTTACAGCAAAGCCATATTTTGGTTCTTTGTCATCAATACTGTGGCCTCCAACAATATTGCAATTTGCAGATTTCATTACATCTGCACCTCCCTTAATAACATCTGATAAAACATCAAAGCCTATATCTTCTCTTGGCCAACTAACTAATTGTAAAGATGAAATAGGCGCACCTCCCATTGCATAAATATCAGATAATGCATTTGTTGCGGCAACCCTACCCCAGTCATAAGGGTTATCTAATATAGGAGTAAAAAAATCAACAGTTTGTACAATTTTCATACTGTTTCCTAGATCAATAACCGCACCGTCGTCTGGATTTTCTAACCCAACTAAAACTTCAGAATTGTTTGAATTATTTTGTTTTGATTGCTTCAGAACCTGAGCAAGCTCTCCTTGGGAGAGTTTACATGCTCAACCTGAGCCATGAGAATACTCTGTGAGTCTCACTTTACCCCCCTTAACTTTCTTGCTTTTCCTTAAGTACTTCTTTCGCAAATAAATCTTGTATAGTGTTCAACAAAGGTGCCTGCTCAAACAACTGATTATCAATCTTTGAGACAAACACTCCGTGTTTAGCTGTAGACATTACAAAAACTGTATCAACTTTATAGAGTTCATCTATTGTCACTCTAGAAACAGATACTTGAATCTTGCCTTCCTCACCAAACTTCAATAAATACTGTCGAGTTATTGAGTCTAAAATTCCCAAATCAAGATCTGGTACATAAACAACTTCATCCTGAATCCAGCCAACACAAAAAGTTGGGCCTTCTAAAACTATGCCCTTATTATTGATGAGCAAGGCATCTGTAAAACCATCTCTAACTGCTTCTCTGGTTTGCTTTATGTTATAAGCATAGGAAGTAGATTTTGAACCAACTATATTTTTACTATCAACTTCATAATCTCCACCGGCATGCCATGGAGCGGGTTGAGATTGCAATGTAAATTTTTCGGGTAAGTTTAATAATGGTTGATAAAAAGAATAAATTGTAAAATCGTCATCTGATTCATTTCTCAAGATTAAAACTCTCACATAGCCACTTTTATGGTTTGATGCTATTTTTAAAATATTGTTTTTGACCAAATTAAAATCTACATTGTTAAATAGTTGTTTTTTGCAAGACTGTTTTAACCTGTCTATATGTTTCTCTAACCCAAAGGGATAGTGGTCATGAATCTTCAAAGCTTCAAAGACCCCATCTCCTCTCCATACCGCTAAAGTTTCAACAGGCAAAGAAAATTCATCTTTTGTAACTTCCAAATCATTGATCAAATACAAAACGATTATCCTCTTTCTCGAATATAGGTATTTGTAATTGGCATTCTTCTGTCTTTGCCAAACGCCTTTTCTGTTAATTTTACTCCTGGTGCAACTTGTTTTCTCTTATATTCGTTTCTATCGACTTTGGACAAAACATCATATACTATATTCTCATCGATCCCCGTAGAAATAATCTTCTCTGAAGAACTATCTTCCTCAATATACATACGTAAAATTTCATCAAGAAGTTCGTATTCAGGTAAAGAATCCTTATCAAATTGATCTGGTCTTAATTCTGCACTTGGTTCTTTATCGATTGTATTTTGAGGAATTACGCTTGAAATTGAATTTCTGAAATTTGCCAAGTTATAAACTTCAGTTTTATATAAATCTTTCAATAATGCAAAACCTCCAGCTAAATCACCATAAAGAGTTGAATAGCCTACAGCCATTTCAGACTTATTACCTGTAGAAACGACCATAGCTCCAGTTTGGTTGGATAAAGCCATCAAAATATTACCCCTTACGCGGGATTGTATGTTTTCATCTGTTGTTTGTCCAAGTTCATCATTAACACTTTCCTTTAATGTATTTCTAAAAATATTTACTATTTCTTCAATTTCTATAACTTTAAATTCTATATCAAGATTTTCTGCAAGTAACCTGGCGTCGACAAGAGACTCTTCTGTGTTGTATTTAGACGGCAACGCTACACCTACAACATTATCGGATCCAAGAGAATCAACGGCAATGGTTGCAGTCAAAGCGGAGTCTATTCCTCCAGAGAGTCCTACTAGAACTTTTTCAAAGTTATTTTTACTAACGTAATCGAACAACCCTAATTTTAAAGCTGAGTACAGAGATTCATTTTTGGATAAAAGTTGAGCAGACTGTGGAAGATCTAGCTCAGATACTTTTTGCCTAATCTCCAGTATTGACCCTTTGGGCTGTTCTTTAACTTCCAAATCTAGATCGATATAGAATAACTCCTCTTCAAACTGTTGGGCTTGATAGATTATTTCCCCTTTACCATCTACAACAAATGAACCTCCATCAAAAACTAACTCATCTTGACCACCAACCATGTTTAAGTAAATAATTGGCACGCCTAATTTTTTAGCCTGTTTGACAACGAGCTCTTTCCTCAAGTCAGTTTTATTTTGATCATAAGGAGAAGCGTTTATGTTAATTATTAAAGATGCGCCATTCTCTACTTGTTGTGATGAAGGACCATCTTCAATCCATATATCTTCGCAAATACTGATTCCAATCCCAATATCTTCATACCAAAATACATTTCCTGGATTATTGCCTTTGGCAAAATACCTAGCTTCATCAAATACTGAGTAGTTTGGAAGGAAACACTTATGATAGATTCCTTTTACATCCCCGTTTTGAATTATTGCTGCCGCATTAGCAATGTCTCTTTTTTGTTTGTCTGTATGGTTATCGTCAAGGTTTCTATCAACAAAACCAACAACACCACTTGTTGAGCTAGAAAATTCAGCTAATTCTTCCAAAACAGCAAAGTTTTTTCCAACAAAACTCTCTCTTAAAAGTAAATCTTCGGGTGGATATCCTGTAAGTGCTAATTCAGGGAAAATCAGGATATCTGCTTCTTTTTCTTCGGCTGCCTCAAAACAATCTAAAATAGTTTGCTTGTTTTTCTGTATAGCTCCTACTGGAAATGACTTTTGGGCACCAGCTATTCGAATTGTTTTTTTATTCACAATTTAATGATAGATGGGAAACTTGGTTATGAAGAAACCTTAATTTCTATATCTTTAGAGTCTTCGATCCAATTAGTAACTCTCTTTAGAGAGGGCATTCTGTCTACTATATTTCTCTTTAAATTAATTTTTGCCATTACTTCATGAAGTGATTCTGGATTTCTTCTCTTTAATTCAGACACACTTTCTACTCCAGCGGCTTCAAGTAAGTCTGCATAGTCTCTTCCTAGATTTTTAATTTTCATTAGTTCAGCACGTCTAGCCCAGTGCAGTAATTTAGGTGAACTTATTCCTGTTTCTTTTGTTAAGAGAGCCCTGCCTGACCTGGAAGAAGCGATTTGTAAAAAAGTTGTTGTTGTTCTGACTCTAGCTCTTCTTAGTTTTGTAGCTTCGGTATGTGTCATACCATTTATAGAGTCAATTGAATTCATGTTTTAAATTTTACAAAATAAATTACATAAAGAAACGATTTTTTTTAAGAGTTTTTCCCACTCTCAAAAATCTTTTTCCTCGTCATAATCAATAGGTTCTAAAAAATTGAAATTTAGTTTTTTGATTTCAATTTCTGACGAAATAAGAAAATCCACTAAATCAAAATCTTGAAATACTGATTTTTCTTCATCAATTTCATCGTCTTCCGTTATCAATTCTAATTTCGTCCAAAACATTCTCGGAATTAAAATTGGAAATCCTAGTTTGTATCTATATTGAGGAACTAAAACCTTACTACCATCATGGTCATCGTTGTTAAGACCGTCTATAACTTCCACTTCGACTTCTGGTTGGTCCCCTAGGAAAAAAATTATATTATTAATCTCTTTTTGATTTTGATAGAAAAATAAAGCTGTCCTAATTGATGATGTGATGCCCTCTGACCAATTTTCATTAATTAAGATATTTGAATTTTTAAAATCTATTTTTTCTGAAATTATTTCATTTTCAGACCCCAGCACTACAGAAGAGTTATCAAAATTAATGTTAACTTTATCAATTATTGCTTGGAGTAATGGCTTATCCCTAACTTCAGCTAACTGTTTTGGAAATCCCATTCTACTTGAGCTACCTGCGGCTAAAATTACTGCAGCATTCAAAACTATACTGATCCTAAAATTGAACCACCGAATGTTAATGCAATTACAACAAGGACAACTTCAATATTCCTTAATATGTAAACCTGCTTTATACCAGAGCCAAATGCAATTAGTGCGTATATCGAAGTTATAAAAACTAATAATGCTTGTACAAGTGGGTCTTGTATAAACAACACGGGAAATACAAGTAATCCTGGAACACTTGAAAAGAATGAAATTATAAGTAGATCAATTGGTTTTGGATCTTTTCTAAACAGAAATTTAAGAATCAAAAAACATATTGCTAGTCCAACTACTGTCGTAACACTGGTTGATACAATTGATGAAATCAAAACTGATGTAGTTGAATCTTGCTGAGCAAAAATAACAGATAATTCATCTATCAGAGACCTAAACATCTGGAACTCTTCTTCTGACATTTCACCCTGAAAAAGTACAAGATTGCTCTCAAGAAATTCAATCATTCCATTAAAAAATTTAAACGCACTTAATGTAGTTAAGGTTGCGACAGCTAAATAAATTGCAATTCCCTTTTGCAGTGCACCCTTTAGATTTAGGAGGTCATTATATATATATTTATCAAGACGTAAAATTTTTGAGAATATTTGTCTTTCACTCATTTTTAATTTTTCCTTATTTAAAATCTATCTTATGACTATAACAAAATTTATTTCCTACTTTATAACTCTTTCTATGGCAGGCGTGATATTTTGGGCACAAGGAGAGGTCCCAATTTTTGACTCACCAATTCCTGATTTACCTTGGGGTGTTGTTTCATTGGTTGATCTTTACTCTGGATTTGTTTTATTTAGTCTTTGGATTTTCTACAAAGAAAATATTTTGCCAGCTGTAGTTTGGACATTTTTTGTCATGACTTTAGGAAGCTTCACAATTGCTTTATATGTTATTTACAGTATTAATAAGTCTGGTGGAAATATTCAGAAATTTTTTATGGGAGATAACTCCTAATCCTTTTTAAGGTTATCTAGCAATATAAGTGAAACATCTCGTACTTTAACATTGTCTCCATAGCCCAATTCTTTTACACCATCATCCATCATTATGTAGCAAAAAGGACACGCAACAGCAACTTCGTCAGCTCCGGTATCAATAGCTTCTTGTGAACGCTCAATATTTACTTTTTTGCCTGTAGATTCCTCCATCCACATTCTTCCGCCACCAGCACCACAACAAAAGCTCTGGGTTCCTTGTCTTTTCATTTCTCTAATCTCAATACCGCCTATAGAACCTACAATCTCTCGTGGTGCGGTATAGATATCATTATGTCTACCCAGATAACATGAATCATGATAGGTGATTTTGTAAGGCTTATCACTAGTGCCTACTTCAATTCTTCCTGACTGAACTAACTCCGTTAAAAGTTGACTGTGATGAATTACTTGATAGTTTCCTCCAAGTTGTGGATACTCATTTGCTATTGTATTGAAACAGTGTGGGCACTGAGTAATAATTTTTTCTACTTTTAGATTATTCATATTCTCAATATTTTGAATAGCTAGTTGTTGAAAAACAAATTCATTACCCGTTCTTCTCGCAGAGTCTCCTGTACAAACTTCTTTTGGTCCAAGAACAGCAAAAGAAACTCCTGCTCTTTTTAATAACGTTGCTACAGCTTTTGTAACAGGTACATTCCTATCATCAAAAGCCCCTGCACAACCGATCCAATACAGATAGTCATACTCTTCATGGTTAGTTTCGTCTATTACAGGAACATCAAAATCTAGATCTTCAGTCCATTTCAGTCTGTCGTTTTGAGAAGCTCCCCATGGATTGGAGGAGTTCTCCATCGCAACATATGCCTTACCTAACTCTGCAGGAAAATCTGATTCCATCAATGCAAGATGCCTTCTCATATCAAGTATCTTGTCTAAAATTTCAATATTAACAGGGCAAATCTCATCACATGCTTTACAAGAAGTGCAAGCCCAGAGTTCTTCGGAAGTAATTCTTTCAAAGACATTGTCAGAATTTACACGTAAAGGACCTGGCGTTGAAACCGTAGCAGGTACTGCAGGTTGACCAGATTCAGACATGACTTGCCCTACTTTTAATATAATTTCCCTAGGGTCTAAAGACTTACCAGTTTGATTTGCAGGACATACGGATGTACACCTACCACAAACAGTACATGCATCAAGATCCATTAACTGCTTCCAGGTAAAGTGATCAATGATTTCTGTACCTACATTGTCGATATCATCTGCTTCTAGAAGATTGCCAATAAATTTCATTGCACCTTTAGGTCTTTCCTTTGGTGACATAAACATATTTATTGGTGATGTAAATATGTGCCTAAGTTTGGACAATGGAATTGCTATTAGAAATACAAAAAAAGAAACAACATGGAGTACCCACGATATCCTATGAAAAAGTTCAGGATTCGAAAGGTTTAAAAATTCACCAACAGCATAGCCAATAAAGGACCATTTTTCATAATCTGGAAAATTTTCTAATGCGATTCTTCCTGCTTCAGTAGTTATGCCAGATATTCCAATAAAAATTAATAGAGAAAGCGTTAAATAATCATCGATTGTAGTTTTAGTCTTTATCCTGTACTCGGTGCCAATTAAGCGCCTAGCTAAAGCCCAAAAAAGACCTGTTAGATAAGCTATAGTTGCCAGTTCTAGTGTGAAAGAATAAACGATATATGTTGTACCCTGTAAAAATTTTAGCGAAGGAGGCATGAGATGATGAATCTCTAAAGTTACAGTGCCAGCAAACAATCCAAGAAATCCAATGTAAATCAGAGAATGCATAAGACCAGCAGCTTTAAATCTAAGGACGGTTCGCATAGTTAAACCATCAAATAGTTTAAATATCCTTTGAGACAGTTTCACATTTCTTTTTTCTTCTTTACCTCTAGTCCAGTTCTTTACTCGAAGAGAAAATAAGTATCCAGAAATATAGATAGTTGTTGCGCTTAAAACATAAAATATATACTGGAGGACCTTAGGAATATTCTCAAATACTCTTCTTCCTCCAACTATTTCTCCTTCGGGAAATATATAGCTTGCTGCCCATAAAAATAGTGTGCCTACTGCTGCACCGGCAGAGAATAGTAATACATAATCATTAGCTTTATATTTATTTAAAAACTTATTCATTTGTTAATTCTTTTGATATCTCAGTAGACCTTTGAGTTGCTTTGCGAATTGCATCGAGAATAATTGTATCAAATGAATCATCATTAAGCGAATTAAGACCTGCTTCGGTAGTTCCTCCAGGTGACTTAACTTTATTTACCAAATCTTTAAATGTTTCATCTTCGTCTACGAGTGCTGGAAGTGCTTTTACAAGTTCTTTAATAATTAACTCAGAATCCTCTAAGCTTAATCCCAGCTCAGTTCCAGAGTTTACAAGCTGATTTGAAAGCTCATAATACCAAGCAGGACCGCTGCCTGACAATGCAGTAACAATAGGAAACATGGATTCTTCAACTTCTTTTACAGTTCCTAAATTTTCTAAAATATTTTTGATGAAGTTGAGGTAATCTCCTTGATAATTTGAAGCATATGGAATAAAACCAGTTTTATCTCGAATAAGTAAATTAGGCATAATTCTTAAAATGTTATTATCAAGATTTTTTTCAATTGTTTTAATTTCTAGACCTGCAACTGGAGTACAAATTAAAACATCTTTTTCAATTTTATCTTTATGGGTATTGAAAAATTTATTTATATTCTGGGGCTTGATACATAAAAGTAAAACACCATCCTTAATAGCAGTTAAAGATTCTTCGGGGGTAATTGAATATTTCTTTTGTATTGACTGTCTTACTTCATTTGAGTCCTCATATAAGTAAATGTTTGCATCTAAATCTTTTAAACCATTGAGAAAAGCAGATCCTAGATTCCCTAATCCAACTATGTGAATATCCATTTTTTTCATTCTTCAATAATATCAGCTATGTCAGAAGAATTTAAATAATGGCATTTATTAAATAATTTAAAAATATTTTTGTCTAAAATCATAAATATGTTATATTTAATACAAATCTAAGTATATATACTTAGATTTTATATATAAATAAACATAGATAAGGATGGTAAACAATGAGCGGAACTTTAACTGCATCACAAGTTAAGCCTGGTGTTAGAAGATCAAAGAAATACACTACAGGTCGAGTATGCGCATTTGATACTTGTGAAACAGTGATAAGCGTATACAACAAAAAGAAATTTTGTTTTCTTCACGCACCTGTCTCCTATCCAAGGGTAAGAGGGCATTTGCCAAGAGAACAAGAGCCAATTACATAAGTACAAAATTTTAAGAAAGGATAATTCAAAATGGGAAAAGCCGTAGGAATTGACTTAGGAACAACAAATAGTGTTGTAGCAGTGCTTGAAGGTGGTGAGCCAACTGTTATTGCTAACGCAGAAGGAAATAGAACAACACCTTCTATTGTTGCTTTTAAATCAGAAGAAGTTCTAGTTGGTGAGCTTGCAAAAAGGCAAGCAATAACAAACCCTGATAACACAGTTAGGTCTATTAAAAGACATATTGGAACTAATTGGAAAGAAAGCTTTGAAGGCAAAGACTATACGCCACAAGAAATATCAGCAAGAATATTACAAAAACTTAAAAGAGATGCTGAGTCATATTTAGGAGATGATGTTACAGATGCTGTAATTACAGTTCCAGCATATTTTAATGATGCTGAAAGACAAGCAACAAAAGAAGCTGGTCAAATTGCAGGATTGAACGTATTAAGAATAATAAATGAACCTACTGCTGCATCTCTTTCATACGGACTAGAAAACAATGAAGATCAAAAAATACTCGTATTTGATTTAGGTGGTGGTACTTTTGATGTTTCTATATTAGAAATTTCTGAGGGTGTGTTTGAAGTGAAGTCAACATCAGGAGATTCTAAGCTTGGTGGAGATGACTGGGATCAGAGAGTAATGGATTGGTTAATCGAAAAGTTTAAATCCTCAACTGGTATTGATTTATCAAATGATAAGATGGCAATTCAGAGAGTTCAAGAAGGTGCAGAAAAAGCTAAAATTGAACTTTCATCAACTAGTGAAACAGAAATTAACTTGCCATTTATTACCGCTAATGATGCTGGTCCTCAACATTTGCTTGAAAAATTAAGTCGGTCTGAGTTTGAAAAAATTACTGCTGATTTAGTTGAAAGAACAAAAGAACCAGTCGAAAATGCATTATCTGATGCTGGAATGAAATTTTCTGATATCGATCATGTTATATTAGTTGGTGGTTCAACTCGAATGCCATCAGTCCAACAACTTGTAAAATCTCTTACAGGTAAAGATCCCCATAAAGGTGTTAATCCTGATGAAGTTGTTGCGTCTGGAGCTGCTATTCAAGCAGGGGTACTAAAAGGTGATGTGAAAGATGTTCTTTTATTAGATGTTACACCTCTTACTTTGGGTGTTGAAACTAAGGGTGGAATCATGACCAAAATGATTGAAAGAAATACAACAATCCCTACTAAAAGGTCTGAAGTATTTAGTACAGCTGAAAACAATCAAACCCAGGTTGAAATTCATATCTTGCAAGGTGAGAGAGAAATGGCTTCTGGGAACAAGTCTCTAGGAAGATTCACCTTAACTGATATTCCTGCAGCAATGGCTGGAACGCCTCAAATAGAGGTGACTTTTGATATTGATGCTAATGGTATTGTGAATGTCAATGCCAAAGATCTAGGGACAGGTAAAGAGCAGGCAATAACAATTACTGGAGGTACAGCACTTGAAGATGATGAAATCGAAAGAATGATAAAAGATGCTGAACAACATGCTAACGATGATGCGAAAAAGAAAGAGCTTGTTGAAACCAGAAACATGGCTGAGGGCATGGTTACATCAACTGAGAAAATGTTGGAAGATAATAAAGACAAGGCAACAGAAGAAGAAGTTACAGCAATAAATAATGCAAATGATAAATTGAAAAAACTTTTAGTGAATGAAGATTTATCAATTGATGATTTGAAAAATTGTATTGATGAACTTGCAAAAGCCAGTCAATCATTTGCCGAGAAATTGTATTCGGAAGCTCAAAATGATACAGCTAACCCATCTTCAGATGAGTCAGATGACGTAGTTGAAGGTGAAGTTATAGAGGATGAGTAAAGAGGAAGAGTCATTGATTGAGGAAGTAGACAATACTTCTGACGAATCTTCAGCAGAGGAAGAAGTAATAGAGGAAACTTCTGTACCTCTTTCGCAATATGAAAAGATAAAAGATGACTATCTAAGACTTGCCGCTGATTTCGACAATTATAAAAAGAGAACTGAAAAAGAAAAAGAAAGCATAGGTGCAGCATCTGTTGCTTATTTTATTAACTCTCTTTTTCCACTAATTGATAATTTTGAAATGGCTATGAGTCAAGAGGAAGTTTCAAAAGAACTTGAAACTTTCAATAACCTACTAACTTCAGTTTTAGAGGGTCTACAGGTTGAAGAAATTGGAACTATCGGAGAAAATTTTGATCCTTCGATACATGAAGCTGTTGAGCACTCGGGAGAGGGAGACACTCAAATAGTTGAAACTATTTTAAGAAAAGGTTATACATTTCAAGGTAATTTAATACGCCCTGCAATGGTAAAAGTTAAAAGTGAGTAGAGACTGGTTAGACAAGGATTTTTACGCCACACTAGGTGTCTCAAAAGATGCAAGCACTGAAGACATAAAAAAAGCATATAAAAAGTTAGCCAGAGAAAATCACCCAGATTTAAACCCAGGTGATACAGAAGCAGAAAAGAAATTTAAAGAAATTTCAGAAGCAAGCTCAGTTTTGGGAGATGAAAGAAAAAGACAAGAATACGATCAAGTACGTGCAATGGGAGCTTCAGGTTTTGGAGGCTTTGGTGGTCAAGGATTTAATGTAGACGACTTTGGTGATTTGTTTGGAAACTTAGGTGATATTTTTGGATTTGGGGGATCTGGTGGAAGAAGAAAAGGCCAGACATATCAAACAAATATAAACATATCTTTTGATGAAGCAGCTAAGGGTGTAGAAACTGTAATACCTCTTCGTAAAGAAGTCGCTTGTTCATCCTGTAGAGGCACAGGAGCTGATAAGGGGGAAGCATTCCATAGATGTAACATTTGTAACGGAAGCGGACAAACAGCCTCAAATCAAGGTTTCTTTTCTTTTGCACAAACTTGTTCTGCTTGTAAAGGTCAAGGGAATGTTATTGATAAAGCATGTAAAACATGTAGGAGTTCTGGTTCTGTGATAGAAAATGAATCTATAAAAGTCAAAGTTCCAGCTGGAGTAGATAATGGGACAGTTATTAGATTACGAGGAAGGGGTGGTCCAGGAGAAGCTGGAGCACCAGATGGAGACCTTTTGGTTCAGGTTGCTGTTGAATCACACAAGTTCTTTAAAAGAAGCAATAGTGATCTTATTCTTGAAGTTCCTTTGCTTTTTACAGAAGCAGCACTGGGTTCTAGCATCAAGATTCCTACTCTTGAAAAGTCAGTAACTTTAAAAATACCTGCAGGCACTCCTAGTGGAAAAACTTTTAAGATTAAAGGTGAAGGCATAGCACCCCAAGGTAGAAGGCCTGGAGATTTATATGTAAAAGTATTTATTTCACCACCTACAAATTTATCAAGGTCTGCAAAAAAACATCTTGAGAATTATCGTGATCAATTTGAATCTGGAGACAGTCCAAGGAATTATTTATATGAGTAATGATGACTCTAAGGCTATTTATTTTATTTCAGTAGCCTCTACCCTCTCAGGTATCCACCAACAAACAATACGGACCTATGAACAAAAAGGTTTAATTAAGCCATTTAGAACTGGTGGAGGAACAAGACGATACTCTCAGGAAGATATAGACAAATTAATCCAGATTCAAAATTTATCACAAAGAGGAATCAACTTAGATGGAATAAAAATTATTTATGAAATGAAAGATAAAATTGAAGAACTACAAAACAAAATTATTTATTTAGAAAATGAGATTTCAAATCAAAAAATAGATTCTAAAAATAAAGAGAAAGAAATTCATCAAAGCTATAAAAATGAAATTGTCAAAAAATCAAACAATTCCTTAAAGAAAAACATCTAGAATAAAGTCAATGGATACTGGAAATATAATTGCTTTTTTAAAAAAATTTAGCTTTGGAAGACTAATTGGTTCTGGAATAGTTCTTAGAGTATTGATTGCTATTGTTGATGGTATTTTTAATCTTGAAATTAATGAACTTCCTAATTTTAACTTCTACATATTTGGGATTGCATTAGCTTATACCATTCTTTGGATGTTTAATAAAAGCTACACTGAAGAAGAATAAAGATATTTTCGTATGCCATCGGCAACAAGAATTACAAACCTTGATTTTATTAGAGGTGTTGCCCTTCTTGGAATAATTGTTATAAATGTAATATTATTTTGTTTAATTTTTAAAAATCTAAACGCTATGTCTTTGAATAAAATCCTTAATTTTATTTTCTAAAATCGGAAGTGTTATTCCCCCATCACACAGCACTTCATCGTGAAAATATCTAATATCAAACTTATCGCCAAGTTCATTTTCAGCTTTTCTACGGAGTTCTTCAATTTTTAATTGGCCCATTTTGTAGGAACATGCTTGTCCTGGCCAAGCAATGTATCTATCAGTCTCGATTTCTGCATTTATTTCTTCAATTGGAGAATTTGCTCTAAAGAATTCAATTGCTTCATTTCTTGACCAACCCATTCCATGCATACCTGTATCTAGCACAAGGCGGCAAGCTCTCCATGCATCATTTCCAAGCCTGCCTAGTTGTTGAACATCATTAGAGTAAAGTCCCATTTCATTTGCAAGTTGCTCAGAATAAAGACCCCAGCCCTCTACAAAGGCAGTAGAAGCAACATATTTTTGGAATTCAGGAACATCTTGAAGCTCAACTGCAATAGTTCTATCTAAGTGATGGCCTGGTATTGCCTCATGGAAAGCAACAGATTCTGCTTCGAATATACTTTTTGTTTCAGCTTTGTAAGTATTTAAGAAGTATGTTCCATCTCTAGACCCGTCAGGTAAGGGTGGGTAATAGTAGGCAGGAGGAGCATGTTGTTCAGATTCTGCTGGAACTGGTAACACTTTACATGGAGATTTTGGAAACACAGTAAACCATTGATCAAGAGGTTTGTAAGCTCTTTCAATAGTATCAACAGCTAATTGAAGCATCTGCTCTTTGCTTTCATACCTCATTGAAGGCTCAGTTTGCATTTTTTGTAAGACTTCTTCCGGAGTGCTGACTCCAGGAAATACATTCTCTCCAATTTCAAAGAATTCATTTTTAAGCCTTTCTATTTCAGAAAGTCCAACTTCATGAACTTCTTTTACTGTTATGTTCTTATGTCCTGTATATTTTCTGAGGGCTCTTAGGTAAGTTTCTTCACCCCCATCAATCCACATTATTCCAGAATGTTCATCTGGTCGTCCTTTGGGAATGTGATCTGATTTTAATTGCTCCAAATAAGCCAATACAGTTGGCCTAATATTTGAATCAATAATTTTTTTAGCTTTTTCTCTCCAGTCAGATATAAAAGACTCTGAAATCTCTGGTGAGAAATTTACTAACAATAAAGGATCTCCTTCTAATGGTGAACCCAAATAATTTTCCAATTGATCAATTGTTCTTAATAGATTTCGTTCTGTAGCAACTCTGTTGTTTTTTAAACCAATCATTTGAACATCTGCAATCTGTGTGAATAGTCTTTTATAAAGCTCTAGTCTTTTTAATAACATATCAGCAGATTCTGAATCTGGAATAAACATTTGCTGGTTATAGTCAATAAGAAAACCTGTAAAACCTGAAACACCAGCTCCAAACTCCCAGCTTCTATCCATTAAAGAGTCTTTATTTGAACTTAAAGAAAATTCCAACATTCCGTGAGTTACTTTTTCTCTATTAGATAAAGATTCTGAATCTATGCTCTCAAGTCTTAAAATAAAATCATTCACTGCTTTAGTTTCTTTTTCAAAGGTTTCCTCACTCAACTCTTCTATTTGATCAAAATACTGTTTATGACCTCTCATAATTGCTGATGTAGGCGAAGAATCTAGAGAGTTTTGAAAAAAGTCGCTAGAGAGCTGTTGTAAGTCACTATTTGTCATTGATTTCCTTTTGTAGATTTTTAATTTCTTCTTCTAGTTTATCTAACTTCTCACCTAGTTCATTTATCGTAACCTCTTTGTCACTAAAGCTAGAAATAAAATAAGAAGAAACAGCAGCTGTAATTGTTGCAATAAAGCCGATACCCATAATCATTAAAGAGCTGGCGATTATGCGACCAAGATTTGTAAGAGGTGTAATGTCACCATAACCTACTGTGGTAATTGTCACAAGTGCCCACCACAGGCCATCGCTGTATGATGTGACGCCAGGTTCAGAAATGTAAAAAAGAAAGCCAAAGAACAACACTATGCCAATAGTTGCATACACGATAAATCTGAGTCCCTTTGAATTAAAAATAGACTTTACGGTTGTCCCAAACCTTCCAAGCAAAGCAGCAAGCCTGAAAAATCTTAACGCGTTTAATAATCTTGGGAGCCTTGCAAACCTCAAAAATCCAGAAGATTGTAAACCCTCTGGAACAATTGGAAATGAGAATATAACAATTACTAATTCGATCTTATGGCTTTTAACAAACTTTAATTTGTCATCTGCAAAGTAAAATAAAATCACATATTCCAGTAAAAAAACTATCCAAATTCCCCAATTTAAATATAAAGCTACAGAGCTAAGTGTTTGTTGTGTGTATTCGATAATTAATACCGGTATCAGCATAAGGACAGAAATCATTACAGGTATTTCAAAAAACTTTTCTGCTCTTAAATAGTTCTGATTGTTCATATAGGTATTATAAAACTAGCTATGAAAGATTAGTATAAGTAATCTAAAATATGAGTATGAACAGGGTCTTTTTCATAATATTGCTTTTTGCATTTTTAGTTATTCCTTTAAGCATCAATAACATAAACGATGATGGAATAAGTTATTTTGATTTAGTCGTTGAAATTAGTGAAGACTTATTTGGAGACACAAAAATTGAAGAGAAAGACATCATTTCTCTTTCAGAAGATCAAAAGCAATTAATTAGCAAAAAATTACAGGCTTTAAAAAACCACAACAATAGCTTATTTAATAATTTTGAAGAAATTCAAGAAGAAAATTTCAAAGAAATTAATGAATATGTCGCTATAAACAGGTGGCAGGAATTCAGCGCTACTAATAGCGGTGTTAAAGGAATATATCTAAGTGGTTATCATTTTTTAAAAGAAGAAAAAATAAAACCAATTAAAGACATTTTGTCAAACACTGTTGTAAACACAATAGTCCTCGATGTTAAAACAGATAATGGTCACTTACTCTACGACAGTGAAATCTTTGAGGTCGAAGAATTAAAAAATGAAAGAATTAAATACGATACCCAAACTTTAAAGTCCTTTAAAGAAGAATTTAATATTTACTTAATTGGTCGAGTCGTTGCTTTTCAAGATCCTATCTTTTCAAGAACCTATCCTCAATCAGCGATCACAGACATTTCAACAAGCAAGCCATACTCCCAAGATGGTCAATACTTTCTTGATCCAAGTGATAGTACAAGCAGAGAGTATATTCTAAATGTTGCTCTTGAAGCATGTTTGCTAGGTTTTGATGAAATTCAATTTGATTATATAAGATACCCTGACACAAGTTATCAGGGATTAGTTTTTGATGAGGAAAGTAATTTTGAAAACAGGACAAAAAATATTAATTCATTTCTTCAAAATGCTACGAACCTGTTGCATGATAATGGATGTCTAGCTTCTGCTGATATATTTGGATATGTCCTAAATGCAAAAACTGATAACGGTATAGGGCAGTACTTAGAAACAATTGTTAATACTGTAGATTTTATTTCTCCTATGGTCTATCCATCTCATTACTCTAAAGGATCATTTGGATACAGTTATCCCAATAATTTCCCTTACGAAGTTGTGACAGCAGCATTAAATGATGGGCTTTCTAGAGGGGTGCAGGAAAAAAGCTTGCGACCTTTTCTTCAAGGGTTTTGGCATTCTTCTGAAGATGTAAGGTTGAATATTAAAGCAGCAGAAGATAAAGGCCTAGATTGGATAATTTGGAACAATTCCAGTGTGTACGATGAAGATTACTTTAGTAGAATCAATTCATGAGCTATAAAAATGAATTTAAAAATTGCTTGGATGGTTTGTTTGAAAGCTTATGTGACGTCAGTGATTGGATGTATGAAAACCCAGAATTAGGATTTCAAGAATTCAAAACATCAAAATATTTAGTTGACTATATTCAAAAAAATTCAAAATCTGTAAATTATCCCTCTCATGGTCTTGAAACAGCTTTTGATATTACATTTGGTGAGGATGGCCCTCTTACAGTTATATGTGTTGAATATGATGCCTTGCCTGAAATTGGCCATGCATGTGGACATAACATTATTGCAACAGCGTCTATAGGTGCAGGATTAGGTTTAAAGGACATAGCTTCAAAATTAGGGATTAGAGTAAAGCTCCTAGGAACTCCTGCTGAAGAAGGTGGGGGTGGAAAAATTATTCTTATTAATGAAGGAGCATTTGAGGACGCTTCATGTTCAATGATGATTCATCCTGGGTATGAAGATGTGGTGAATCCTACATTTACAACTATTGAACAATATACAGTCGAGTATTTTGGTAAAGACGCACATGCTGCTGGTGCGCCTGATCAAGGAATCAATGCGCTAGATGCACAAATACAACTGTTCGTTAATGCATCAACCTATCGACAGCAAATGGTACAAAGCAACAGAATGCACGGTGTAATAAGAGATGGGGGTTTTAAACCAAATATAATTCCATCATATACAAAATCAGAATGGTATTTAAGATCACTAAATGAAGAAGGGTTAAACCAGTTGGAGCAAGACTTTTATAATTTTGTCAATGCTGCTGCATTATCAACAAAGTGTGAAGTAAAAATTACATCACCTGATTACAGATATGAAGAGATCAATAACAATGAAACAATGTATAGGCTCTTCATGGAAAATGCACAAGACGTAGGTAGAGAAATGATATTACAAAAAGATGCCACGAGACCAGGTTTGGGCTCTACTGATATGGGAAATGTATCCCAAATCTTTCCATCAATACACCCAATGCTTGGCATTGGAGAAAAAGAAGCTGTTAATCACCAACCTGAATATGCTGCAGCTACATTAACTGAAGGTGGTCATAAAGCCATATATGATGGTGCATATGCAATGGGTGCTTCCATCATTGATTTAGCTGAAAAAAATCTTTGGGATCAGCTTTAAAGTATTTGGCTTAGGAATAGTTTAGTTCTGTCACTCTTTGGATTATTAAAGAATTCTTCTGGAGTGTTTTCCTCAACAAGCATACCGTCATCAAATAACATAACCCTGTCAGCTACCTCTTTAGCAAATCCCATCTCATGAGTAACAACAATCATAGTCATACCTGACTTGGCTAACTCTTTCATAACGTCTAATACTTCTTTAATCATTTCAGGGTCTAGTGCTGATGTTGGCTCATCAAAAAGCATGATTTTTGGTTCCATTGCAAGAGCTCTTGCAATCGCAACTCTTTGTTGCTGACCACCAGATAATTGTCCTGGAAATTTTTGTGCTTGCTCAGGAATTCCAACTCGCTCTAATAATTCCATTGCCTTCTCTTCTGCTTCGGCACGATTCTTTTTTCTTACCCAAATCTGTGCAAGTGTAATATTCTGCATCACAGTCAAGTGTGGAAAAAGATTGAAGCTTTGAAACACCATTCCAACTTCAGACCTGATTGCTTCGATGTTCTTTAAATCGTTAGTAAGCTCAATGCCATCAACAATTATTTGACCTTCTTGATGTTGTTCTAGTCTGTTAATGCATCGAATAAATGTAGATTTACCTGAACCTGAAGGTCCTGCAATAACAAGAACTTCTCCTTCAGCTACATCCATACTGATGCCTTTTAGTGCTTGGAAATCTCCAAACCATTTTTTAACATCTTTTGTTTGAATTATGCTCATAACTGATTACCTCTCTCCTAATCCTAACTTCTTTTCAACTTTCATGCTTCTTCTTGAAAGCGTAAATGTAAATATCCAATATACAATTGCTACAAAAATTAAATTCTCTCTATCGTGACCAACAAAGTTTACAGGTATGGATTGATTTCCGATAACAGTTTTTCCTATAGTTAAGAAGTCAAATAATCCAATAATTGTTACAAGGCTTGAGTCTTTAAAGGCTGTAATAGCACTACTAACAAGAGTAGGTATAACTGCTCTTAATGCCTGCGGCATAATAATTAAAGAAATCTTTTGAAATGGACTCATACCTATTGCATCAGCAGCTTCATATTGTCCTTTTGGAATTGACTGAAGACCTCCTCTGATATTTTCAGCAAAGTATGCTCCACTGAAAAAAGCAGTCACCATTAAGACTCTTACTATTAAGTTGAATTCAACACCTGCAGGTAAAAACACTGCTAACGTAACGCTTGCAAAAAATAGCCAAGTTATATATGGAACAGACCTAGTTAATTCAATAATTCCAGTACACACAATTCTAATTATTGGTAGTTTTGAGTTTCTTCCCAGTGCTAATAAAACTCCAAGCGGGAATGAAACATATGTTCCAAATATGGCCAGAAGCCATGTTAATGAGAAACCTCCGAAAATACTTGAACCAGGAACAACTATACCAGTATCTGATGCTCCTCCTCTAAGTAGAAAGGTAAGGGTAACCAATGCAACCGCCCACACGATCAAAAGACTTCTTTTACCCTGCGACGAGGTTGATACAGCTGGAACGACAACTGAGAATAACGCAATCAAGAGTAAACAAGTTTTAGCCAACATTGGTAAACCAGAGAACACTCCAACAATTGTTAGAAGGAAAGTTACTCCTAAGTAGGTTGAGTAATATTTTTTAAATATAGAGTTGTTTACAAAAGTAATCACTAGAAAGCCCCAAAGTAAGAAAACGCCAAATATAGGAAGGTCGCTGCCAAGCACAACGGACATATCAATTTGTGGTTTTTTGAAAATCCAAGAAAAAATCAAAAGAGGTAATAAAAACCAAGATAAAGACATGATTGACTTAATACTTTTTATATTTTTAAGATACATCCCAATAAAATAGCTACCCAGGAATGCTACAAAAATGACGGTCCATGGAATTTTTGTAGTATCAGCAATTGGCATTACGGGATCAGGAATAATTCTTTCATTATTTTGATCCAGTTGAATAGTAGGCAGTTTTATAAACCAAAGAAGTGCAACAGGAATGAATAAATAAAAGAAAACCATGTCAGAACTATTAACAGTGAAGTTGGCATTGATAAATCGAACACTAAAAAATATTGCACAGAAAATAGCAACTGGAATTAATATTCCTAGCCTTGTATCCATAGAAAAGACTTCTTCTGTTACAACAGATCCATCATTTCCCATAAAACTTGCAGTTGTTGGAGCAATAATTGTAAAGAACAGTACACCTAAGCCTCCTTTGAAAAATGAATTAAATATTTGAGAACTTTTTACCCTATCATCACTTCTCCAAATGCCAATTGATAATCCCGCAAGAACAAAAGTAAGTCCAACTGATAACCAAACTCTGATAAAGTCTTCCTCTGGATATGCTTGAACCATATACAGCTGCATATTATTTAATACCGCAAGCCAGTCTTTGTCCGAAGTCAACGCAAATCCAAGCATTCCTCTGAAAAAATTAATTACAAGATAGGTTGTAGCAATAGTTAAAACAGCAGACCCTACTGATGAGAACAAACTCTCTTGTAATGACTTTGCGTTCTTTTTAATTAAATCAATCATTACCTCTCCACTATCTTCATTTTTCTATTGTAATAATTGATTATTGTTGAAATAGTCAAGCTTACAGTACTATAAAACGCCATCCAGATTAAAAATACTGGCAAGGTCTGCCCTTCTTGGTTGTATAAAGTTTGTCCCACTGCAACAATTTCTGGATATGCTACAGCTATTCCTAATGACGTGTTCTTTGCAAGGTTTAGGTACTGATTTCCCATCGGTGGAAGCATTACCCTGATTGCCTGAGGTAAAACTACTAACCTTAATAGAGCACCTCGTCCTAACCCAAGAGAAAGACCTGCTTCAGACTGTCCTTTTGAAACTGCCATTATTCCAGCTCTCACAACTTCGGAAATAAAGATTGCTGTATAAAGCACAACCCCAAGCCATATAGCAAAATAGCCCACAGAGAGACTCTTGCCATACCCATCAGCATATTTTTTAAACTTAGTAGTACCAATTTGTTCGACCCTTGGTCTTGATAGTTCTAATGGTTTACTGTCTGTTACTCGAATATCGTATGTTTTTTCGCCTATTTTTACAGTGTCACCCTCAGACACAAAAACCTCTTCAATGACTCCTGTATATTTTGCATAAATAGAAATCTCTTGATTTAAATCACCTTTCAAATCTTTTGCAGTAGCTTTAGCTACAACATCACCTTGTGTAACTTCTGTACCAGGAACGGCAATCCAGTCTATTATTTCTGCCCTCTTCATACCAACCAATTGAGCTTCTAATACAATTTTTGCCTCTGGGTTCCAATATAGTTTATTGTTAACACCATCAAAAAATTGAGGAACCCCCCAATCTGCTTTAAATACAATTTCGTCACCAACTAAAAAGTTAGAAAGTCCCAACCCTACTGAAGAAAACATCAAGACAACAATTAACAATACAACTATGACATTTAATATTATTTTAAAATAATCATCATCACTGTAAATTCCTTGAGCTTCTTCTGATTTCTTACTATCAATAAACTTCTTTGTAGATCTAAATCCAAGAAATACTGCAATTGAAGAGAAGAGTATCTGATAAAAAATTGCAGGCAAAAGGTCAACTCCAGTTGAAATATATCCAGCTAAGAATCCGATAACGCCCATAACTCGATACCCTCCATACCAGCCAGCAACCAGTAATCCAAAAAAGATTCCAACTGACCAAAGAAAAGGCCTAGTTTCTCTACCTTCTCTTTCAAGGATTTGTACTCTCCACTTATAAATTTTGTTGGCCAAAATAAAAATAGCTAGTAAATAAACCCAGAATAAATATGCTGTTGGTTGTCTGTTTAACCAAGGAAAGGCAATACCTTTTGCACTTACATGTAGATTGTAAGTTCCTACATCAAAAACTTCTAATCTAGGAAAAGTTAATACAAAAGCTTGAAAAAAGAAAATTTGTACTAACAGAGGAACGTTACGAACAACTTCTAATAAACCTGTTGAGGTCTTTTCTACTATATAGTTTTTTGATAAACGAGCAATACCAAGAAATGTACCTAAAAATGTTGCTGCAAATATACCTGTAACTGTGACCCTTAACATGTTTAGCATCCCGACTTGGATCATCTGTCGACCTGAATTAGGGAGGGTGTACATTCCTTCTGCAATCGAAACCCCTGGTGTTTCTCCTAACCATCCCCATGAAAAAGCAATATTAGTTTGTTCAAGATTAACAACTGCATTTTGGATATAGCTCCAGATTATATAAAGAAGACCTACTAAAAATACTATTTGTGAAGCCCACTTAAGAAATACTACGTTCCTAAAAAACGAGAGTGTCTTAAGCACATTTTTCATAAATAAATCCTATCAGATTCAGTTTTGTTATTCAAAGTAAAAGGGGCTAAAAGCCCCTTTTACTAATTATAAATAGGTAAAAATTACCTTGCTGGTGGTGCGTAAACTAATCCGCCTTCTGTCCAGCGAGCGTTAGCTCCACCTTCTCTGTAGAGACCTAATGGATTTAGGTTTCGTGAGAAGATTTCGTCGTAGTTACCGATTTGCTTTACAACGTTGTAATACGCATCAGCACTAAGACCCATCTTTGTTTGAAGCTCTCCGTCATTCTTACCAAATAATCTACCCATTTCTGGTGCAGCATCATAGTCAAATGAGTCGATGTTAGCTCTTGTAACTCCATACTCATCAGCAATAACTGTTGCATAAACAACCCAGTTAATGATGTCAGCCCATTGGCTATCATTTGATCTGTATGTTGGACCTAATGGTTCTTTTGAAATTGGTGATTGTGGGAAAATTGCCCAGTCATTAAGAGCATCATTAACTGCTCTTCTACCAACTAATCCTGAACCGTCTGTTGTTACAATATCACACTCACCAGCAATGAACTTGTCAATTGCTTCTGAGAATGCTTCAACTGTAACGAGCTCAATAGTAGCTCCTACAAGTCCAGCACCTTCTGTAATATTCTTTTCAGTGGTTGTACCAGCATTTGTACATACTCTTAGTCCATCAATGTCAGCAAGAGTTGAAGATGAAGAAAGTCCATCAGAAACTCTACCCATTAATTGTTGACCGTCAAAGTAAGTTGTTGGTCCAAAATCATTACCAAGCTCAGTGTCTCGGCTTTGAGTCCATGTTGTGTTTCTTATTAACACGTCGATTTCACCAGCGCTAAGTGCTGTAAATCTTTCAGCAGCAGTAAGTTGCTTAAATTCAACTTTACTGTAATCGCCAAAAACAGCAGCAGCAACTGCATAACAGTAGTCAACGTCAAATCCTGAATAAGAACCGTCGTCCCCTACTTCAGTGAATCCAGTTGCACCGGTGCTAACACCGCACTTAAGGAATCCTCTTTCTTGAACTTGTTCAAGAGTTGATTCCCCTTCGTGGTCATGTTCTTCTTCAGTAGCTTCAACAGCAGCTTCTTCGGTTGTGTCTCCACAAGCGACGATTACCATTGCAAATACTAAAAGAAAAACAATTGCTTTTTTATTCAATGTTTATCTCCTTTTAATTAAAAGTAGACAGCTTCATTAGAAGCCGTATGTTATTAATTTAATATAGTTACATATATGTATCAACGAAAAATTATGTTAATAAACAAACTGTTTGCAATTTAATATAAATTCGCTAAGAAACTCCTACTGTTTAGAAGAAAACCGCATTATTATTTTATGTTGTATCTAAGGAGAAAAAATTGACCACTACCGTAGTTCTCGGCGCCCAGTGGGGAGATGAAGGTAAGGGTAAAGTCACAGATTTTTTTGCTTCAACAGCTGATTTTGTTGTCAGATTTCAAGGCGGAAACAATGCTGGTCACACAATTGTAGTTGGAGAAGATAAAATTGCTCTGTCTTTAACACCTTCTGGAGTTCTATATCCCGACTGTGTTCCAGTAATCGGTTCAGGGTGTGTAATAGACTTGGGCTTTTTAAAACAAGAGCTCAAAATGTTAAAAGAAAAAAACATAGATACTGAGAAGTTAGCTATTTCACCAAACGCTCATCTTATAATGCCCTATCACAAATTACTTGATGAGTTAATCGAAGAAAGTTTAGGAGAAAACAAAATAGGAACGACAAAAAAAGGAATTGGCCCTTGTTATGCAGACAAAATACAGAGACGTGGCATAAGGGTACAGGACTTGTTAGACCATGAAGTATTTGAAAAAAAAGTAAAATCAAATATTGAAGAAACTAATCTCACTCTTACAAAAATCTATAAGCGTCCTCCTTTGGTAGCTGAAGAAATAATTGAAGAATTTAATGGTTATAGAGATATTGTCGTTAATCATATAAAAGACACCTCACTTTTAATTGAAAATGCTATAAAAGAGAACAAAACAATTTTATTTGAAGGAGCCCAGGGTACATTGCTCGACATAGATCATGGAACTTATCCATTTGTAACTAGCTCAAATACATCTGCAGGAAATGCTGCTATTGGATCTGGAGTTGGTCCAAAAAATATAGATCGTATTGTTGGAGTTACAAAAGCATATATATCTCGAGTTGGAAGTGGGCCATTCATAACAGAACAAAAAAATGAAATTGGTGACTACCTAATTGAAAAGGGGGCAGAATTTGGTGTTGTTACAGGTCGTAGAAGAAGATGTGGTTGGCTTGATTTAATTTCTTTGAAGTACTCAGTAAGAGTTAATTCTTTAACTGAGCTATTTATAACTAAACTTGATGTTCTCTCAGGACTAGAAGAAATAAATTTATGTATTGGATACAAATATGAAAATGAGCTTTTTACAGATTATCCATATAAAGAAAGTATTCACTATAAAGCTGAGCCTGTTTATCAAGCTTTTGATGGTTGGACAGAAGATATTTCCTCAGTTAAGAATTTTGAAGACTTACCAAAAAATGCACAAACTTATATAAAAGCAATTGAAGACTTTATTGAAGTACCCATTACGTTCATCTCTGTTGGGCCTGAGAGAACAGAAAATATAGTAATTTAAAATGATTGAGAGATATTTAAATCCAGAAATTAATTCTATTTGGGACGATCAAAACAAATTCGATACATGGAAATTGGTTCAAGAAAAATATGTTGAGACACTAGAAGAGTTAGATGTAGCTGAAAATGGAATCGCTAAAAAAATAAATCAATCAGTTGTTCAAAAAGATGAAGTATATAAACAAGAGGAGATTACAAACCATGACTTAGCTTCATTTGTTGATATATTGCAAAAAAAAGTTGGTGAAGGTTCTAATTGGATACATTATGGATTAACAAGCTCAGACATAGTAGACACTGCAAATAGCGTTTTAATTATGCAGTCACTTGATTATGTTAAGGATTTAGTAAATGATTTTCTTTCAACTTTAGAGGAAAAAGCTGTGCAAGAAAAAGATACCTTGATTATTGGGAGAACTCACGGTGTTTACGCAGAAGAAACTTTTTTAGGAAATATCTTTGGCAACTGGCATCTAGAAGTTGCTCGAGGATTGAATCGACTTGAGAATTCTAAAAATAATATTTCTTTTGGTAAATTAAGTGGCCCAGTTGGAAACCACTCAGTAGTAACTTCGGAAATGGAGAAACTTACACTTGAAAAATTGAATTTAAAACCTGAGCAGTTTGCAAATCAGATTGTAAGTAGAGATCGGTATGCGGAGGTTGTTAGCTCACTTGGTATACTCGCATCTACTTATGAGAGGATTGCTACAAACATACGTAGCTATCAGCGTTCTGAGATATCTGAAATGTACGAGTCATTTAAAGATGGGCAAAAAGGTTCTTCGGCAATGCCACATAAAAAGAATCCTATTGGTAGCGAAAGAATAACCGGATTAGCAAGAATAATGAGATCTTATGTCAGCACAAGCTTAGAGAATATGGTTTTATGGAACGAAAGAGACATTTCTAATTCTTCAGTTGAAAGGATTATGCTCCCAGATGCTTTTCACCTTATTAGTTTTATGAGTATTGAGCTGAATTCAATACTAAAACACCTAGTTATAAATTATGAACAAATAAATATAAACCTTGAAGATGCAAAAAATAAATCTGTAAGTCAAAAATATCTTTCATATCTTGTGAACAACGGGGTTGATAGAGACACAGCATATAGAAAAATTCAAGAAGAAATCTTTAACAATTTATCTGCTGAAGAATTAAAAAAAGAGCTTGAAAAAGAATTTAAATTAGAATTTCCAGATTTAGAAAATCAAGTTAAAAAAAACGTCGACGAAAAAACGTTTAAAGATAAATTTAAATAAATTGGATAAATTCAAATCAAAATTTCTTGAAATAAGAGAAGAAGTAAAAGATTTACTTCCAAACAATGAAGGTGTAATTGATGCCGTAATTGCTCCCGTGTTTTTTGTTGTGTTGGCTAACTTTGTTGATTTAAATACAGCGATCTTTAGTACAGGTGGATTACTTATTGTTTTTCTAATTTACAGAAGACTAAGAAAACAAGATTTAAAGTTTGTTTTTTATGGATTTGTTGGATCTGCTATTGCACTACTTCTGGCAAGACTTCAAGGAAGTGCTTCTGGATTTTTCATTCCTGGAATTATAAGAGACGCAACAATTGCAATCTTTGGATTAATTTCGATACTAATAAGAAAACCATTTACCATATATAGTTCAAAAGCATTTAGGAATTGGCCTAAAGGGTGGTATTTTCACCCAAAAGTACGCCCTGCTTATACAAAAGTTGCTATTATTTGGACCATTTATTTGTCTCTAAAGGCTGGTTTACAAATTTACTTCTTTAACAATCCTGAAATACTGGTTGTAATCAAACTTGCAACATCTAATCAAAGCACCTTAATTCTTTTAGTAATTTCATATATTGTCGGTCAAAGAAGTTTACAAAATTTAAATGGTCCAAGTGTTGACGAATTCGTAAATGATTCACCTGAACCTTGGATCAGCCAACAAAAAGGATTTTAAGGTAAAATTTGACTATGAATAATTTATCAACCTCTGAACTCTCGTCTCTTGCAATAATTTTTGGGATTTTAATCATTACTTATTTTGTATTGAGAAGCATCCTCTTTCCTACATTAAAAAAAATAGCAAAAAGAACATCAACGTTTATTGATGATTTATTTCTGGAAAAAAAATTTCTGAATCGACTTTCATATGTTCTAGTAATTATAGTTTTTACCTTTTTGACCTCATCTCCTAGATTTAATCTTGAAATATTTACAAATCCAATAATTTCAAGACTTCTTGATTCATTACTGACTTTGTTTGTCGGTCTTACCATTCTTGAAATGCTTACTGTGTTCAATAAAGTTTCTGAAAATATAGATGTATTAAAAAATAAACCTATCAAAGGATATATTCAAATAATAAAAATAATTATCGCATCATTCATTGCAATAATTATTTTTGCAATAATAACTGGTCAATCAGTGGCTTATTACATAAGTGGTCTTGGAGCTTTGACTGCAGTATTGTTGTTAGTTTTTCAAGATACAATTCTTTCTTTTGTAGCATCAGTCCAAATTGGTCAAAATGACATAATTAAGATTGGTGACTGGATAGAGGTTTCCGAGTTTGGTGCAGATGGAGATGTTGTAGATATAGCTCTTCACACTGTAAAAGTGCAAAATTGGGACAAAACAATTACAACAATACCTACATCAAAAATTGTTAATACTTCTGTGAAAAACTGGAGGGCAATGTCTGAGTATGGAGGGAGGAGGATAAAAAGATCAATATTAATAGATATTTCTAGTATCAAGTTTTTAACAGCAGAAGAAACAGTCGAACTTCAAAAGCTTTCACCAATTAAGAGCTATATTTCAGAAAAAAATAAGGAGTTAGAAGAATTTAATAAATTAAACAGTGAGTCTTCTAACCAATTAGAAACTAGGAGATTAACAAATATCGGAACTTATAGAGCGTATGTTGAGAACTATTTGAAGCAAAGTCAAAATTTAAACACTGACACCATGACTTTTTTAGTTCGTCAATTACCTTCTTCTCCTGAAGGAGTGCCTATAGAAATATATACATTTACGAACACAACAGAGTGGGTTGCTTATGAAAAAATACAATCAGACATTTTTGATCACTTATTTGCAATTCTTCCAAAATTTGGATTACGAGTTTTCCAAAGTGGTGTAATAGAGGCTGTGGCTATGAAAAACTTACCATTTAATCAACTGGACGAATAAATCTTCTAGCAAAGATAAAAACTCCAAATATTATAAAAATATAATTTAAATAATTTCCGTATTTGCTGTATAGAGTTTTTGTTTGTTTTACCTCAAGTTTTTCATTTAATGTTGTTGTTTCAAATAATTCAGTTTTAGAAATAACTTTTCCATTGTGATCTATGAACGCTGATTTACCTGTAATTGCTGCATGTACAATTGGTCTATCGTTTGAAATTGCATTTGCCCTAGACATTAATATAAATTGGTCCGACATCCCGCTTTCTCCATAGCTTGCTTGGTTAGTAAGGATTACAACCAACTCTGCACCGTCCAAGACACTGTTCCTAATGTATCTTTGAAAAGAACCTTCAAATGAAATAACAGTTGATATTTTTGTATCATTAACCATAAATATTTTTTGACCATCTCCCCTAATCATGTCACGAGGAACCAGTGCTAGTGGGGGAATCCAATCTAAATATTTTCTAAAAGGGATATATTCTCCAAATGGTACTGGATGCTGTTTTAGATATTGATCTACAATCTCTCCCTCTCTGTTAATAAAGATTCCGTAGTTTTCGAAATATTCTTTTTGTACAGGTCTGTCTCCCCCAATTAAAAAATATGAATCTAATCTCAAAGCTTGAGTAGAAACGTCATTTTGAACTCTACTGTGTACTCCCGGATCATTGTTAAATCCTGTTGAGCTCTCAGGCCAAACTACTAAATCAAAATTCCCTTCGAGAGATTGGGTTTGAGCTAAATGGCTATCATAAATTTTTTGTCTTTCATTGCTGCATCTGTTTTTTGCACCAGGACAAGGGCTGTTTCCTTGAACGATTGTAATGTTAAGTTCTGATGTTTCTAACTGAGTGTATTGATAGTCATTAACAACATAATTTGAAATGAATATTGTGAAAATTATTAATAAAAATATGCTGTAATCCTTTAAGTAATTTTTTGGTTTGCTTTTTGAAAAAACACCAAGTGCGATTACTAAAGGAAGAGATTGTAGTAAAAGCGAAGATCCCGTTGGTCCAAAGTTTCTGAATGTCAAAGGTACTTCAAAAAATAATGGGCTATCTATAGGGCCTGTCAGTAAAACTGTTGATGGAAAACCCCAAGGAAATCCTCCAAAAGGAAAATATGCTCTGATCAAATCAAAGACTGCTAACGCTGCCAACAATACATAGAAATTATTTCCAGATTTTGTATTTAGATAAGAAAATAATTTTGAGAATACTCCATACATCAACCCCATTAAAAATGTCAACGGTATCCAGGCTTCAAGTCCTATTGATTGAATTCCTAATAGAATCACGCCGTAAGCAACGCACCCAAAGATAAACCCTGACAGAAAAGATTTTTTACTTGAAAGCAATGAATAATAAAAAAGATAAAGTGCAGGAAATATTAAATACCAAAAATCATAAGGAGGGAAACTTAAGAAGTAGAGCAAGCCGGCAATAATGGCGTTCATAAACATATGCTTATATGTTAATAATCCCCCTAGTTGAAATAAACTAATTTATGTTTCTCAAAATAACATAAAGCCCAGAAATAATGGAAAAATAAGTTACTGACTGGGCAATAAAACTGTCAGAGACTTCTGAGAAAAGCGAGCTAGAAACTCTAATGCCTACCAAAACAACTGGAAGAAATAATATAAATAAAAGTAGGTGGTCAACATAAAGATTGCCACTAAAAATTAAAAGAGACAATGTAATCAAAATGCCTATGCTAAATACACTATTGAGAGATGGCCTAAATTCCTGAGATTTAGTATTCCTATAAAGCAAAGCTACAGGAGGACCACCAATGGCTGCAATCATCCCAAAAATACCTGAAAAAGTACCTGCAAAAAAGGAATTCAAAGTATTTCTGTTAATTTCCCAACCAAAAAAAGAGCCTGCACCTGCTATAAAAACAATAAGCCCTACAGAGATTGATAAATATTTTTCGGATAAGTTTAATAATAATAAGAGTCCAATTGGTCCTCCTATTAATCGACCTAGAATAAGTGGCTTGACTTTAGATAAATCAACTTCGTCTTTTTCTCGGTAAAAAACTCTTAAAGCAAGTGGCAAACCAAGTAACGCGAGCAGTTGAGGCACCAGACTAGGCTCAATTTGAACAATTATTGGTGAAGCAATAACAGCAAAGCCAAAACCCAAAACGCCTTGAACGGCAGAGCCAATAAAAAGTAATATTGCAATAAAAATTACTTCAAATAGCGTTAAGTCAAACGGTAGATTCAACCAAGATCTTCTTCAATTAATTTAAGAATTTCTCCATCTTCTGAGTGTCTTCCAAGTTCTTTTTTTGAAAATAATAATTTTTCATTTAAATGAAATTCAAATACTCCACCACCACTTGGAATTAGTTGAATGTTTGTAACTTTGTTACCGTAAACTTCTAAGATATCTTCAATCGTACCAACTGCACGAGGTGTGTAGTTTCAAACTACACAAAATTCAAGTTTGATTTCCATAACTAAATACTATCATATAAAAAGTTAAAGGAGTTGAGTGTATAACTATTCAGATATATCTTTAGGAAAATTAGAAGAAGACTTAAAAAATACAATCGAAGAATGTAAAGATTTCGTTAGTAATATTAAATCTTCTGAAAATATCGATTTATCGAATTTTAATGATCTAGAAAGTATAATTTATGATCTTTCTGGACGCATTGCGTTCATGGGAGATGTGCATCCAGTTGAAAAGATAAGAGATTTTGGAAATGAAGCTGATTCAAAAATACAAAATCTTGCACTTGAAATATTTAAAGATCAAGATCTATACGAAAAGTTTAAAGAAATACAAACAAATAATTTAGATGAGGAATCGAAAGAATTTTTCACGTACTTAGAAATTGACTTCAAAGACGCAGGGAATGGTCTATCTGATGAAAAAAAGAATAAGCTCACAGAAATCGAAAAAAAGCTTATAGATCTCAGTATTTCTTTTTCAGAAAATATTGCAAAAGATAAAACTGAAGTTTTGTTTTTGGAAGATGAGTTAAAAGGCCTGAGTCAAAACGAACTTAAAAACTTACGGAAAAATGATGATAGTTTTGTTATAACTATGGCATATCCAGATATCAATGCTGTTATGGAAAACTGTAGTGTGAGAACAACTAGAGAAGTTGTTTGGAAAGCTTTTAACAATCGGGCTGTAAAAGAAAATAGTCCAATTCTTGAAGAAGCTGTTCGGCTAAGAAATGAAAAGGCTTTGTTGTTTGGATTTAACACTTGGGCTGAATATAGATTACAGAATAGAATGGCAAAATCACCAAAAAATGTGACGTCAATGTATGAAAGCTTGATTCCAAAATTACAAAAAGCAGCTGAAGTAGAAAAAAGTGAACTTGCTATAGATAACATCGAAATTTCTGATATAACACCTTGGGATATACGGTATTTTATTTCAAAAGAAAGAAGTAAGGTAAGCAGTATAGAGAATAGTGAATTAAAAAAATTTTTTTATATACATGATGTGAAAACTGAAATGTTTAAAGTTTGTGAAGAAGTATTTGATTTGCAAATAAAACCTGAATCGAATGAAACTGCATGGCATGAAGATGTTGAGCTTTGGTCCTTATGGGAAAAAAATGGTCAACAATTAGCATATTTCTATTTAGACCTTTACCCAAGAGAAGGAAAGTTTACACACGCTGCAGTATTCGATATATCTTCTGGTGGATCTAGCAGACAAGAGTTGCCAATATGCTCAATGGTTGCAAATTTCCCAAACCCCAACACAGGAGATGGGTTAATGACTTTCGATGAAGTTGAAACTCTTTTTCATGAATTTGGCCATGTTCTACACAATGGAATTGGAAAATCAAAATATACGAGATTTGTTGGTGCAAGCTGTGAATGGGACTTCGTTGAAGCACCGAGCCAAATTATGGAACATTGGGTATGGAAAGTAGATTGTATGAAAAGAATTTCATCGCATATTGAATCTGGTGAATCATTGTCTGAAGAAATATGTGAAAAATTAAATAAATCAAAAAATATTGGAGTTAGTTTACTCACACTCAGGCAGGTTTCATTTGGTCTTGCAGATCAGCACTTACATGGTGAAAACTTTAAAGACACCCTTTTAGAAATAGAACATGCAGCACAAAAAGTTACAACAATAACATATCCGAAAGATATCAATCACCTAGCAGCTTTTGGACATTTACTTGGTGGGTATGATGCGGCTTATTATGGTTATTTGTGGGCTGAAATAATCGGTGATGACTTATTTAGTAGATTTGAAAATGAAGGGGTATTGTCTAATTCTGTTGGTGTTGACTATAAAAATAAAATTCTAAAGCCTGGAGGAACTGTACCTGCTGAAAACATGGTTAAGGACTTTTTAGGTAGAAAATGGAATGATGAGGCCTTTTTATCCCAAAAAAACTTGTCAAAATAAAGTTGCCATCTAAAATAAAAGTGTTATGCTTGTGAATATATTCACAAAGTATATAAAGGAATAAAATGACAGACGGATTAAAAGCTAGTCAAATTAAGGGCGGAATAAGGCCATCAAAAAGTTTTGACCAGGGCAGAGTATGTAAAGATGAATCTTGCAGTACTCAATTAAGTATATATAACAAAAGAGATCATTGCTTCAATCACGCTCCAGTGAAATATCCTAGAGTTAGAGGCAGAATTCTCCAAGAAACTGCTTAAGTTTTAAACTCCCCCCTAATGAAATCTCCCCCATGAGATTTCCTATAAGCCCCTATGAAAATAGGGGCTTATTTTATAAACATATCATTATTATTATTTAATTATGGAAACAAAATTTACTGTACCTGAAATTAGTTGTGGACACTGTAAAGAAACAATTGAGTCAACTATAAATAGTCTCGAAAATGTTGAAGCTGTCAATGTTGATATTGATCAAAAATCAGTAGAAGTTAAGTCTTCCTCAGATCTAGATTTGTCTCTGGTTTCTAACATGCTCGATGAACAAGGCTATACAGTTGTCGAATCAAGTTAAATCTGTCAATTTAGATATTGACGGTATGACTTGTGCGGCTTGTGCTGCAAGAGTTGAGCGTGTACTAACAAAAAACGAACATGTACTAGACGCATCAGTGAGCTTTCCTTTAAAATCTGCAATTGTAGATATCGCAGATAATGAAAGTTTTGATTTTGATGAAATTATTAAATCAGTAAATAAGATTGGCTATAAAGCAAAAGAAGCTTCTGAAGATAACACTGAAAAAAATGTCAAGTTTAAGATTTTTACCCCAATAGCTTCATTATTAATGACTGTTTCTCTTAGGTATTTTTTTGAAGCAGGTCTAGATTTAATATCCTATCTTATAGGTTTTTTTGTTATTTTAGTTCTTGGAAGGAATTTCCATATATCTGCTTTTAAAAAAATTAAAAATCTTGATTTCAATATGGACACTTTAATCTCGCTTGGAAGTTTGAGCTCTTTGTTAATTTCTTTATTACCGGCTGAGCTGGTTTCTTCAGTGAGTTCTACATCGAGTGAAAATAAAATGTTTCTTGATACTGGAGCTTTTATTGTGTCTTTTTTACTTATTGGTAAGGCAGTAGAAGATAGGGTGATAGAAGAGTCTGTGAAAACTTCAGAGTCAATAAAAAGTCTTATGCCAAAAACTTTGATAGTAAATAGAGATAAAGACAGAATTGAAATACCTACAAAAGATATCAAAGAAAAAGATCGTTTCAATGTAATGGTCGGTGAAATTATTCCCGTTGATGGTGAGATTGTTGAAGGTGAAACTACTGTTGATGAAAGCCTTCTTACTGGAGAGTCTATTCCTTTAACAAAGGAAAAAGGAGATCAAGTTGTTGGAGGAAGTATTAATTTACAAGGAAATATAGAGATTGAAGTAAAAGAATCTTACCAAAAATCAACTTATAATATTATCGAAGACTTAATCAGAAACGCTCAGGGAACTAAGCCAGATATTCAAAAATCACTCGACACAATTACACAGTATTTTGTACCGGTTGTTTTATTTACTAGTTTTAGCACTTTTGCCTTCAAGTATCTAATTCAAGATGTTGCCTTGATAGACGCCTTAAAAAATGCAATAGCTGTATTAGTTATTGCATGTCCATGTGCACTGGGACTGGCAACCCCAATAGTTTTATTCAAAACTGCAACAGTCAGCAAACTAAAAGGCTTTCTTTTTAAGAATTTTGATATTCTTCAAAAGTTTGGAGACATAAATACAATGGTTTTCGACAAAACGGGCACTCTTTCCTCCGGTATCTTTAAAATCGGGGAAATTCAGATGCCTAATGAAACTGTTCCAAGAAGTACTGTTTTGCAGTTGATTGCAAGTCTTGAAAACTATTCTCAACACCCAATTGCAAAAAGTATTGTTTATCAAGCAGAGTTAGAGGATTTAACACTTCTTCCTGCTTCAAATATAAAAGAAAAACCCGGCGTTGGAATTGAAGGCATTGTTGAAGAGCAACTTATTAAAATTGAAAAAAACAAAGAAAAAAATGACTCTTCACTTAAAGTTTCAATAAATGATCTGGATTATTTTTTATACCTAGAAGAAGAATCATCCGTGTCTAACAATTTTTTAAAAGAGCTTAAAGAAGAGAAGAATATCGTAATTCTCTCTGGTGATAAAAAAGTTAATGTAGAAAAATTTGCAGAAGAACAAAACATAAAAGAATTTTATTCTGATAAAAGTCCTGAGGAAAAACTTGATTTTATAAAAGATATCCAAAAAGATGAGAGGGTAATTTTTGTTGGTGATGGAGTTAATGATTCACCGTCAATTAAACAAGCTGATGTTGGAGTAACTACCTCTTCAAGTAGCCAGATTGCACAAGTTTCTGGAGATATATTAATCCACAAAGGAGGTTTAGAAACTCTGAGTGAAGTATTTAATCTTTCAAAAAAATCAAAACATAGAATATATCAAAATCTTTTTCTCGCCTTTATTTACAATACACTAATGATACCTATTGCAGTTGTTGGCCTAATTACACCGAATTTGGCAGCACTAGCAATGGCGCTTTCTAGTATTTCGGTAGTAATAAACTCTTCAAGAAAACTCTAAAAATTAATCTTAAATAAATCTATCGCAACATTATTCTTCAAATATGGAAGATGTAGTTTGGTATAGAAAGCCTCTTTTATCAGAACCTGTTGCAATACTTGCATTCGAAGGTTGGAGTGATGCTGGCAACACTGCCACCGGTTGTGTTGAGAACTTGAGCAGTACGTATGATGTTGACCCGTTTGCAGAATTAAACTCAGATTCATATTATAACTACCAAATGAGAAGGCCAATTGTTGAAGTTAAAGACTTTGGAGAAAGAAACTTTCACTGGCCCCAAACATCTTTTTACTCAATTGAAGACTACAAGTTAAAAAGTGATTTGATATTAGTTTTTGGTGAGGAGCCATCAATGAAGTGGAAAGATTACTCAAGAAACATTTCGGATACGCTGCTTGAGCTTGGAGTAAAAAAAGCAGTAACTTTAGGTGCTTTTTTTGGACAAGTTGCACACACCCTTCCTGTACCAATATTTGGTGTTAGTGGAGATCCAACATTTCATTCAAGATACAATGTCTTAAATCCAAATTATTCTGGACCTACAGGCATCACTAGTGTTGTTGGGCAAACACTCAGAGATAATGGTATCGAGACTGCAGGACTTTGGGCAGCTGTTCCCCATTACCTAAGTAGTGGTGGTTATCCTAAAGGAATGAGTGCACTGTTAAGTAAAACTTCCGATATCTTAAAAATTGATATTGATGATTCTGGAATTCAAAGTGAAGGGCAACAGTTTGAACTAAAAATTAACAAGGCTATGGAAAACTCTCAAGATTTAGCAGAGTACGTTTCTAAATTAGAAGAAGCTGATGTTAGTATCGAAGATAATTTTTCAGAAGATAATCTTGTTCAACAAATTGAAGATTTCCTAAATGAAGAGAGAGAAATTTAACTAAACGCTTTTCTTCTTATGTCTATTTGATTTACGACGTTTACGGTATTTATGTTTTGACATTTTTTTACGTCTTTTTTTAATCAAAGATCCCATAAATTAAATTTTTTTCCTTTTTTCCTAACTGCGAAAGTCTAACGGATTTTCATGATTAATTGAAAATCTTTTTAAAGTTTTTTATCAGTGCCGAGATTTATTGCTTTTAATAAAGCGTTTTTACCATCATTGTCCTCTGGAGAACGTTTTAATGCCCATAATCCCCAAGTAATCATTGATAGTATTTCAAAATATTCAAACTTTTCGATTTCATCTTTTTTTTGAATATTAATTTCATTAAGTGCCTGTTGACGCATATTCTTATCTAAGTCGAACTCATTTTGCCAAAATAAGTCTGCGTAATCAAAATACTTGTCTCCCATCGATGAATATTCCCAGTCAATTAGGTATGTTTGGTCTTCATATACTACAAAATTACCTGAATAAAGATCTTGGTGACAAGGTTCATTATTAATACCAATTTCTTTAATTTTTTTAATAATCTCAAAACCAACTTCTTTTGCATCTCTCTCAATTGAGTTAGAAATATCAGCAATTTCGCTAAATACATTGAGTGGTGAAAAATTATTTTCAAAAACTAAATCTGAATTGTGTAAATCAAACAGCTTTTTGAAGGCTTGCTTTCTCATATTTTCGTTTTTAAAATCAGAAGATTTATATGTGTATATATCAAAATATTTGGAAATTTTAACACCTGTGTTTTCATCAAAAATTATATAAGGTAAAGTCAATCCATAATCCTGTGCCTTTAATGTATTTTGTTTTTCAGATTTTCTATTAATTACATCTGGGTTATCACCAGGTATTCTTAAAACGTACTTTTCATTATCCAGATCTACTACATAGCTTGTATTTGTAATGCCATCTAGTTCTGAAATCTCATATTTACTTTCATCTTTTGAATTTGAAATGCCATACTTTAAAAATATTTCAATCACTTCACTAGCTTTGATCATATTCATTATCATAATATAAGTTATGAATGATCCATTTGCACTTGATTTAACAATTATTCTTCTTTTGCTAGGTGTTGGAGCAGCTATGGTTGCAGGAAACCTCGCAGCTTTTTTTAACAAGAATCATAAAAGAGAAAATATGTATTTAAGAAGAACTGTTTTTTTAACTGGTGTTGGTCTTTTAATAACTGTCTGGTCTATTGCATCTTTAATAAACAGATAATTTTTTATAAAACGATTAATATATTCAAAGAGTAAGGGGAAAAATGTTATCAGATATAGACATAAAAAACTCAATTAAAAATAACGATATTGAAATATCTCCATTGATTGAGGATTATATCCAACCTTCAAGTGTAGATCTAAGAGTAGGAGCTGATTTTAGAGTTTTTGAAAACCACAAATATTCACATATTGACCCAAAAGCTCAACAAGATGATCTGACTTCACTGGTAACTGCAACGATTGAAGAACCATTTGTACTTCATCCTGGTGAATTTGTGCTTGGAACTACGTTTGAAAAAGTTTCTCTTTCAAATAAAGTTGTTGCCAGACTCGAAGGAAAAAGTTCACTTGGAAGAATTGGTTTATTAATTCACTCTACTGCAGGTTTTGTTGATCCAGGATTTTCTGGATACTTAACACTTGAACTTTCAAACGTGGCAAATCTTCCGATAAAAATTTACCCTGAGATGAAGATTGGTCAAATTTCTTTTTATTATCTGAATTCGCCTTCAGAGTCTGAATATGGATCAGAAACTTATGGTAGTAAGTACCAAGGGCAAGAAGGGCCCACTCCAAGTAGAAGTCATACTGACTTTAAAAAATAATGATTCCAGGAATAGGTACACTAATAAATTCCTTTGCTGTAATTGGTGTTGGAATTTTAACTAGGTTTTTCGTAAAAAAAGAAATTAAAAATTTCGAAAACAATTTATTACCACTTGGTCTTCTTGTTCTAACACTTGGAATAAGGGAGTCGCTAAAAAGTCCCGAGTTTTTACTGACATTAGTAGCAGTATTAATTGGTGCAATTATAGGTTCTTTCTTAAGAATAGAAGAGAGGATAAAAAGTTTTGGAGAGTATCTGCATAGTAAATTTGAAAAAGATAATTCAGAAAAAAGTAAGTTTATTGAAAGCTATTTAACTGCATCTTTAATAGTAGTTACTGGGCCTCTTGCTATCGTTGGTCCCTTTCTTGATGTAGTTGAAGGGAATATAGAATTACTTTTAATTAAAACAGCACTCGATTGTTTTCTTGTGCTTTTTCTAACTTCAAGTGGTGGAAAAGGAGCGGGATACTCCGGAATTTCGATTCTAATCTATCAAGGTTTTTTTACGTTGTGCGCATTAGGTCTTGGAGGTTCTATAGACCAAGTTGTAGCAGATTCGATTGCAGGTATTGGTGGAGTTTTACTTGTTGGTGTTGGAATTAATCTATTGGGATTAAAACAAATTCCAGTTGGTAACTATATATTGAGCCTGTTTGTTCCTTTCTTTATAACATTTTAAAAGTTCTAGTTGCTCCCTCAACTCCATTAAATAAGCTTGCTATTTTTTCTGATTCTTGTTCAAACGTTCCAGTTATATATTTGGGTTCTTGAATTCCGAAACACCTATTTTTAAAGTCAATTTCAATTGGAACATAAGGAATATTTAATCCTTTTGCTAGATAATAAAAACCGCTTCTAAATTGCTTAACAGGTTCAACTCCTCCTTCCGGAGCTATAACTAAAATGTAGTTATTAATGGTTTTAAACTCTTCTACAGCTCCCCTAATTAGCCCTTTGGAGTTAACACGGTAAACAGGTATACCACCAAGTTTTAGCATCAAGTACTTTTGTAACCACCAGAATGGCCAGGGAATTCCCTGCCTATCTAAATTTTTAGATATAGTAAATAAACTTGGAAGCCTAGTAAATACCCAAGCTGCTCCAAAAAAATTTACTTTTAAATCTAATGCCCATACAGCTAGTAACGCATACCAGGCATCTCTCATAGCTGTATGGGGAATGCCTATGAGTATCATTTTTTCCAAATCAGGAATTTTTCCTTTAATTTCCCATCTAAAAACTTTTAGCAACAACCTTCCTAAAGGGCCTAATATTTTTCTTTGTTTTTTTGCTAGTTTTTCATTCGTAGAAATCATAATTTTTCCACAAACTTAGCTATCTGCACTGCATTTAAAGCAGCTCCTTTTAACAGGTTGTCAGAGACTACCCAAAAGTTTAAAATATTTTTTGATGAAAGGCCTTGTCTAATTCTTGAAACTAAGACTTCATCTTTACCTTCTACATCTATTGGTGTTGGTAATGAATCATTCCAGACTTCTATACCTTCAAAATTGTTTAGTAAATCGGTGCATTCCTCCAGATCTACTTCATTTTCAAATACTGCAGAGCAAAAAGTTCCATGACCTGTTCTTACTCCAACTCTTGCGTTAGATGGTTCAACAACTAAATCTGGAATCGACAGTATTTTTCTTGATTCATGGACAAATTTCATTTCTTCATCTGAGTATCCGTTATCAGTTAAGCTTCCTGCAAGAGGAATAACATTCCGAGCTATTGGATTTGAATAATAAGCCTGTTGATAATTTGCATCTAACTTGTCACCTAATAAAGTCTCTTTTTCCAATGATTTTATAGCTTCAGATCCTGATCCAGATACTGCCTGATAAGCAACAGGGGTCATGGAAGATAAAATGTACTTATCATGTAGGGGCTTTAAAGCCATTACTAATCCCATTGTTGTACAGTTTGGATTAGATATCAGTTTTGATTCTTTTGTTATTATGTTTTCATTAATTCCATACACAACAAGAGGAACTTCATCGTTCATTCGAAAAACAGATGAGTTGTCTATTACAAAAGAACCATTATCTATGAAATTAGGTGCGTAATCTTTAGACCTTTCGCCGCCGGCTGAAAATAGTGAAATGTTGTATTCTCCAATATTTTCTTTATTAAGTTCTTTAACGGTTATTTCTTTGTCGTGAATTTTTATCTTTTTTCCTTCTGAGGATTTTGAAGCAAAAAGTGAGTATTCAACACCTACATCGAAATACTTTTCACATAAATTTATAATATTTGTGCCAACAAGGCCTGTTGCACCAACAATTGCTATCTTCATTCTTTTTCTATAAATTCCTTATGTAAAGCTTCCAAAGCAGCGTTTATATCTTTACTGTCAATTACACAAGAAACTCTGATAGGAGATGTTGAAATCATTGAAATATTTATTGAGTTTTCCCCTAATATTTTAAACATTTTCGATGCGACCCCTGATTCTGATTTCATCCCAGCACCGATAATTGAAACTCTTCCAACATTTTCATCAACATCATAACCTTTGGCTTTAAGTTCTATAGCAATGTTTTTTAACATGTCTTCAACAGCATCCTTTTGTTCAGTAGGTGCGGTAAATGAAATATCGGTTATTGAGTCTTTGGACACATTTTGAACAATCATATCTACATTGATGCCTATCTCGGATAATGAACCAAAAACTGTTCCTGCAATTCCAGGTTGATCTGGTACCTCAAAAAGAGTAAATTTAACTTCTTTAGTATTATGAGTAACTCCGCTAACTAATGCTTCTTCCATAACTTTCTCTTTTACTTCAGTACCTTCATTATTTGTAAACGTTGATTTTACAATTATTGGTACATTATACCTTCTGCCGAATTCTACAGACCTAGCCATTAAAACTCCAGCGCCTGAAGAAGCCATTTCTAACATTTCTTCATAGGTAATTTCTGGAATTAATTCAGCAGAGTTGACTACTCTCGGATCTGCAGTAAATACTCCTTCTACATCAGTAAATATTTCGCATCTCTCTGCTCCAAGAGCAGCAGCAAGTGCAACTGCAGTCGCATCAGAACCTCCTCTTCCTAAAGTTGTTATTTCTTTAGTGTCTCTGTTAAACCCCTGAAACCCAGCAACAATTACAATGTCGCCGTTCTCTAAGCCTTCTTTAACTCTTTCACCAGTTATTTCCTCTATTTCAGCTTGTCCGTGTCTAGATGTTGTAATTATCCCAGCTTGTGAACCAGTAAGAGAAAAAGAGCTGTATCCAAGACTGTTTAGATGCATTGACAATAAAGACATTGTGATTCTCTCACCTGCTGACAGGAGCATATCCAGTTCCCTTGGTGTTGGGTTTTCTGAGAGATCGTTAGCAAGTTGAATTAATTCATCTGTACTTGAACCCATTGCAGACGGAACAACTACTATCTCATTACCGTTTTTCTTGCAATCGATAATTCTCTCAGCAACAATTCTGAGTGAATCTGTATCTGCGACACTCGTACCGCCAAATTTTTGTACTATTAAACTCATTGGAAACATTCTAATTAATTTATTAAAGAATTAAAGACCCTAGTACTCTAGTTTTATGAGTATAGATTTACATGTTCATTCAGTAAATTCTGACGGAACTGATTCAACTGAAGCTATTATTGAATCCTCTATCGAACTACAATTAGAGGCTATTTGTATTTCAGACCATGAATACCTCACTAAGGTTCCTCAACAAAACAATATAGAGATAATCCAAGGTGTAGAAATAAGTGTAAGTTGGGATCTTCTTGATGATACTAACAAATTTGGAGGTACTCATTTGTTGGTATATTTTCTTAATGAAGAGTCCCCCTTAGATAAAAAACTCATTGAATTGAGGCAAAATAAAATTGAAAGAAATTATTCAATTATTAACAATTTGGAAGAATTTGAAATTTATATTGATAAAAAAGATCTTGATAGCTTAGAGACAAAGGTACCTGGAAGGCCTCATATTGCAGAACTTATGGTTAAAAAAAATTATGTTTCAAACATTTCTGAGGCTTTTTCAAAATATCTTGGTAATGGAAAAATAGATGGGATTGATAATCACCAGTTGGGCATCAAAGAAATTATAAATTTAGCAAAGCAATCAAAATCTTTAGTGTTTCTTGCTCATCCTCATACTCTTATGAGCAATAAATTATATTCCAAGTCAGACAACTGGATAGATAATAAATTTCATAATTATATTCAGACGCTTAAAGATATGGATATTGACGGAATTGAAGTTTATTATCCAGGATACTCTCATAACACCATCAATACATTGCTAGAAGTGTGTGAAAATCAAAATCTTTTAGTATCAGGTGGTAGTGATTTTCATGGAAGTAGGAAACCAAACAATCTATTAGGTATAGGGTACGAAAATTCCCCAATAAAGGTTCCCTATGAATTACTATCTAAAATGAAAGAGTTGCATGCAAAATTATAAAAAATTAATTGGATCTATCTCAATAATAACTTTTTCTTATGCAGCAAGTAGAGTGCTTGGATTTTTTAGGGAAATACTTCTAGCTAATTGGGCAGGAGTGTCTGAAGCTACAGATACATTGGACTTAGCATTTATAATTCCCGACTTTCTTTTCTATCTCTCTGCTGGAGGTTATCTAGCAATCACATTGATACCAATAATGAGTAAAAAAGACAATGAAGAGTTAGAAAAATATTTCCTTTCGATTCTTTACGGACTTTCAATAGTTTTTGTGCTTTTTTCAGTGATAACATACTCTTTAAGATTTCAATTTGCAGAGTTTTTAGAGGTCGAGTCATTAGATTTTTTTACAAAAGTATTTACTCCAATTATCTTTAGCCAGGTATTTTTCTTTATTGGAGCAATACTTATGTCGTATCAATATTTTCATGACAGCTTTAAATATGCGGCACTTGCGCCGGTAATTTATAACTCAACAATTATTTTATTTGGATGGATAAATTCATCATCCCCCGAAGCAACTGTTGAAGGTTTTGCTCTTGGAACATTAATTGGTTCAATAATAGGTCATTTTATAATTCAGATTTATGGTGCAAAGAAATCAGGATTAAATTTTTATTTTCTCTTTCCAAAAATAAAACACTTGAAAGAATACATTGTTATTTCATTCCCATTAATTATTGGTCAATCAATTGCAGTAATTGATGAGCAGCTATTTAGAATTTTTGGTACATTTCTTACGGCTGGAAGTGTTGCAACGTTTAGATACGCAAGGAGGATAGCCCTTCTTCCGGTTGGTATTGTTGCTCAGGCAGTTGGAGTGGCAAGCTATCCGTTGCTTTCTAGGCTATATCAAAAAAATGAAATTGATGAATTATCTAAACTAGTAAAAAAACAGCTATCTTATTTGTTTCTAATTGGTGGGTCGTTGATGGTTGGTGCAATTATAAATGCAGATTACTTAATAAAAATAATCTATGAACGAGGAGCTTTTACAAGTACAGATACAGCTCGAGTTAGCGGAGTATTTGTAATTATTTCTCTTGCAATAATTCCTTGGTCTATCAACCAGATTCTTACAAGATCGTATTATGTCCAGCAAAAATTTTGGTTTCCTGTAGTAACGGGTAGCTTTATTACTCTTTTAACTTCAATCATACTATTTAATGCTGCAAGTAATTCTCAGACATATGCATGGATTATAATTTTCTCCTTATACATATACTGCATAGTGCTACTCGTATCGATTAAATTTAATTCGGAAAAAATATTTAATAAAAATTTAGTAGTTGAGTTTTCTAAAATTATCTTGATTCTTTTTTTAATTTATTTTGTTTTTGGTATCGCAGTTGCACTCTCTGGAATATTAAATTTAATTTTTAGCTTGTTACTTATACCTGTAGTGATTTTTGTCTCATTAAACTTGCTAAACTTTGAGTATATTAATATAGCTAAAAGAAGATAATGCAAAAATTTCCATTAAAAAAAGGTCTCTCTAGTGCCCAAGATTTGCACGATGAAATAAAGGAGTACATTGATGTTCTTATGGGACATATCAACCCACCAATAGCTGATGGTGTAGATACTTTATTCGAGGTTAGCAGTACTTACCTGGCTAGAGCAAAAGAGATAGAAATAAAACTTTTGGAAAGAGAAAGAAACACAAAAATCGAATCTGGTGATGAGTTAAAGAAATTTCGAACTGGTGAGTTAAGGAGCTTTATTGAATTATGTAAAAGTGCTCAAAATCAAGGCTCAAGAAGAATAACAGTTGCATTAAGTGAATTAAATCTTAAAGAAAATTAATCAATACTCTCAACATCAAAAATTTCACTAATGTTACTTTGTACATCTTTACTTGTTTGATTGTTGTTTTGAAGCCCTTCATGCGGCTGTATAGCAACAGTTACTTCTACTCCCATTTTCTGGATAACATTTGATTTAATTAATTCAATAATTTCATCTGACTTACGAAGTTCAGATATCAAATATTCGTTTTCACTATCTATATATAGAGTTAAATTATTGGAATCTATAACCTCTGGTTTTACAAGTGTTAGGTAAGAGTATTTTCTTGGTGAAAGAATTTCCTTAGCTTCCTCTAGAATTTTTGGCCAATAAACATCAAAGTTCTCAATATCATTTTTAACAATTGGTTTCTTGGTATTTTCTTTTGTAGGTTTATCTTTAGCTACTTTTTCATTACCTAGTTTTTTTTTATCTGGAGATGTTTGTTGCTCTTCAGAAATTTTTTCTGTTACACCATGCTCTTCTAGCATATCAACTCTTCTACTCACAGACTTAATATCTATCGCCAATTGTGGTTTAATAAGTTTTACTAAAAATAGTTCCAATTTTAATTCTTGTGAAGGTGAAGTTTTAATACTTTGATTAATCTCATCAAGCATATCTAAAATTCTTGATAAATCTTTTGCAGAAATAATATCATTACAATTTTTAATTAACTCTTTTTCAGAATCACTTAATGAGGTGAAGTTTTCATCTTCAGGCAGATACTTAAAGTAAAATAAATTTCTAAAAAGATCTGTTATTGAATTTAAGATATCAATTGCCTGTAATCCATTTTTATAATTTGCTCTTAGCACTTTGAGAACAGTTGCAGTGTCCTGAGTTCCCATAGCTTCTAATATTTGAAGTAAATCAGATATCGTAACCTTTCCTAAAATACTATAAAGTTGTTCCATGGTAGCTTTATTGCCAAAGGTTGAAAAAGTCTGTTCAAAAAGATTAATGGCATCTCTTAATGAACCATCACTCTGGTTGGCAATGTACTCTAAAACATCTTTAGATAACTTGATCTTTTCAGCCTTACTGATCTTTTCAAGTGAAGTTATAATGTCAGTATTTTTTATTCTTTTAAATGCTATCTGTGTAGTTCTGCTTCTAATTGTCTCAATGACTCTTTCTGGTTCAGTTGTTGCAAGTATAAAAATTACATGCTCGGGTGGCTCTTCAAGAGTTTTTAAAAATGCATTCGAAGCAGCATTGGAGAGCATATGCACTTCATCTAGGATGAATACTCTTTTCTTTCCTGGACTACTTGCAATAAAATTAACACTATCGTTAAGCTCTCGAACATCATCTACTTTATTGTGAGAAGCTGCATCTATTTCTGTAATATCAAATACTGGATCACATCCAATTGTTGTTGCAATAATACGTGCTAAAGAAGTTTTGCCGACCCCTCTTGGTCCTGAAAACAAGTAGGCATGACTCAAGTTACTATTTTTTATTTGTTCACTAATAAGTTGTACAGCATCAGGTTGCCCTACTAACTCCTCTAGAGAGCTGGGTCTATATTTTCTGTAAAGTGCTTCTTGCATATAAATAAATGTTACTATCTTTTACTTTCCATAATGCATCATACAATTAGACTAAGTCAAATGAGAATAGGTGTTGATTTAGATGGGGTTGTGGCAGACTTTACTCACGGATGGACATCTCAATACAAAAAAGACTTCGGTAAAGAAATTCTAGAAAAAGATATTACCGAATGGGGATTATCAAAACCTCTCACTCACTTCGAGGAAGAAATTGATTTTTGGAATTGGGCAAAAGATTTTAATGGTTCTTCTATATTTAGAAATTTAAGAACATACGACAACGCAGTTGAGGTACTAATTGAGTTGTCCATGGCAGGTCATGAAGTTGTAATCTTGTCCTCTAAACCATGGTGGTCAATTCACGATACACTTATTTGGTTAGGAGAAAATAAAATTCCTTCTAAAGAAATTCATTTTATTGAAGATAAATGGAACATAAACTGTGATGTATATATTGATGATGCGCCTCATCAGTTAGAAAACTTTGTTAAACATGTACCTGAAAAATTAATTCTTAGATTTGTTCGACCTTATAATAGACCAGTTACTGGAACAAAAGATTTAAACGACTGGATGGAATTAAGCTCTTTACTAGAGAGCTACAACTTGTAAAGTAGTTGTATGAACGATTCATTTATCCTTAGAGATAGGATATGGAGAGAGCAGAATGAGCGAGTTACTCTATCCAGCAATGCTACTTTTGCCTCCAACTCTTTAGGCAGATACGTGGATGAAGAACCAGATGCGTTCAGAACATGTTTTGAGAGAGATCGAGATAGAATTATTCACTCAAAAACTTTTAGAAGATTAAAACATAAAACACAAGTTTTTATAAACCCTGATGGTGATCATTTTATAACAAGAATGACTCATACACTTAATGTGACCCAAATTGGTAGGTCTATTGCTAAAACATTAGGTTTAAATCCAGATTTGACCGAAGCAATTTGTTTAGGACATGATGTAGGTCACTCACCATTTGGTCACACTGGTGAAGATGTATTAAATGATATGCTAGACGGTGGCTGGAGCCACTCTGAAAACTCTGTGAGAATGTTGTCTGTAATAGAACCTCTTAACCTAACAAAAGAAACTATAAATGGTATTGAAAAACATCCTTGGAGATATGAAGAACCACCTTTTTCTCCTGAAGGTTTAATTTGTAGATTTGCTGATAGAATTGCTTATCTTTCTCATGATGTAGAAGATGCAATAAGAGCAAGTGTTTTAAAAGAGTCCGATATACCTAAAAGCATTACATCTGTTTTAGGTTCACCAGGTAAGACCTGGATCAATTCATTAATATCTGGTGTTTTCAAGGCTTCTTCGGGTGGTAGTTTACAAATGGACCAAGAAATTTTAAATGTGATGAATGAATTAAGAGAGTTTATGTTTGATAAAGTATATTTAAGAGAAGAAACTTTATCTCAAAGGTCTGAAGCAAAGAATATCGTTGAAGCCTTGGTTGTCTATTACGAAAAGAATCCAGATAAACTTCCAAAAAATTATGTTCAAAATCAAAGCGACATAGCTAACTCAGTAGACTACGTTGCAGGAATGACTGACAGATTTGCTATCTCTGCTTTTGAAAAAATTAATTAAATTTAGGCTTTCTTTTTTCCATAAAGGCAGTGACTCCCTCTCTTAAATCCTCAGTTAATAAAAAACTTGTATTCCACAATTGAACAAAATCTAATGCTTGATCAGTTGTCAAATCTTCACCTTTATCAAGAACTTGTTTAGTTCCCTGTACAATACTTGAAGCGTTGCTTGCAATCTCTTCGGCTAGCTCTACACCAGCCTTAAATAAGTCTTCAAAATTCTCATAAGTTTTACTTACAAACCTTATTTTTTCTGCATACTCTCCATCAAATATTCGACCTGTGAAAGCAAGTTCCCGAACGTCTCCCTTAGATACAATTTTTGGCATTCTTTGTAAAATACCAACATCTGCAACTAGTCCTAATTTTGTTTCCCCAATTGAAAATTTTGCATCTACAGTAGAAATTCTTATATCACATGCTGATATTAAAGCAGTTGCTCCCCCAATGCAGTGACCATGGGCTAAAGCAATAACTGGTACAGAAGTTTTTGATAATGCAGTAAAAGAGTCTTGCATTTTTTTAATTTGAGCCTGTAGTTTCTTTCTGTCACTAGGAGTGGAAGACATGTCTTCATTGATTTGAAAATCTGACATAAACATGGTTATGTCAATCCCAGCAGAAAATGAATCTCCTTTGCCTGCAACTACTATACATCTGACTTCATCATCAGAATCAAGTTCATTTATAATTTCTGGTAACCCGAACCAAACATCAGCATCTAGAGCATTTTTTTTATCTGGGCGATTTATCCAAACATACCCAACGTTGTTTTTTATTTCTTTTAATAATTTGTCTTCCATTTATATTATCTTAGTAAGATTGTCTAATGGATGTATTCGAAGCTTTATATACAACTAGGGCAATGCGCAGAGTTAGCGAAGATCCCATTCCAGAAGATATATTAAAACAAATGGTTGATGCTGGAATTAGAGCTCCTAGCGGTTCTAATCGTCAAGGCTGGAAGTTTATTGTCGTCACTGATCAAGAAATTAAAAATCAACTTGGAGATTCATACAGAGAAGCATGGGATTTTTATGTAAAAGAATTTTATGGAGGAAGTGCAGATATGGGTGCGTCCAATGTTCCAAATGACGAAAAAGCTGAACAAGTTGTTCGAATTAGTAAGTCAGCTGCATGGCTGTCTGAAAATTTTCATAAAGTACCAGCTATGTTTGTTGTGCTCTCAAGAAATGATCCAACAGGATCCTCGATTTATCCTGCTATTTGGAGCATTATGCTTGCAGGTAGAGCGCATGGAATTGGGACATGTTTGACTACTGTTCTTGGAATGTTTAAACCAGAAAAAGCTTTTGAAATTCTAAATGTACCTAATGATAAAGGCTGGAAAATTGATGCCGTAATCACTGCTGGTTATCCATTAGGAAAGTGGGGTGTGGCTGATAGAAACCCCGTTGATGAAGTTACATATCTAAACACTTGGGGTAATGAAACTAATTGGAACTTAGAAGACCCTCTCTGGAGTTACTAAAGTTATTAATGCACGCCCGGAGGGAGTCGAACCCCCAACCTTCTGATCCGTAGTCAGATGCTCTATCCAGTTAAGCTACGGGCGCATTGCGGAGAGGGAGGGATTCGAACCCTCGAGGGAATTTCTTCCCCACTCGCTTAGCAGGCGAGCACTTTAGGCCACTCAGTCACCTCTCCAAGTCAGCGGAGGGAGTGGGATTCGAACCCACGGTATGGAATACATACAATAGTTTTCAAGACTATCGCCTTCGTCCGCTCGGCCATCCCTCCAGATGGTTTCTTTCTTTTTGCGGAGGGAGAGGGATTCGAACCCTCGAAGGGGATAAACCCTTACACGCTTTCCAAGCGTGCGCACTAGGCCAGACTATGCGATCCCTCCGAAAAAAAACCTGAGATTCTATTTTAGTTATCTCTTACTGTCAAAGAAAGAGGATAATATAGCTTCAGATTCATGGGAAAGAATATTATCTTTTATCTCGACATGATGGTTAAGTCGAGGGTCTTGTGGGATATTATATAATGAATATGCTGCACCTGCTTTAAGGTTAGGTGCTGAATAGATAAGTTTTCTGATTCTAGCATTTACAATTGCTCCCGCACACATAGCGTCTGGTTCTAAAGTTACTGCTATTGTTGTGTCTTCAAGTCTCCAAGTACCTAGGATTTGCGAAGCTTCTTCTAAAACTAGTATCTCAGCATGAGATGTTGGGTTTTGATCTAATTCTCTTCTATTGTGATTAGCGCAAATTAAGTTGTCATCTTTATCAAATATTGCTGCACCAATAGGAACTTCATCAACATCATGAGCTTTTTTTGCTTCGTTAAGAGCTACCCTCATCTTGTCTTCGTCTGATTTATATTTCATCTTATTTAATTATCTCAAGTGTTGATGTTAATATAACCAAATGTTTGAGTTTTTCATTTTTGCATTTGTAACTGCAATCACACCAGGACCAAACAATTCTATGCTTATGGCCTCTGGAATAAAGTTCGGTAGAAAAGCGTCAATACCCCATTTTCTTGGTATCTGGTTGGGATTTACTTTTTTATTTTTTGTTGGTGGGTTTTTACTTTCATATGTACCTGCTCAAATATTTGATTACCTTCAGTATGTTGGTTACGCTGTTATTACGTATATTGCCTATAGAATTGCCACAACTTCATTGGATACAAATAAAGAAAGTTCTTCAGTAGATAAACCATTTACTTTCGTACAAGCATGTCTTTTTCAATGGATAAACCCAAAGGGCGTTGTCATGGCTGTATCAGGACTTACTGCATTTAATATTACAAATAACCAAGGCGCTTTGATATATTTCTTGGTTCTACCTTTTTGTGTAGGAATATGGTTAATACTTGGAGAGCAGCTTCAAAATAGTTTAGAAAAAAATAAAACAGTTGCTCGCGCAACATACGTGGTGCTCGGCATAAGCATGATTGCCAGTTTATTATTAGCCTAAGTTTTTAACACCAATAATTTCAGCAACTTTATCGGAGAACTCAACTTTTCCATCTTCAGTTTGATTATTTTCAATTAAAGCAATTAAAATTCTTCCAACTGCAATAGCTGTTCCATTGAGAGTATGTAATATACTAGTTTCTCCTTCTGACTTGGCTCTTATATTTAGTCTTCTTGCTTGAAAGCTAGTTGTGTTAGAGCAAGACGTAACCTCTCTATATGTATTTTGACTTGGTATCCATGCTTCAATGTCATATTTTTTAGCTGCAGAGGCACCTAAGTCTCCTGCGCATACATCTACAACCCTATATGGAATCTCCAAGGACTGTAAGAGTTCTTCTTCTACTGAGAGAATAAATTCGTGCTCCTCTTCAGATTTTTCAGGATTACAAAAGGAAAACATCTCAACTTTATCAAACTGATGAACTCTAAATATTCCTGTCGTGTCTTTTCCATAAGTGCCGGCTTCTCGTCTAAAACATGTTGAAAAACCTGCATATCTTATAGGCAAGTCTTCCATATTAATTATTTCATTTGTATGCAGTGCAGCAAGAGGAACTTCGGAAGTTCCTACTAAGTAGAGATCATCATTTGGGATTTCATAAACCTGTTCTGCATCGTCTGGAAAAAAACCAGTTCCGTACAATGCATTTTCTCTAACTAAAACTGGTGGAACCGTCGGAGTAAATCCTTTTTCTGATAATTTATTTAACGCCCAAGAGACTAAATTAAACTCAATTTTTACCAAATCTCCAAATAAATATGCAAATCTTGAACCTGAAACTTCTGAAGCTTTTTCGACGTCTATTAAATTCAATTTAGAAGCGATTTCTAAGTGATCCTTTGGATTGGGGATTTCTTTAACATTTCCAACTTTTTTAATTTCTACATTGTCTTCGTCAGATTTTCCATCTGGAGAGGTTTTTGAAATTAAATTAGGAATTTTTACCCATAGATTTAGGAACTCCTCGTCTTTTTTATCAACTTGTTCAAACAGCAATTTGACTTCATTGCTTAATTCTGATGCTTTATTTAATAAATCTTCTTTTTCATTTTCATCGGCATTTGCAATTTGCTTACCTAATTCCTTTTGTTGAGAACGTTTTTGCTCTGCATTAAACCGTAAAGATTTTCTTTCTTCATTTAATGAAATTAAATGATTAACATCTATTTCTAAATTTCTCCTGGAAATATTTGATTCTAAAACTTCCAAATTATCTTTTAATATTGCGGGATCTAACATAAGTTATCCTTCTGGAGGAATGAAACCAAAGATACTATATAAATTATCATTTAGGTTTTCCTCTTTTTCTACTTCTTCTAATTTAATAAACCATTCATGTAATACACCTGCTTCTATATTAATTGCATCACTATAGAAAATTCTGCTTTCTTGTGGGCCTATAGAGTCAATTTTAGATTGCTGTTCGTAAATAGTTTCTCCATACTCATCAGTCACTAAAATTAATATAACAACGTCATAGGCATCAACATTTCCCTCGTTTGTAAGAACTACTTGAAGTTCTATTTTTTCATTTAGTAGCACCGAATAATCTTCCTCTGTTAATGCAATTGGATTAGGTTTAAACTCAGCGCCTGAAATTGATAAATTCCTTACTAAAAATAATCCACCTGTACTTGATTTAGCTTTCTCAACAAGCAAATCAGCAAATCTAAACGAATTATCTTCAAGACCTACGTACTCAATTTCATAAAGCACGGGAAGAAATGTACCTTCCGAGGTTGCGTTTTGTTTTGTTAAAAATAAGAATTCAGAGTAAGACCTGTCTCCAATTGATAAATCAGAAATACTTTGAGCAATAGATTCTTGAATTTTTTCTGAATTAGGATTATCAATCAAGGTAATTATAGAAACTTCAAACATCTCAAGACCCTGAAGCCAATAGGATGTTGCTAAAGATAAAAGTTCTTTTTCTTTGAGAGTCAAAGATGCGTCAGTGTTATTAATTATTTCATATGCTTCTTTTGAGTTAGAAACTACTTTATCTATCTTATTTTCAAACTCCTCTCGGCTAATTTCGGAAAAATCTAAGAGTTTTTTAAATTCTTCAGAAGCTTCAAGGTGAAGCGAAGACACAAGAGCAGCACTGTCTAAAAAATTATTGAATGATCTAGCTTCATTGTAATTTTGATAGTATTGATATAGCCCCAAAGAAATAATCGAAACAAAAACTACCAACAATATGTTTTTTAAACTATTTCTCATACAAAACCATTTTTCAACAAATACCTACTTGTGAGACATTCTACTTCTTTATTAAGTGTAAGAAAACAAATACATTTCACAACTAAGATTGTTGATAAGTGGAAAAATTAAAAATTGTTTGGACTGTTAAAAGTGAATGCGGGCCAATAAGAAAAAAGAATGAAGATTCCGTATTTCCAGATGTATCTGGAAGTGGTTTTGCCCCATTTAAAGCTGGTGTATTTGATGGCATGGGTGGACACAAAAAGGGTGAAGTTGCCAGTGAGTTGGCATCTTCTGTTATGCAAAAAGATTATGAAAATTTAATCTCCTATGTAGAGGAAGCTAATAAGGCAATTTATGAATATCAGGAGAATTACAAAGACTCTGAGGGTATGGGGACAACCATGACAGCAATAAAGATTGATGAAAGGGGTGTTTTGCATGTTGCTCATGTAGGAGATTCGAGATGTTATGTTCTCTCAAAAAGAAATCTAATTAAGCTAACTGAAGATGAGAACGTTCCAGGTTATCAAAACGTATTATTACAAGCATTGGGAACAAAAAAAAAGCTATCCATTCAGACAAAAGATATTAAATTATTCAAAGGCGACGTGGTTCTACTATGTACAGACGGGCTCTACAACGAATTGGGAGAAGAATATCTCAAAAAAAAATTACAAGAAGGAGTTGGTGCAGAAACTTTGGTTAGCGAGGTTTTACTTCAAGAACCTAAAGATAACATAACTGCCATTATTATAAATATAATTTAACTATGAAAATTGGACAGATAGTAAAAGAACGATATGAAATCCTCGAAATTTTAGGAGAGGGTGGAATGGCTTTTGTTTACAAAGCTCGTGATATGCAGCTTGAGAGATTTGTTGCAATTAAAACATTAAAACCAAACTATGTAAATCAAGAAACTTTTGTAGACCGTTTTAAGAGGGAAGCAAAAACAGCTGCAAACTTAAATCATCCAAACATTGTTCAGATTTTTGATTGGGGAATTGAAGATGAACCTTACTTTGTAATGGAATATATAGAGGGAAACACATTAACCTCTATTATTGCTAAAAACAGAACTATTAGTTTGAGTGACATTTTGTTTATTGGTGCTCAGGTATCTAGTGGTTTGCATGCTGCTCATCAGAAGGGGCTTGTCCATAGAGATATCAAGCCAGGAAATATAATGATAACTCCTGATGGGAAAGTTAAAGTCACAGACTTTGGAATTGTTTCGCTTCAAAATGAAGAAAGTGATATTACAAAAACCGGCTCTATACTTGGTACCGCAAGTTATATTTCACCAGAACAAGCGCAAGGGAAACCAGTTTCTATTGAGTCAGATCTTTACTCATTAGGAACCGTTCTTTATGAATTAATTACAGGAAAAGCACCTTTTAGCGGTGATTCTCCAATTTCAACAGCAACGAAGCACCTAACAGAAAAGCCAGAAAAGCCATCATTGTTCAGGCGAGATCTTCCAAAAGGAGTTGAAACTGCTATTTTAAAACTTCTTGAAAAAGCTACCTATGACAGGTTTAAGTCTGCTGAAGACTTAAGAGCCACGCTACTTCAGCAAAGAAAAGCACTGCAGTCTGAGCAAACAAGAGAAAACTTAGTTGATCTTACTAACCCCAAAGTCAAATTAAGATTTACGTTACCGGCTTTAATTATATCTATTGGAGTTGTATTTGGAACCATTTGGACTTTAACACAAGTTTTTGATGGACTTCCTGTTGATGGAGGTGCTCCAGCTCTTATTGAAATTCCTGACTTAACTGGTAGTGAGCAAGCACAAGCATTAGAAGATTTACAGAATCTTGGATTTAAGGTAGGAATTGAAAACTCGGCCGATGCTTCTGTACCAGCAGGTTCAGTTATTCGAACTCAGCCTCCGTCAAACACGGTAATAAATCCTGATTCTCTAGTTACGATTATTGTATCGGTTGGTCCAGAAGCGTTTCCAATTCCATATGTTCTTGATATTGAAACTGAAAGAGCAATCTATGTTGTTGAAGAAAGTGGATTTACATTAGGTCAGTTACTTGAAGTAAATGATGAGAACATACCAAGAGGATTTGTTATTTCTCAGAATCCTGTAGCAGGAACAAAAATGAGTCCAGGTACCACTGTTGACTTGGTTGTTTCTAAAGGTCCTAGTCTGATAGAGATAAGCGATCTTTCAAGAAAATCACCAGAGGATGCGATTCAAATTTTAGAAACTTTAGGGTTTGAGTATGAACTAATAGAAGAATACTCAGAAGATGTAGAAATTGGATTAGTTTCTGGAACAATACCTGAAGCTGGAGAAATTGTAACGCCAGATGAGTTAATTCAAGTAATAGTATCCCTTGGGATAAAAATTGAAGTACCTGAAGTTGAAGGGCTTGGCTATGAAGATGCCATAAATATTCTTGAAGAACTTGGCCTAGTTGTAACAGTAAGTGGAGATACTAACGGTATTGTTAGAAAGCAAATACCTAGAAAAGGTGAATTCTTAGAGCCAGAGGGTGTTGTAGAGTTGACTTTTGGAAGCTAGAACTGAAAAACTAAAAATCGATTTACTTAATTGGTATAAAAAAAATAAAAGAGCCTTTTCTTGGAGAAAGACAACAGATCCATGGCAAATTCTATTAATTGAAACTTTATCTCAGCAAACACAGTTAGAAAGAGCAAACGAGTATTTTGATAAATTCCTAATACAATTTCCATCACCAAAGTCTATGGCAAATTCTTCGTTAAAAATAATTTTAAAAATGTGGTCTGGATTAGGATATAACAATCGTGCAAAACGGCTTTATGAAGCTTCTAAGATAATCGAAAAAAAAGGTTTTGATCAAATTTATCCAAATTTTGAAGTTCTGCCTGGAGTGGGTCCATATACAAAAAGTGCTCTTCTTTCATTTGCGTATGGAGAAAAAGTTCTTGCTATTGATACAAACATAGAAAGAATTATTCAAAGATATTTTGGCTTAAATGATACAAAAGATTTCTTCATAGAAAATTCTAAATATTTTCTACATAACGTAGAATCAAGAGATATTAACCAAGCGTTTATGGATTTTGGTAGCTCCGTTTGTAAAGGCTCAAACCCAATGTGTGACATGTGTCCCATTGAAAAGGACTGTAGTAAATATTTTTCAAACAATAAAAGCACTAAAGAAAAATTTATAGGTTCAAACAGGGAAGTAAGAGGAAAAATAATCAAACTTCTAATAAGAGAAGGTCATGTAAATAATCAAAAACTTTTTGAGGAAATTGATGAAGACTCTGAAAAGGTGCATAAAGCTCTTGAAGGGTTGAAAAAAGATAAATTAATAAAGTTTAAGAAAAATAATATTATTGAAATAACTTAGAATTAATACTAATTTGTAAAATATGCCAGTATCAAAAAAAAGAAAACAAAATAATAGACCTACTCAGTCAAAAAAAATATCTAGTCAAATGACAACAAGTGACGTTCCTTCACCAAGATGGTATACAATTTTGATGTCATCTTTGATGATTATAGGTGTACTTCTTATAGTTCTTAATTATCTAACTTTGCTGCCTGGATCAGTTTCAAGATGGTATTTATGGAGTGGTCTAGGATTGATTGGTGCAGGTTTTTTAATGACTACGAACTATAACTAGTAAGTTTGATTTATAAGGCCTTCATCATATAGTTCATCTGTGGTATCAACTTCAATTCCATCTATATCAAAATTTTCTATTATTTTTGATAATTCATCCTTACCCCCACTGTTATTAAACCAACTTATATGAGTTCTTCTGAGCATATAATCTGTTGGTTTAGCAACACAGTAGTGTTCAAAACACTTCTTTAAATCATTCTCATTAAAGTTATTTGATAAATCTAGAACCTCATCAATAAAGCTCAGGGGTGTTAGTTCGAAATTATCGTTAAACAATAATTCCAAACTCTCTTTAGCTATCAGTCTAAACCCCGTTAGTTTTCCTCCTGAAATTTGAATAAATCTCTCGTCAACATTATTAAAGAAGTGGCCTCTTGAAACATTTTTTGTAGATGTAAGTTTATTGTCTATAAGAGCCCGGATGCCTGACCAAGATGATATGTATTCAACAGTATCAACATTGAAATATTTTTTTATATGCCTGATAATGTATTCTTTATCTTCATTGTTTGCATATGGCCTGTCTAATGTTCCTGAAAAAGTTTCTGTATCTGTAGTGCCAACTATAGTATTACCAAACCACGGTAAGACAAACATAATTCTATTGTCTTCAGTTTTTGGAAGTAAAATTCCGTTGCCATTAATTTTTAAAGGATCGTCTTTGAGAATTAGATGAGCACCTCCACTAAATTTAATGCCAGAGGACTTTTCAGAATATTCACCCGGCAAGGCATGTACCCCTGTCGCCGCAATTATGTTATTTGCAAAAAATGAAAATTTGTTTCCATTTAATTTATTAATTGCTGTTATTTGATACCTTGTTGAATGTTTTTTGATGCCTTTAATTTCCATGTAATTTATTGCAAGAGCATTATTGACTTCCACCGCATTCCTCAATAATGTAATTACTAATTTTGCGTCGTCAGTTTGAGCATCTTGAAAAATAAAGCTTCTTTTTAATTTTTCTTGTTTAAGCAAAGGAAACATATCCTTTGTTTTTGATTTATCAAAATTTATATGTCTTTGATTTTTAGTTCTGCTTCCAAGCAAGTCATACAAGGTTAACCCAAGCTTAAAAGCTAGTGAAGAAATAAAATTATTTTGAAGTAATTTAGGGAGATCTGAAAAACCGTCATCTTTATAGATTGGTGCAAGCAACTTTAAGGGTTTATAAAGTCCACCAAGTAATTTTATTAATACTTTTTGTTCTTGGAGGCTTTCTTTAACTAAGCCAAACTGTAGCTGAGGAAGATATCTAATACCGCCGTGTAAGAGTTTTGTGCTTCTACCTGATGCACCTGATGCAAAATCATTTTTATCTAAAAGAATTGAACTTAACCCTCTTGAAGCTGCCATTTCAAGAGCAGCTGATCCTACGATCCCACCTCCAATAATAAGTAAATCGAATTCTGATTTACTTTCAAGCTCTTGTAACTGTTCAAGTCTTGAAAAGTTCATTAATCTAATGGCTCCATGGGATCTTTACAGTGCTTTGGGGGTTCATTTGCCACAACAGATTGTCTATTTATAGTTAACTCTGTACCACATTTGTTGCATATAAAAGATTGTGATATTTCAACAACATCATCTGTATCTAGTTCAGGAGGTATACTTGCTAAAGATGAAATAGAGTTTCTTAAAAATCTAAAAATTACTACTCCAATAAATAAAGCAATTAAATATTCCATTATGAACTAAAGTACCTAAACGCAGCAATTGCAATTGCTACTACTATCCAAACTAAAGATAGCCCTTTTCTATTAGCACTAGAAAGTGTCTGTTGGGTACGCTTTTTTTCAATTTCATCATTAATGGATTCTTTAAGTTTTAATAACTCACTAACAGACAAGTTTTCTAAATCTTTTTTATCCATATATTTAGGTTACCTTATTGTGGAGATGATGGGACTTGAACCCACGACCCCCTGCTTGCAAAGCAGGTGCTCTTCCAGCTGAGCTACATCCCCTCGCATTTATATTATGCACTGAATCTTACAGTAAATGAAAAAAAAATTTAAATATTTCCATTGATAGACTATTGTTAATTAGACGTATGGGCCTATAGCTCAGCCTGGTTAGAGCGCATCCCTGATAAGGATGAGGTCGTTAGTTCAAATCTAACTAGGCCCACAAGTACCCTTATTTAAACTAATCCTCTTATATACTGTTGCCATGAGTTTTCAAATAATGGGTTATCTAGCAATTTTTTTTACTACAGTTTCATTTTTGCCACAAGCGATAAAAACACTAAAAACGAGAAGAGTTGAAGACTTGTCTTTAATTACTTATCTATTTTTATTTCTAGGGTCCCTATCTTGGTTTCTATATGGCAATTATTTAAACGATATTCCATTAATGGCTACAAACTCGATGACAACGATTCTGACTGGGCTAATTCTTTTTCTTATTGTGAAAGAGAAAAGATCAACTATTTAAAAATTTTTTAATTTCAGATAAATTCTTATAATTTAAAACGTCTTCACTCATTGAATTTATACTCTCTAGAATTACTTCATCCCATACATTTTTTAGGGGGACCACATCTACCTTTACTAAAAATAAACTTGAAGATTCATCTAATGGTGTCGAAATTTGTGTTTCTAATCTGAAATATAAATTTTCAAAATCATTTAATAGCGGTCTTCCTTCACTAGGGTGATTACTTAACCCAGGAACAGTAGTTACATTCCACACCCATCTTCGTATAGTTTGCTTGTTCATATGTTGTGATAATTTCTCACTTGATTTAAGTAATAGGTCGTTATCTGCAACTGGTTGGTGTAATTTAGAAAGATCTGCTTTTAACTCTCTTCCTGGTGTCCAGCCACTTGGAAAACAAAAACATATAGCTTCAAGCTTTCCGTTATGCATGACAGCTAAATCCTCTTCTATTTGCACTGCGGTTTCGTATAAAGATTCTGTTGCTTCTAGCCCCAAGGTTTGACTGACTTTTTGGTTTAAATCAGAATTTTCAAATTGTTCTGTTTGTCCATATAAATCTTTTCCATATTTTTCAAGCTGTAGTTGTTTCTCAGACAGATATTTCTCATTTGGATTTGTGTTAAAAAGTGGACCATCATATTTTTGCATAGATGGATTGTTTGAAAATGGTACTTTTATGAAGTCAATATTCATTAATATAAATTTAATAAAAAAAAGGGGAGCTTGTGTCTAATTTAGGAGCATTAGTAGTTCATGGATTATTTGAACATGAAGGACGTCACAAAGACAATGTTGAGTGGTTAAAAAACTTAGGTATTGAAACGTATTCATTGAATCTTCCTGGGCATGGTGACATCGATGAAAAAGGTCATATAGACAATTGGGATGAAAATATTGAAGAGTTAGTTAATGCTTACAATAAAATTGTAAACAAAGATATAAAAATCATTTTTGCTCATTCCTATGGATCTCTTGTGTCAGTATCTGCAATTCTTAGAGAGAAAATTGACCCTGATTACCTAATACTGTCAGCGCCTCATTTTGATGATAATTATCCAAAATTCGTTAAGAATATGTCTGGTGCTATGGCCAAGGTTTTTCCAAAATTGCGTGCGCCTTCACCAGTAAATAAGAGAAATTTGTCTACCGATAAAGAAACCGTAGATAGTTACTTTAATGATCCGCTAGTTTTTAGAAGTTTGACTTTTAAATTCGGTAATGAAATAACTACTGAACAAAATTTTGTTAATGAAAATATAGAAAAACTAAAGATTCCTACATTAGTTCTTCATGGAGATAAAGATAAGATTGTTCCAATTAAAGCGAGTGAAAATATATCTAAACTTGAAAATGTGAAATTTATAATCGTCGAAAACTCAAAACATGAAATTTTGAATCAAGATACAAGAACTTTTGTATTGAGTGAAATTCATTATTGGTTTAAAGAAAATAATCTAATTTAAGTTCCTTATTGCAAAACACTTGCAATAAGGATGCTGAGGGCTTATACTTTTTCCTATGCACGTACCTGACGGATTTATGAATGTAACCATGTCTGCCGCTACTGGAGTAATCAGTTTTGGCACATTGTGGGCATACATAAGATCAGCAAAAGATTTAATTGCAGATAAATTTATTGCCTTAACTGGAATGATGTCTGCATTAATATTTGTTCTTCAAATGATAAACTTTCCTATAGCTGCTGGTACAAGTGGCCATTTACTTGGTGGTGCGCTTGCAGTTATAGTTTTAGGTCCGAGGTTGGGATTAATTTGTCTTTCAGTAGTAGTAATTATTCAGTCTCTTCTTTTTGCTGACGGGGGTCTTAGTGCTTTAGGAGTGAACGTTTTAAATATGGCAATAGTAACTAGTGCAACTAGTTGGTTTATTGTTAAGTACTGGATAAAGTTCATTGGAAAAAATAAAACCTCTATTGTCTCTGTTAGTGTACTTGCAGGAATTTTGAGTGTTGTGTTTTCATCAATAGCTTTTACAATCCAATATGCAATTGGTGGAACAATATCAATACCGGTAGGAACAGTTTTGTTGGCCATGGTCACAACACATTTCATCATTGGTTTTGGTGAGGGAATAATTACAGCTCTTATTATCACTCTTTTAATTCGAGTAAGACCCGATCTAATTTATGCATATGAGAGAAGTGATGAAAATACAACCAAAGTATCTTTCTATGGTCTATTTATTATTCTTATTTTGCTTTTAAGTCTTATAACACCTTTTGCATCTTCATCTCCAGATGGCTTAGAATCCGTCGCAGAAGAGTTTGGCTTTACACAAACAGATGGAATAGTTTTGCTTCTTGATGACTATGGAATTAGTGCTGTAAATAATGATTTTATATCAACTGTTCTTAGTGCTTTACTTGGTGTCACTGTTTTGGCAATCATGTTTAATTTGATTATTTCCAGAAGAAAGAGTGGGAAAAATTCCTAAAATTTTTTTTGATTTTTTAATCTTTTTTAGATAGATTTAAATTACTTTTTATGAAGAAAATCTTTATAGATGATCATTATAAGAAGTACAACGAGATAACCCTTGAGACAGGAAATCTGGAAACAGATTGCGGAGTTTTCAAGGGTTTTCTCATTTATTAACTGTTTCTGAATTTCCTTACTGTTTAAAATCTGTTTACTTAATATTTAATGCTCTTATACAAAATATGTTTAGTAATCAAAACAAATGCTCCCTTGTTTGTTGGTATACAAAACCCTAGGAACCTTGTTTCTTGGGGTGTTCAATTTGAGAAAACTCGCTAATATTTTTATAAAATGGTGAACCGAAATAAATTCCAAATTTTACAAAATAAATGTAGCACGTGTGTTAAATGTTCTTTGTCATCAACACGAAATAATGTTGTTTTTGGTAGGGGCAATCCACACTCAAAACTTTTTGTAATAGGTGAGGGGCCTGGCCAACAAGAAGATGAGCAAGGATTAGCATTTGTAGGAAGGGCTGGAAAAATGCTGGATAGTGCTTTTCTGTCTGTTGGAATTGACACTAATAAGGACTGTTATATATCAAATATTGTTAAGTGTCGACCTCCAAATAATAGAAAGCCTTTAGCAAATGAAGTCAAAGAGTGTATGCCGTGGTTAAATGAACAAATTGAGTTAATTAAACCAAAAGTTATAGTCTTAGCTGGATCTACAGCAGTTCAATCGTACCTAGATATTTATGAGCCAATTTCTAAATTAAGAGGAGAGTGGATAGTTAGAGATGATATCAAGTATATGCCAATTTTTCACCCATCATATCTTTTGCGAAATCCTTCAAAAGAAAAAGGTAAACCAAAATGGTTAACTTGGCAAGATCTAAAAAAAGTCAAAAAAGAAATTAGATCAGTTTGAAAATTCTTCTTTAGTATTCATTAACAAAGATATGAATATGAACACAGCAGCAACAATTACATTTGAATTAAAGGATTCATTTAGAAAAATAACCCCTGCTGTGACTCCAACAATAGGTACTAAATAATCTACAGATGCAACTTGTAACGCACTAACTCGTCTAATGAGCCAGGTGAAAGCAGTAAAAGCACTTAGGTTTGAAACAACTAATGCTGCAACTCTAATAATTTGAGAAGTTGATAATTGCTGTGGTGAAATGTCAAATATTAGATACGCGGTAATGCTCAGAATTATTACTAAAGGATATTGATATGTAAGCCAAGTCGCAACTTTATATTTAGGGGCGTATTTTCTATTAAGCACTGTCGCTAGAGCAATGCACTGTACCCCACAGAAGGCCAGACTTCCTCCAAGTAAAATATTTCCATCATTTAATAATCCTGTTTCTCCTGTTACAAATAAATAAAAAATCCCAACAAACCCAGTTGTAATAGCAATGTATCTAAGTTTTGAAATTTTTTCTTCTTTTAAAAGTACTTTCAACCATAGTGCGGTGAATATTGGCGCAGAACTAATAAGTAAAGTTACAAGTCCAGAAGAAATATATTGTAACGCATAAATAAAAAACCAACTTACAGAAAAAACAGAAAAAGTTCCAGTTATAGTTGCTTCTTTAAATATTGTTATTTGAAATTTTTCTCGTATGAATAAAAAATAATTTAAGAATAATATTGTACCAATTAGCGTAACTCTCAATGTAACTAAGAATATTTCATTTATGCCTTCAATTAATAAGCTTCTAGAGAGCACATTTCCTGAACCCCACATAACAGCAGCAACCAATATTGCACCTATAGCCTGTAGCAAAGTTGGTTGATTTAAGTCAGTTTTTTTACTTGAGTTCATTATTGAGATAGTAATGTGTATTAAAAGATAACTTTTACTAACAATTGCTAGTAGTATTTGATTAACGGGAGCAAAAGCTGAGAGGGTTTAAAAGACCGACCGTAAGAACCTGTTAGGTAATTCTAACGAAGGGAACTCGGACTCAAATCCCATTACTTTTATAGGAATGAGGTATGCATGAACGCAAATGTAGTTTATTTAATAGTTGTATTGATTTTGACTTGGATCTACTTTCAGACAAGAAGTTTGAAATCAAATGAAAACGAGTATTTTGTTTTAAATAAGTCAGAGGGTGTACTCGGCTTAAGCTTAAGTTTTTACGCAAGTGGAATGGGTCTTTGGATTCTAACCTCTCCAGCTGAAGTTGCTTGGTATGGATTAGGATATGACATTTATGGTTACGCTCTTTCAGCAGCCACACCCTTTATATTGATTTATATCTTTGGTCCTAAAATTGCAGATTTGTTGCCGAAAGGAGCCACCCTTGCACAATTTGTGGAAACTAAATATGGCAATATTGCTCAAAAAATCGTTTCAATAGTAGCAGTAATATATATGGGAGCTTTTTTAATAGCTGAGTTTGCATCAATTAGTTTTGTTTTTGAATCTATATCGTCTGTGCGTGGAATTCTAATAAGCTTGCTTATTGCAATAACTACACTTGCATACCTGTTCAGACATGGTTTTAAAGCTTCTTACTTTACAGATAGGCTTCAAAGTTATGGAATAATTTTACTACTAGCAATTGTTCTTACCATTTGGTTAAGTCAAAACAGTCTTTCTGAATTAGTAACTTATGCAAATGCAGGAGGACTTAGCTCTTTCGAAACTTTTAGTCTCAAATCTGCATTAGCTGTAATAATTGCTGTAACTGCAGCTGAGGTTTTTTCAATGGGTTATTGGCAGAGAACTTTTTCAGCAGAAAACTCAAAAGCAATAAAACAAGCAAGTATTTTTTCTGGAATCGGTGCATTTTTAACTATTCTAATTTTAGGAATTGGTGGTGCAGTTGGTGCAGGAAAAGGAATAGAATCACCTGCATTAAGCTTCATTGAACAGCTTGATTTAAATAATTTTACAATTATATTGCTCGTTTCTCTGGCAACCCTGCTTGTAACATCGAGTATTGATACTTTGGAAAATGCAATTGCATCAACTATTTCACTAGATATTCTTAAGAAAAAATCTGAAGAAGCTAAATTAATAACCTTATTAGTTGTATGTATTGCGTTAGTAATTTCAATTGAAGTAACGAGTATCTTTAATGTATTTTTAGTAGCTGACTTATTTGCAGCATGCCTTGTGTTTCCAGCTTTCTATAGAATAAAAAAATCTAGCAAGGATAGTTTACTTATAATTCCATTTGTCGGATCTCTGATTTCTGTTTACGTCTATAGGTATTTATTTATAGATCTCCAAGTAAACCCGGGTGGAGTATTCATTCCTACAGACCTTTACGGCCTAGCTGACCTAAACACTTTTGCTATTGGTTTGCTTTCCTCAATGGTTATTACACTTGTGGCAGATAAAGCAATCAAATAGAATTAGTTATACATGAAGCCTACTGATTTAAACTCTTTTAATACGTTGTCTAACCTAGTTGGGAAAGGTACCACTTTAGTGGTACAAAGCACTCGAATGGACTTTGAAACTAACACCTATATAAGTGAACTATGGAAAAGAAGTAATGGACAGTGGAAAAGTTTTAAGACAGGTAACAATAACTTTAGTAATCCAAAATTTGGGGATAAAGAAAATACCGTTTTTTATATAAAAACAAATAGGTCTGTTCAAGATAAAAGTAGATCAAAAAAAGCCTTATCAACAATCCATATGCAAGCAGGCCGGTCTATAGATACTATCTTTGAAGTTGAAGGAGGTATAAGTAATTATTCACTAAGTAAAGATGGAAAGTCAATGTATGTCATTACAAGTGAGTGGAGTAAGGAGTTTAAAAATATTGAAGATAAAAATTCCGAGCCTATGTACTATGAAAACCTTCCTTTTCGATTTGATACAAGGGGCATAATTTACAATAAAAGATCTCACGTCTATAAAGTAAACATTCAAACTAAGAAATTTACCAAAATTGTTGATGGTGATGCGAAAGATATTATTTCTATTGAATCAATGGTGGAGGGAGAGAAAGGTTTAGTGCTTTCTTTTGACCAGTACAACTCTAAAGGAACCATGCTAGAAGAGAAAATTGGAGCAATAGAGGGTTCAAAAATTAAAGAAATTTATTCGCAAGGCAGTATGGGAAATCTTTTCTATTACGAAGATGGGCTTCATGCAGTAGGCATGAGAAAAAGATTTGACTGGCCTACAAATACTACTGTTTTAAAAATTTCAAACACTGGAAAAGTATCTTATAAGTATCGTTTATTTGATAGAAATATAGTTAAAGCAGAAGTGAATGAAGCTATCCTCTATTTCTTGTACGAAGATTCTGGAAAAACTTTACTACGAGATGGAACAAACAATGTAGATCTAATAAATTCAAAAGTTACAATTAAAGATTTTGCTTTTAATAATGAACAAACTTTCGTAATAGCAAACTCATTTTCAAATCCTGATGAAATATACGAGTTGAATAATGGTCAACTTACAAAAATTTCTAAAGCTAATGAATTTTATACTAAAAAAGTTAAAACTTGGGATTGTCAATATCAAAGAATTGATACTGGAAAATCTGAGATAGATACTTGGGGAATTTTTGTAGGTAAAGATAAGCCAACAATCTTAAATATACACGGTGGACCTGCAAGCCAGTATGCATTTACCTTTTTTGATGAGTTTCAAACATATGCTTCGGCTGGTTTTAATGTTATTGCATGTAACCCAAGAGGGTCGAGTGGTAGAGGTCATGATTTCTTAAGAGATGTGTGTGGGAATAAGTGGGGTGTAACAGATATGCATGATGTACTTACTTCATTTAAAAGCATGAAAAAAGAAATGGGTATTACAAGTAAAAATGACGGAATTATGGGTGGCTCATATGGTGGTTTTATGACATCTTGGATCATCAGTCATCATCCGAATATGTTTAAATCTGCAATTGTTGAAAGAGCACTTCTAAATTGGGAAACAATGGTTGGAACATCTGATATAGGAATAGGCTTTCCTGAGATGTATTTGCTTAATGATATGGATAAAAATATAAATTTATACAGAAAGAAAAGTCCTATCACCTACGCATCAAATATTAAAACTCCTACCCTCATACTTCACTCACAAGAAGACTACAGGTGTCCAATAGAACAAGCGGAGCAGCTATTTTCTAACCTTAAAAGAAGGGGTGTAAAAACAGCAATGCTAAGGTTCCCAGGTGAAAGTCATGAACTTTCTAGATCTGGAACGCCAAATCACAGAAAACAAAGATTTGACCACGTCATAAAATGGCACAAAGATAATTTAACTTAACTTTCGTCTTCACATCCGCATTCAGGACACATCATTTTTCACCTCCCTTTTCTTCTAATCTGATAATTGCCCTATTTTCATCGGGTCCTTGCATAATCATTTTTGCCATCATGCCATATTTTTTTCTAATTACATCTGCAGCCTGCTTTTTTAGATCTACATCCTCTATAAGTGATGCTTTTAGGTCTATACTTTCTGATAGCTTTTTAGAACCACTTTGGTTAGTAATGTATATTGTTGCTTGACCATTGTTTCTAACCCTCTTAACTTTTCCTGCATTCAGACTTGTTGTTATAACTAATGAATTAGAAAAGTCGGCAACCCATACTGGAGTTGTAATAGGCGTTTTATCTTTTTTGTATGTAATAAGATTTATATATTCGACATCCGTGAATTCTTTAAGATTCATAAATTCATTTTAAAAATAATTTAACAATAGTTCAGGAAGTTGTTTAAATCTTCTTGCTGTGTCGTCTTCAGAAAAAAGTATGTACAAAAGCAGCAAAATTAGAATCACTCTTGTTGGAGTTAACTTTCTAAACATAGAAATATGCTAAATATTTTCAATATAAAAAAAAGGGATTTTTTAAAAATCCCTTTTTTTCTATGCGTTATCTATTCACAAAGATTTATGTTGGAGTATCTCCTTCATTAAAATCTATAAACAACTTGCCTGCATAAACAGGTCCCATATACGCTATAGTGCTCCCATCAAACAAATCAGTCTCTGATTCGCTATCCAATGCTGCTTGTAGTTTTTCGACAGCTACATTCATGTCTTTTTCAGAATCCCAGAAGTTCCAACTGATAGCGCTATTTCCATCAAAAATTGCTCCTGTTACTTGTAGACCATCTGAGTCTTCATAAATAGGTTCAACTTTTTCTTTTAAGAAGTTTAAGACAGCTTCTGTGTCTTTTGCAACACCGACAACTAGTCTTAAATAGCTTGGTCTTTGACTTTCTTTGCCCATAGTTTGGTATACTTTGCCATACACAGCATCACCTTGATATATAACTGGAGGTGCTGCCATTAAGTCAGCAGCCTCAGATAAAATACCTTGGATCTGGTCTAAAACAGCTTCCATTGATTCTTTGCTTTCGTAACAAGCAATATTTATGCCGGATGTTTCTCCGACAATTGCCGCTGTCATAGAGAGCAATCCGGGCGTGTTGTCAAACTCGGTCATTACCCTTTCTTTAACAAAAGTTATCGCTTCATCTTTTTTTCCGTCCTGTAAAGCGGGTAATGTTACTCTAAAATACACGATCTACTCACCAGCTCCACTAAATGCAATGCTTATTCCGTAAACAAAAACTGGGAAGAGAACTACTCCTCCAAGTATGAATACTGGAACAAAAGCAGCTAGTGGTATCAAACCAAACAATGCTCCAATTTGAACAGCTATCACAAGGTAAGCAGCACCTTGTCCTGACATTCTTCCCCATGATGGAACACGATTATTTTCATCAGCACTTATTAAACATAAGGCCCATATTCCATATAAGATGAATGTGACAAGCTGGCCATTGTTTGCAACAGCATTTGCTTGATCTGCCGATAATACAGAATCAAAAACACTGTTTGCATTACCTGTTGATGACAGTGATCCTGTTAGTTGAATTACTGCAGCAACAAATAGTATTGCACTGACAATCCTAAAGTATGGATTGTTGTCCCCAAATAATTTTTGAGTCAACGAAATTGTAAACAAAATTCCAAAAGTTTGAACAAATGAAACTATATCTACAATAGCTCCGTACTCAGTACTATAGCCAACCTGATCTGGTCCAATAAGCAAAGCTTGAACTGCGAATACAACAATGGTTCCCAATGCCGCAATTCTTGCCATTAAACTACCAAGTTGAGCTTCTTTACTAGTTAACATAATTTCCTTTCTATATTTTTCCTACAGGAAAATCAACATAGTTTTTCCAAACGTTGCATTCTCCTGTTAATTCTTGAGGTGCTTCTTTAATTAGATTTGTAACTGCATCTTGTACAACATCTGCAATTACATCAGATGCTGCATGTGCAGCATCGTGACTAGTCCAAAAATTGAAACTAAAACCACTATTGTCATCAACCTTGCATGCAGCAGTAGCAAATATGCCATCAACATTTTCATATGCCGGATAAACAGTGTTTTTCATAAACTCTGCAACATCATCATAAGTTTTACCTTCTTGCGTTCCACCGCCTAATACAAATCTTGCAAAAAATGGGTCTTCGCCATCTTTTGGAACCATAATGTATTGTTGTCCTGCAACCATTGGCCCTTCAAGTATTGTTGGAGGTTCTGTAATGAAATCAGCTAATCCTGAAAGGTTTTGTTGAAACTCTGACATTGCAGCTTCTTTTGCTTCATTGCTCACCCAAGTTGTCCATGCCATAAGTTGTCCTGCGTTGTTAATACACGCTGCAGCACCAAGAAGGCCACTTACTTGATCATAAACAGGAATTGCTACATCTCTAAAATAATGAAGAGCTTCCTCTGTCATTCCTTCTTTTGGAGTAGCTAATCCTAGCCTTACATACATTATCTGTCTCTCCATGCAAGTAACGGTCCAACGCCCAAACCAAGAATGAATGCTAGCCAAATAACTAATCCGAGTGGCATTAATTCTTCTGGCAATTCATACCCAAAAAAAGCGCCTGCACCTGAAACACCCATTCCAACAATACCTCCAACTAAGAGGCTGTATCGATAAATATTACCAATTACACCTTCTGATACTGCATACAAAGCAATCATGTTTAAGCAGATAAAGAAGAAAAATGGAGCAAATTCATTTCCATCACTTCCTAGTAGTAGAGTGTTTGCTGTGAATATTGCTGCAGCAAAAAAGGTTGTACCTTCTCTCCAGTTCTCTGGTACATTGTCACCCAGTAAAGGTTTCATAGTTAGAATTACCCCTGCAAGGCTTAATCCCCATAAGAAATTTACTAGTAATTCTCCTGGAGGGGCTTCCATGCCCATTATTCCTGTAGTTACAAATCCTAAAATATTGACTATTAAGAATAAATAACCTGCTTGTTGTGCATTTTCTTTATCTGTTGCTGCAAAAAATGACTTCATAATTTATTTCCTTTCTTTTATTCTGCGCTTGAGGCAGCTTTATCACCCCAAGCAAAGTAGTTACCTACACTTGTTCCAACTACCAAAGACAACCATCCAACAAGCCCTACTATCTGGACTGCTTCTGGAAGCTCATAGTCAAAAAATAAATCTGCTGAAGTTCCAATAGTTATGATTAACGCACCAAAGATGGTTAAGTATTCATAAATTGGGCGAAAGATACCACTTCCTCTTAAAGTTAATCCATAAATTAATGAGTTAAATGCCCAAAAAAAGTAAATTGGTAAAAAACCATCTTCAAGTTCAGTAATTTCAAGAAAAGTACCAAAAATAATAACTGTAGCTAATATAGTTGTTGCCATTTTCCAATATTCTGGAACATAGCCTTCTGCAAGATAATAGCCAGCAATAATAATAGAGATTAGTGAAAATCCCCATATAAAGCTAAACAAATTATCAACTGCATCTAAAGCTGTTGACCCTGATAACTCGACTCCGATACCAACCAAATTAATTACTAAAAAAGTTAGCGCATTTTGTCGAGCTAAATCACCAATTGGCTGTGTGAAAAATTTTTTCATAAGTTAACCTACCTTCCATAAGCTCCCTTTATTTAATTGTGATGCAATTTAACTTCCTTAAATTACAAGGCAAGTCTACAGAATTTAATTTATGGATGTATGAAATTTGGTAAATTTTTTAACTTGTTTCAATAGATACGGGGCTAAATCCTATATTTCCATATCTATGGTTAGTTATGGAAATGCTTTGTTCTCTTACCCAAGAAAATATCTCTCTTTGAGAATTTTGTACAATTTGGTTTGTATCTAAAGAAAAATTGTATTTATAAATCCATTCAGGAGCCGGTTCTCTGCTTAACCAGCGCACCAGTGAATATTTGTCTAAAGAATCATTATCTTCCAGTTTTGAAAACTCTATTTCATCAATAGTCAATCCAAATATTTTTTTAATTGAATCCAAATATTTTTTAAATTCAGGGTTAGGGTTCTCGTCATGAACTATTAAAAGTTTTTTGTGAGGATATAAAACTGAGTAGTTATGTTCAGATTGTAAATTATCATTTATAATTTTTTTTGATTTAATACTCCAAAGTTCTTCAAGTTCGTTTACTAATATGTCATAATCTTTTACCTCATTGTGTCTCTTAAAAATGATTGGGTAAAAACTTGATCCAGCTTTTATTGTTGGCCCAAAACTACTTTTTTTCCACCCGCCAAAAGGTTGCCTTTTTACTACTGCCCCTGTTATTGGTCTATTGATATATAAATTTCCAGCTTCTACATTTTTTAACCAATAATTACACTCTTTTGTAGATAGGGAATGAAGCCCCGCTGTTAATCCATACTCAGTTGCGTTTTGCCATTCAATGGCTTTTTTTAAATTTGGTGCTTTCATTATCCCTAGGACTGGACCAAACCACTCATTCATATGAGTCCATGATTTAGGTTGTACATTAATTTTTATACCGGGTGTCCAGCAATTACTGTTACTTAGTACTTTTGGCTTGACCAACCATTCTTCTCCTTCTTCAAGCTCAGTAAGTGCTCTTAATAGTTTTTCTTCTGGATCTTTTATTATTGGTCCCAGGGAATTTCCTAGATCTGTAGGATTGCCCACCGAGAGCGAATTTGTGGCATCAACTAACTGTTTAAAAAATAGAGGATTGTTGTATATTTCTTTCTCGACAATTGCGAGGCTCCCCGCTGAACACTTTTGACCTGCGTGACCAAAAGCCGACTTTACAATATCGTAAACTGCCAAATCAATATCTGAACTATTTGTTACAACTATTGAGTTTTTTCCACTTGTCTCTGCCACTAAATCCAAATCTGGTCTCCAACTTTTAAACTTTACAGCTGTTTCATAAGCTCCAGTTAAAACAACTTTGTCAACATCTTGATGGGATATTAACTTTTGACCAACTTCATTATCTAATGTTGGGACAAAGTGAAGAGCCTGTTTTGGTATACCTGATTTCCACAATTGGTTAACTAATTCCCATCCAACTAGTACAACCTCTGGAGCAGGTTTAAATATTACAGTGTTGCCAGAAACAAGTGCTGCAATTATTCCTCCTGCTGGAATTGCATATGGAAAATTCCATGGTGATGCAACAACAACGAGACCACATGGCTTCGAACCCTCACTAGGATTTAGTGCTGTCAGGCCATAAAGTCTTGAAAAATCGATTGCCTCTGAGACCTCTATATTTGCTTCTTCTATAGTTTTCCCTGAGTCTCTTATCATTGCCGCAATTATTCTTGCTCTGTCGTTATCCATATTTTTTGCAACATTGCCAAATATCTCAAAAACTTTTTGTGGTTTTGTTGCAGACCAATTTTTTTGCTCAAATTTTGCAATCCTCACTGCATCTTCAACGGTTTCTAAATTTGCAACATTGTGAGAATAAAAAGGCTTGTTTCCCTCACCTGGCTCACCAACTGTTACTCTTTCAAGGTTAAGTTCTTCTTTGCCACCAATTACTACTGGAATAAGGCTTTTACCAAACATATATAGCTTGTTAACCACAGCATCTACAAATTTTTTACTTGTTACATCTTCGTCTGCTTGGTTAGCAAAAGAGTTGCTGCTGTATAGGTCTTCTTTTTCTGATGCTGTAGAATTTCTTCTTTTAGATTCAAGACTTACAACATGTGACATGTGTACGGAGTCTAGAAATCGCTTTGCTTGCTGGTTAAATTCTTTATTGTTTACATCAATAGTAAAAGATGCTCTTAAGTAATTTTCTTCAGAAGTGTTTTCATCTAGCCTTCTCACCAAATATGCTACTGCAGCAGGAAAGTCTTTCTTTAAAGTAATTGGAGAATACAAAAGTACTGATCCAAATTTTTGTTTTACTGCCATTGCTTCTGCATTAGCCATTCCCTCAAGCATTTCTATCTCAACCATGTTTGTAACTTCTCTGATTTCAGCAAGCTGTTGTGCGAATGCAATATGAAATAAATTATGACTAGCCACTCCTATTACCAAACAGTCTTCATTTGCTTTAGCTAGTGCAATGTTTATAAGTCTTGAATAGCTAGCGTCCACTTCTTCTTTTGTATTGTAAGGTGCTGGATTCCAGCCATGCAGCTCTGCTTCTGTACGTTCCATTGCTAAATTTGCACCTTTGACTAATCTAATTTTGATTTTTGAACCATATGTCTCATAACGTTTTTGTGACCAACTTAATAAATCATCAAATGCAGAATGTGATTCAGGCAAGTAGGCTTGTAAAACTATTCCTGCATAAAGATTTTTAAACTCTTCTTCCATTAGTAGCTGTTTGAATACATCTAATGTTATTTCAAAATCTTTAAACTCTTCCATATCAAGATTGATGAAACAATTGTTTTTAAGACTCTTTCTATAAATAACTCTTAATTTTTGTGCTACTCGTTCACAGCTCCCCTTTAAGTCAGATGGAATAATCTGAGATACAATTGCTGAAATCTTTACAGATATGTAGTTAACTTCATCTAATTCCATTAAATTTAAAAGCTCATTGAATCTTTTATCTGCTTCTTCTTCTCCAAGTACTGCTTCACCAAGTAAGTTGAGATTAATATCTACATTTGCTTTACTTTTTTTTCTAAGATATTTTTTTAGTTTTCTTGGATTTGCGCTATTAATAATTCCCTTAGATGCAATTCTTACTCTTTCTGTGATAATAAATAGAACAACTGGCCTTATAACGTACGAGAGTATCCCAAGAACTTTCAAGCCCAAATAATCAATTAGGCTAAAGCCTTTTGATTTAACTTTTCTTACAATGCTTCTAAACATTTTTGCTGAGGCTTTGCTTGAATCTATTCTGATAACTTGATCAGTTAGTTGTTGTGTAGCTTTAATAGCAAGCGGATCTTTAATAAGTCTTGCAAGCTGTCTTTTTTTTGATTTATTGTTTCTTGTTTCTTTTTTCTTAGCAATTTCTAATAGCTCGGTAGCTAAATATATTGAGTCATCAATAATTTGTCCAGAAACAATCTCCATATATTTACTATTTTATTACTTTTTTAAATCGAAGAAGTCTAAAGTTTACTTTGAACTAGAGGCTTTACTTTTTCACCTATTAATGTATAAGTTTCCATTAAATCTTCATGAGTTAGACCCGCGTTATCTATCTGAAAAGTAAAGCGAGATAAGCCCCCTAAAGCTTCACTGTGTCTAACTAATTTTTCAGCAACTTCCTCTGGTCCACCTATTACATAAGCTCCTAAATCACCTATTTGTTGTTCAAACCTCTCCATAGTAACTGGTGGCCAGCCACGCTCTTTCCCAATTTGGTTAAACCAAATTCTGTATCCTGGATAATATCTTTCAATAGCTTCTTCCTTTGAGTTTGCTACAAATCCGAGTGAATGAAGTCCAACTTTTAGAGAGGCTTTATTATGGCCCGCTTTTTCTGCAGCTTCATAATATAAATCTATTAAAGGTCTAAATCTGTGGGTTTCTCCACCTATCACTGCAACCATTAGAGGGAGGCCGAGTGTCCCTGCTCTGACAAAAGAAGCTGGCGTTCCACCAACTCCAACCCACACAGGTAGTTTCTCTTGTAGAGGTCTTGGGTAAACTGTCTGATTTTCTAAATGGGGTCTAAATTTTCCAGACCAAGTAATTTTGTTTTCATCCCTAATTCTTAACAGAAGGTCGAGCTTTTCGGCATAGAGGTCGTCATAATCATTAAAATCCAAACCAAAGAGGGGGAATGCTTCTGTGAATGAACCTCTTCCAGCGACGATCTCGGCTCTTCCGTTTGAAATTAAATCTAATGTTGCATAGTTTTGAAACAACCTAACTGGATCCATTGCGCTAATTACAGCAACCGCACTCGTAAGCTTAATATTTTGTGTCTTTGCTGCTGCAGCAGAAAGTATATTGTGTGCTGCTGAATCTAAAAACTCTTCTCTGTGGTGTTCCCCAAGACCAAAAACATCTAAACCTACTTTGTCTGCATGGACTATTCTCTCAATTAGCTCAGACATAGCACGAGCATCGTCCTGAACAGTACCACCTTCATTAGTTTGAGTTTTTTTTGCGAATGAATCTATACCTATTTCCATAAAAATTAGGAAATATTTTTTAAAGTTTTTACAAGACTTTCTATGAGCATTTCAATATGGTCAATTTGGACACTTTCATTTGGTGCATGTGCATTTCCTAGTTCTTCATCAGCAGCGCCTACTAATACTAATTCCGCATTAGGAAACTCTCTCACAAAATCATTAGCAAAAGGAATTGATCCACCAACCCCAATATAAGCAGTTTCATTTTCCCAAATTGAATTAAAACTATTAACCAACTCTGTTGTAAATGGTTTATTAGGATCTGCAACTACCCCGGAACCTTTGGAGTTTGGAATAAATTTAACGGACGCATTCCAGGGAATATTCTTCATCACATGTTCCTCAAGCATTTTCATTGCGTGCTCCGGATCTTCAGTTGGTGGCAGTCTTAGGCTAATTTTTGCACTTGCTTTTGGAATAACTAAATTTACTGCGTCTTTAACTGGTGGTGCATCAATGGCTAATACATCTAGTGCTGGTTCTAACCAGAGTCTTTTTGAAATACTATCTGTGTCAAAGAGATTGATTTCATCTGATCCAAGCATTTTTTTCATAAAAGATTCTTCAAGTTCTGTCACTTGCATGTCAGTTGGAGTAAGACCTTCAATCATGAGTTCTCCTTTTTCATTATGAAAAGAAGCAATAATTCTACTTAACACCATAAAAGCATCGGGAACAACCCCTCCGCCAACACCAGAATGTATCGGTCTCATTGGTTGATCAACCTCTATAATTGCATCAACCAGACCTCTTAATGTTGTTGTGATAGTTGGTACGCCAATTTTTACATTTCCTGAATCAGCAATAACAATAACGTCAGCTTCTAGTGCTTCTCTGTTCTGTTCAATGAAGTCTGACATTGTTGGAGATCCAATTTCTTCTTCTCCCTCAATAAAAATCTTTATATTTACTGGTAAATCGCTTAATAGTTGTTTTACAACATTGTAATGAACAACTACTCCTGATTTGTTATCACCTGAACCTCTGCCATAAAGTCTTCCATCTTTTACTACAGGATCAAATGGTTCAGTGTCCCACAAATCTAAATCCCCAACTGGTTGTACGTCGTGGTGAGCATAAAGGAGCACGGTTTTTTTCGAGGGGTCAATTTCTGTGTGCGCTACAACTGCTGGCATTCCGCCTGCAACCTTGATAACTTGAGTGTTTAACCCTAAATCTGCAAACAAGTTTTGTACAAATTGTGCTGAAGCATCAACATCGTCTCTGTGGTTTTTGTCAGAGCTGATAGATTTTATCTCTACCATTTCAGATAATAACTTAACTATTTCTTCTTGAGCCATACAAATATTGTAAGGTTAAAAAATATTTACTCGTAGGAGATAGCTTCGAGTATGTTTTGTCTTGCTGCCCTTATGGCAGGAAGTATTGCTGCGATTACTCCCGCAATTATCGCAATGCCAATCCACAAAAATGTTTGCGGTATGGAAACAGCAAACACGGTAAAGCCTTCATCAGCTAATGTTTGAATCAAACTCCATGCAAAGAATATTCCCAATCCTGTACCAAGAGCTGCGCCAAATATTGAAATAATGGAAGACTCAATAAAAATCATTCTTCTTATTTGTTTTCTATAGGTTCCGATTGCCCTCATTAATCCTATTTCCCTTGTTCTTTCATATACAGATAAAGAAAGCGTGTTTGTTATTCCAAACAAAGCTACAAAAATAGATATCGAAAGAAACCCATAGATTACGTTAAGTAGTAATTGTATTTGATTATTAGCTTCTTCAACTAAACCGTCTTCATCTCTAATTTCAACTCCAGGATAACCATCAACAATCGCATTTATTTTTGCTTCAAGTTCCGGTGTTTTTTCATTTACATTGAAATACAATTCAGTATCAAGTGATTCATCAGTAAAAAATGAATTGTTTTCTAATAAAACAAAGAATTCAGCTGGAGGTTGTGTAGTCCAATCAAAAATGTAAGAGACTGTGAAAACTTTTTCCCCTTCCTCTGGAATGGTAAGAGATACCTCGTCTCCAACACTAAGTTCTTCTCTTTCAGCAGTTGGTCTCAAAATACCGATGGTGTCTTTTTTTAAAAAATCTTCGCGACTTCCTTCTATATCATCTGTTTTAACAAGATCAAATACTGTTTCATCTACAGCGCCGAGAATTAGAGGTCTTTGATTGTAACCAACTACAGTAGCCCTTGTTCTAGATAGTTTTGTCACCTCTTCTAGCTCAAGAAGTTCTTCAGAAAGTCCAGTGGGAATTCCTGGTGATGCAAATACATTCGCTGCGCTGACTTGGTAATCAGCTAATATCACTTCACTAATTAATGTTTCTGCCTGTGCTTTAAATGAGGTGGTAATTACATTGGCTAGAGAAATTAAAGTTAAACCTATCATCAATGCAGAAGCAGTTGATGCAGTTCTTCTTGGTGTACGCTTTGAGTTTTCAGTAGCTAGTTTGCCTAAAATTCCAAATAGTAAGTTATAAATTTTCTCAAATAAAAATACAAATGGCTTTGTTATTGAAGGGGTAATTACAGATATTCCTATAAAAATAATTCCTGCGCCAAAACCAACTTGTTGAAGAGCAGATAGTGTTGGAAGGTCAAGAAATTCAAACAAGACGCCAAACAACATTCCAAACCCAACAGTTGAAATTAAAGAACCAAACACCAAACGTACAAATAATGATTTACCTTTTGGTGTGGATACACTGTCTCTGATAGCTTCCATGGGGCTAACTTGAGAAGCTTTTCTAGCAGGCAATAAAGAAGAAAGTATGGTGACAGTTATTCCAATAGCCAATCCGACTAACGCAGCTTCTGAGGTTAAAACTAATGGTCCATCAGGTAGTCCAAATTCAAAATATTGAAGGCCTGCCTTAACTGCAACTGCTAATCCTATACCTAAACCAATTCCTAATCCAGAACCAATGACAGACATAAAAAGTGATTCTGAAATAACTAGTCGATAAATTTGCCTCTTTGAGGTTCCTAACGCTCTTAAAAGTGATAACTCTTTTGTTCTCTGTAAAAGTAAAATTCTAAAAGTGTTTTGAATAATAAAAGCACCAACAAATATTGCTATTCCTGCAAAGACATTAAGAATTGTATTAAAGAAATCTAAACCTTGCTTAATTGAGTCTGCTTGCTCTGCAGCCGCCTCTTGGGCGTTAATAACATTAAGATTTTGTGCATCCAAATCTGTTATCTGGTTTTTGACATCGTTAATATCAAAGTTGTCTTCTATAACAACATTAATGAGGTCTACTTTACCTCTAGAATCTAAAAGTCTTTGAGCTGTCTTAAATTCAAATAATGCAAATGTAGCACCTCCGGGTGATCCTACATTGGCAAATTCAGCTATTCCTGTAACAGTAAATGTCGCTGGAGTTGCCCCAGCAAGAACTGTAACTTTATCTCCAACAGCAAATCCATGATTTTCTGCAGTCACAACGTCCATGACAACTTCTTTAATATTTGTTGGAGGCTGTCCTTCAACAAGTGCCCATTGTTGAGCATAAGGATTGCTATCCCAGGCAGCTCCAAAAGTTGGAGCAAAGCCGTTTTGAATCAAAATTGTTTCTCTCGGACATTCTTTTACAAGAGCATGACAGTCTTGCCTGGGTCCAAATTTTATGAATTGTGCATAACCAAGAACTTCACCCCATGCTGCTTTTACGCTAGGTAAGTTTTCGATTTCTTGTATTTTTTCATCGGGTATTTTTTTTACTTCAAAAGATATAGGTCCCTGTCCACCATCCCCACTGAACCCTTGAGCAAAATCTTCTTGAATCGGTTGAACTACTAAATCTACACCTTCATATATACCAGTAAAAAGGTTATCAAATGCAGATTTGTTGCTTTCTGAAAATATATTAGATGCAATAATGACCGCAACACCAAGAATAATAGATGATGTTGTGAGAAATATTCTTACTGGGTAGGTTTTTAAATTTTTCCAAGCTATTAAAAATAGTGGGCGCTTTGTAAATCCAAACATTAGACGTTGGTAAGAGCTGTAACCTCTGCCACAATTTCTTCTTGTGAAGGTTTTTCTAAATCACTAGCAATTTTTCCATCTTTCAACATCACGACTCTACTTGCAAATGAAGCGGCATAAGGATCATGGGTGACCATAATTATTGTTTGATTCAACTCATCAACTACTGACTTCATAAAAACTAAGAGCTCTTTACTAGATTTAGAATCAAGGTTTCCAGATGGTTCGTCAGCAAAAATTACTTCAGGCTTTGTTGCCATTGCTCGTGCTGCAGCAACTCTTTGTTGTTGACCTCCAGAAAGTTCATTTGGTCTGTGTGTTAGCCTATCTCCAATATCAACTGCTTCAACTACTTGCTTTACCCAGTCAATGTCTGGTTTTCTTCCAGCTATGGAAGCTGGGAGAGTTATGTTTTCCTCAGCAGTGAGTGTTGGAATTAAGTTAAATGCTTGAAAAACAAAACCAAAGCTGTCTCGTCTAATTTTTGTAAGTTGTTTGTCGTTTAATGTAGAGATATCTTGATCTCTTAGAAAAATTTGTCCAGCTGTAGGCCTATCTAAACCAGCCAAACAGTGGAGTAGTGTGGATTTTCCTGAACCTGATGGCCCCATTATTGCAGTAAATTCATTTTCACTGAATTCAACACTTATATCATCTAAAGCCGTGACACTTGTTTCTTTTTCACCATAAACTTTTGTTAACTTTGATGAGTGAATTATTTTATTCATGAACCCAATACTAGGTTATGAATGGATATATTGATATTTCGACATTTTTTGTTAACAAAAAATTTACAATTAAAATTTTGAAATTTTGAAAAAAACATCTACATTAATAACAATGTATAAAGTAACAAACTGGAATTGGTGGACGCTACATATGTAGGTGCCTAGTTCTATGTTGTTTTCTAAAGCCGGGCACAGCCCGGTTTTTTTATTTTAGGAGGAACAATGAGCGAACAATATAAATTTTTATTATCAGAATCTGAGATGCCAACACAGTGGTACAACATCATCCCCGACTTGCCAAATCCACTACCACCACCGTTGAATCCCCAAACAATGGAGCCAATTGGTCCTGAAGATCTAGCTCCCTTATTTCCAATGGGTTTGATTTTACAAGAAGTGTCTCAAGATTCTTTTATAGATATACCAAAGCCCGTTTTAGATTTATATAAGCTTTATAGACCTTCCCCTTTATTTAGAGCAGTTCGACTTGAAAAAGCTCTAGGTACAAAATCAAGAATATATTACAAATACGAAGGTGGATCCCCGTCTGGCTCGCATAAACCTAACACTGCAATCCCCCAAGCGTTTTATAACGCGGAAGAAGGTGTTACAAAAATGGTTACGGAAACAGGTGCTGGTCAGTGGGGTTCTGCTTTGGCTTTTGCATGTCAGGCTTTTGGAATTGAGTTAGAGGTATTTCAAGTAGCTGCATCATACTTAGCAAAACCTTACAGAAAGACCATGATGGAGATATACGGTGCAAAGGTATATTCAAGCCCCTCTGAAAGAACAGATATTGGTAAAAAGTTTCTTTCAGAAGACCCTGAAACTCCAGGAAGTCTAGGCATTGCCATTTCAGAAGCTATTGAAGTTGCTGCTAAAGATGAGAAAACAAGATACGCGCTTGGAAGTGTTTTGAATCATGTCCTGATGCATCAAACCATTATTGGAGAAGAAGCACTAAAACAATTGGCACTGGCAGACGATTATCCAGATGTGATAGTTGGATGTACTGGCGGAGGTTCCAACTTTGCCGGTCTTTTTACACCTTTTGCTAGAGAAAATATGCAAAATAATAAATCTACGGTTATTAGAGCTGTTGAGCCACAGGCTTGTCCATCTTTGACTAAGGGAACGTATGCATATGATTTTGGGGATTCAGTAGGAATGGCCCCCGTAGTCAAAATGCATACCCTTGGTCATTCTTTTGTGCCTGATCCAATTCATGCTGGTGGCTTGAGATACCACGGAATGGCACCATTAGTCAGTGCAATGTATGAAGAGAAGTTAATCGAGGCAGAAGCAATAGGGCAAAAAGAGTGCTTTGAAGCAGGTCAATTGTTTGCAAAAACTGAGGGTATAGTGCCAGCTCCAGAAGCCACTCATGCAATAGCGTCAGCAATAAGGGCCGCTAAAAATGCAGATACAAACTCTGAGTCCATTGCAGTTTTAACTGCTATGTGTGGTCACGGACACTTTGATATGCAGGCTTATAGTAATTTCCTATCAGGAGAAATGGTAGATTACGAATTTCCTGCTGAAAAAGTAAAAATAGCAAAGGAGTCAATTAAGTCTTAGAGTGGTTATCTCCTTCCACTCTGAAATGTTTGGTCCTGTTTTGTATAAAGACAGAGTATCAAATGAAATAGTTATAGGGATGAGTTCATTAAGCTCCCCTAGGTCGAAAGATTTAGGTAACTCATCCCCATAACACAGTGACATATGAGGTACCCAAAGACTTGGCCAGCCTTCTATTTTTGAAACAGAATTAAAAAAGTATAGGTTGTCTGATGATTCCAGATACAGTTTTTGAAAGTACGTGTCCCCAGTAGAAACCCTGTCAAAAATGACTGTAGATTTTTTTACTAATAATTTATTTAAGATTTTTAATGCTTTTTCTTCCGAACCAATATGAGATACAAGGGTAACGTGTGGAAAAAAAGAATCTTTATCCTCTTCTTTCGCATATCTTTTAATAAGTTCATAAACTTTTTCATTATGTATAGAGTTTTGAAGCCAAATTGAATAGGTTTCTTTATACATACTATTATTTTATTACGAAACAGTAACTGTAGCCAGTGATCCTTTTTTTCTGATTTTTTTCGATAGAAAAGCAAATACAAATATTGTTGTTGCGACTAAGGACATAGAAGGCCCTGAAGGGAGGTTTAGGAAGTAGGAAAGGTACAAACCTGTTATTGAGGATATGGTTCCGAAAAGAACACTCACTCCTATAGAAACTGTAAATGTTTCTGTTACAAGCTTTGCAGCAGCAGCTGGAATTATAAGCATACTCAAAACCAAAATAATGCCTACTGTCTGTAAAGATCCAACAATTGCAATCGACAAAAGAATTAAAAAGAGATAGTTTAAAAAAGTAGTATTTAGGCCTTTAACTTCAGCTCCAATTGGATCAAAAGAATAAAACAATAACTGCTTGAAATAAATTATTATTACCAAAATGACCAACACTAGTAAGCTAACAACAATGTAAACATCCGAAATACTCACCGCAAGTATTTGGCCAAACAGTAAGTCTTCCAGGTTAATTGTGACATTTAGAAGTGAAATCAACACGAACCCCAATGCAAAGAAAGAAGAAAATATTATTCCAATAGCTGTATCTTCGCCAACATTTGTGTTCTTAATTATTAAACCAAGAAAGATTGCAATTAAAATTGCCGCTGGAACTCCTAATTCAGAAATACTGAAACCCAAAAAAACTCCTACAGCAATAATAGGTAGTGTTGCGTGGGCCATCGCATCAGCCATAAATCCCATATTTCTATTAATAGTAAACGGACCGAGTAACGACAGCATAGCTCCTGACGCGAATGCTGTTATAAGTGAACGTATCATAAAGTCGTATCTAAAAGGGTCAAGCAAAATTTCAATCATTACCAGATCCTTCATTATTAAAGTGTGCCTTGTTGTTGAGTAAGCTATTGTGTGACCCATACATTTCTTCTATAACTTCTGGGGTTAAAACTTCTACTGGGTCTCCATAAGCACAGCAATGTTTGTTTAAACAAAGCACTTCATCAAATTTTTCTTCTAGATTATTCACATCATGAGTTGCAATTAATATTGTTTTTCCATCTAAATTTATATTGTCAATTAGTTGCATTATGTCTTCTTGAGCTCCTATATCAACAGCACTAAAAGCTTCATCCAACAGTAGTATTTCAGAATCTTGAGCAAGAGCCCGCGCAATTAAAACTCTTTGAAGCTGGCCACCAGATAGGTTTTTGATACTTTTATTAATTTTTTCTGATAATCCAACATCCTCTAATGCCTTTTTAATTTTTTCATTAACTTTATTCCTAGAGAATAAATTTAAAGAACTTCTAGTAGTTAAACCCATTTCTACTACTTGCTTTACAGATAAAGGAAAATTCCAATTTATAAGATCTTTCTGGGGTACATAGCTTACTTTACCTTTTACTTCACTAGGGTTCTTTCCTTCGATAGTTAATGATCCTTCTGTTAATGGTATTAACCCAGCAAGAACATTAAATAAGGTTGACTTTCCACCGCCATTTGGTCCAACGACCGCTACCTTTTTTCCTTTATTTATTGAAAAATTAACGCTTTCTAAGGCTGGTATATTTCCAAAATGCACACAGCACCCGTCTGAAATTATCAGAGGGGTGCTTGCACTATTTACTTCTTTAGTATCCATCGTGATACCTTTCTTATTGAAAGTATCGAAAGTTATCTACAACTAACTTAGTCTGTGTTTCTTAAGTTCTCCACAATTAATTCAACAGCACTAATTAAGAAGTCTGGATATGATTGGCCTTCCTTTAAGGTCTCAACCCATAAGCCTTCTACAGCTTTTATACCTGTTTCTGAAACAATTGTCTCTGCATAAACTGATGGGGCTTCAGATTCAATAAAGATAACTTTTACATTGTTATCTTCAATGACATCTATAACATCCACTAGTTGTGCGGGTGATATTTCATTTGCTGAATCAAGACTAGGAATAATTGTAGAAAGTACCTCTAATCCAAATTTAGCTTCTAAATATCCCAACGATTCGTGAGTTGTTATAAGCTTCCTGTTTTGAGACGGAACTGTAGATATTAAGTCAGATACCTGTCCTATTAGACCTTTTAACTCATTTGTATAAGCACTACCTGCTTCTTCGTAGCTTGAAGCTTTGCTTGGATCAAATTCTACTAATTTGCCTTCAATATATTCAGCTGCATATGCAACTCGATTTGGGTCAAACCAGAAGTGTGGGTCGTATGCTCCGTGGCCGTGCCCTTCATGTCCGTCATGATCATCATGGCCTTCTTCATCTTCATGGCCTTCTTCATCATCATGATCATCATGGCCTTCTTCACCATGATCTCCATGGTCGTCATGTCCGCCTTCTTTAAATTCAATAGGATATACGTTTTCACCAACTTCAGCTAATACATCTAAACTACACGCTGAGCTTTCAAGCAGTTTAACAACTGCTGCTGGTTCATACTTCAACCCTGTATAAAATACTAAATCTGCATCCGCAATGGTGCCAGCATCTTGAGGAGCTGGCTCATATGTGTGTGGGTCTGCCTCAGGTGGCATAATGACAGTTAAGTTTATATTGTCGCCACCAACTTGGTTTACAAATTCACCAATCATTGGTGTTGTGGCTACAACATTAATTTTTCTGTCTTCTATTACAGGACAACCTGCTTCATCTGAGCTGCCGCCAGAACAAGCAACTAAGACTATTGAAAGCGTAATTACGCCAAATTTAAAAATTGCTTTACTTTTCAAAGCATTCCTTCTTTCTATTATTTAATAAATGAGAAATATTCTCATTTTTATTGAGATTAGTTCTCATTTATTTTTATGCAAGCTATAATTTAAATATGTCAAACAAATCTAAAGACATACTTTTAGAACACAATATCTCAATAACTAATCCAAGAATCCTTGTGTTAGAGCAGTTACTAAAGGTTAAAAAACCAATATCTATTGACAGTCTTTTAAGTAGCCTAAATAATCAAGTTGCTACCTCTACCCTTTATAGAGTTCTTAATGATTTGCAGAAAATAAATATCGTATCTCAGTTTTTAAGTCCTGAAAATACAACTATGGTGGAGCTCTCACTAAACGAAAGTGGTCATCACCATCATTTGTTCTGTAAAGGTTGTGGGGATGTAACTGATATCGAACTAAGCCTAGGTTTTGAACAAAAGCTTTCTAATGAAGTAAAAATGTTAGAAAAAACTCTAGGATTTTTAATTGATGATCACGGTTTAGAGCTTATTGGCGAATGTAATGCCTGTAGGGATTCCGTTTAAAAAATTAGAGCTATTAAATTAGCATTTAACAACAAAGATTGTATTCCATCAAATGTGTGTAATTGTTCAACCGCAGAAACTAATGGGATTGTCATATAATCTCCATCTATAGTGTTTTGGACTGCCAAGGCAGTTTCTACAATATCATTTTGAATCGTATTACATAAAACGCACATATTTTTCCCTGTTTATATATATCTTAATTTTACAATAGACTCAGACTTTTAAAAAGGCTAATTAATTGAAATTTCAAAGCGATTTATATCACGGAATAATAAATGTAGGTGATCTGCCTATACCGTTCAATATGGTACTTAATGCAGCGGTTTTGACTATTGTTCTTACTTTTGTCTTTTTAAAAGTTTCATGGAAAGAATCAATTCTTACTTCAACAGAAACTCTTTTCGCCACCAAACAGTCAACAAGTGGAAAATTGTTTGGGTTGTTTATTTTGAGCTTACTTACTGTTCCGGGGTTAATTAATAACGAATCTGCAACAGTGTCTATAACTCCTTTGGTATTGTGGGTATTTTTATGGATTGGGGTTCCAGTTCTTGGCTTGCTTTTTGGTGACTTGTATGCAAAATTTAATCCTCTTTCAATTTTAGTTAATAGAGAAGGTGATCCTAAAAATGTCTATCCTGCTGCTTTCTTGTTTGTATGTTTGACCTGGTTTGAGCTTGTTTGGAGTAAACCAGGAAACCCAAGACACATTGGAATTGTTTTCTTAATTTTGTTTTTAACCGTGTCAGCATTACAGAGGTACTTTAAAAAAACAATTATCGAAGTCGATCCCTTGCTTCTTTTGCATCACCTCTACAGCAAAATGAGAGTAACAAACAAAGCTCCTGTTTTTAAAACTCTCTTAAACAACTTAGCAAACCTCGCACAATTAAAAGGTATGGAGTATTTTATACTTCTTATGATCGGTACTGTTACTTATGATGGATTGAGGGAGACAACTTTTTGGTTTAATCTTTTTGGATCAAGAACTTACGAAACATTTTTCTCAACTATTGCGTTCCTCTCAACGAACTTAATCGTGATAGTTTTTTATAGGTTTGCTTGTTATTTCGCAATCAAAGTAAGTGGAGAGGATGTTGACTTAAACGATATTTCACTCAAATTTGGTCACACAATGCTTCCAATTGCGTTTGCATATCATGTCACCCACTACCTAGGACTTCTTTTATTTGAATCACAAACAGTCTTGTATAGGCTCAATGATCCGTTTGGATTTGGATGGAATCTTTTTAATATACAAAATGCTACTGTTGACTACTTTTTAGAACCTGTTGTGCTTTGGACAATTATGGTGATTGTCACGCTTGCTGGACATATGATCAGTGTGGTATTGGCTCATGATTTAGCAGTAAAAATCTTTGGCCATCAACAAAGTGATAAAACTCAATATATTTTCTTATTTATAACAGTTGCGTTAACACTTCAGGCTTTGTTTGTATTAAGTGTCCCTTAAAGCTAATTTGTTTTCTATGCTTGCAACTCTCTCTGCAATTGGAGGATGGGAGTAGTAGTAAGAACTATATAAAGGGTCTGGAGTTAGATTAGAAGCGTTGTCTTTACTGAGCTTCAATAAGCCAGAAATCATATACTCACCATCAGTAAATTGGAATGAAAAATCATCTGCTTCAAATTCTCGCTTTCTAGATAGTGCTGAAGTAAACGGTTTTGTAAAGAATGTATATGAACCTGCAACTAAATAAAATAGTAAAAACTTAGAATATACAGTCAAAGATTCCAGTCCGTGATCAAGAAAGAAGTTATCACTTTTAAGTACTTCGCTTAGTATGTAGAAACCAATAAAACCAAACACTAAGGAACTAATTAGTGCCTTCCTTATGTGCCCTAATTTATAATGTCCTAATTCATGACCAAGAATTGCTTCCATTTCATCTGGAGTAATTGTTTTTAACAGGGTATCAAAAAATACAATTCTTTTATTTTTTCCAAATCCAGTGAAAAAAGCATTGCCATGAGTACTTCGTAAACTTGCATCCATGACAAATAAGCCTTTTGATTTAAAATCAACTTTTTTCAATAGTTTTTCTATAGGCTTTTTATATTCTTCATTATCAAGTGGTTCAAATTTATTGAACAGAGGCATTATTAATACTGGATAGAGAAAGAATATAATTGCCTGGAGAATAAAGACAGCTCCAAATGCGTATATCCACCAGTTGTCACCTAGATTTACGACTATATATATAACAGTTGCGTAAATAACTGATGAGATAATGGCAGAAATTAACAAACTTTTAAACATGTCTGTCACAAATGTTTTTGTTGTTGTTTTGTTAAAGCCGTGTCTTTCCTCTATTACGAATGTTGAGTATATAGATATTGGAATTGAAATTACTTGCTCAACTATCAACAGTAAGAGTCCTAATAAAACTGCTCCGAGAACGTCTGAAGAAGTTGTAGAGACAACTATTTCAGCTAGAAAATTAAATAATCCTCCCAAAGTAAAAATTATCAATACTACAGCACCAAATAAAGCTGTAAAGATTTGAAATCTGATTCGATCAATATTGTAGACTATAGATTTCTTGTACTCTTCCTCAGTAACTACACCAACAAACCTTTCAGGAATAGCGTTTTTGTTTAATTCAATAGATTTAAGGTTTCTAATTTTCAAATATGTTTCTAGCAAAAATTTGATGCCTATCAGAGATATAAAAATAACTGTGAAGTTTGTAGAAGCTAAAAATTCTTGCATAGTTGAATTAGTTTAACATAAATATTTTTATTGACCGAAGCGGCGTTCTCTTTGAGAGTATTCTCTCAAGCAACGGAGAAAGTCGATTTTTCTAAATTCAGGCCAGTAAACATCTTGAAAAATTACTTCAGAGTAAGCACTTTGCCATAATAAAAACCCTGACAATCTTGACTCTCCACTTGTTCTAATAATTAAATCAATATCTGGAGTTTCCGGAGAATATAAATGTTGTCGTAATTGCTCATCAGTTACATTTTCAAGCAATTCGTCAAAATCATTTTCATCATTTCTATTTTGATCAATTAATCCTTTAATGGCATCTAAAATTTCTTGACGCCCTCCATAGCCTAAAGCAATTGTTAGGGTTTTTTGTCCTCCGCCTCTAACTTCTTTGAGCTGTTTAATAGTTTCTTGTAAGAAATCAGGTAAAAGGTCTGTGGATCCAATGAATTCAATTTTAAAGTTATCAACTACATCATCAATTAATAGTTCTTCAAAGAGTTCATTCAGCACTTGGAAGTATGGTTCTAGTTCTTCCTGTGGTCTTGATAAATTTTCTCTTGATAAAAGCCAACTTGTGATGAAATCAATCCCCACCTCATCACACCATCCAATGCACTCCTTAAGTCTTGTCATGCCGATTTTATATGAAACTTCAAAACTAAGTAATCCTTCTTTCCTTGCATATCTTCTGTGACCATCGTGAATTAATCCGATATGTTTAGGCAAGCTTTCGTTAGCTAATTTATTACGTAAACGATTTTCATAAATTGAGTAAATTAATCTTGGAGAGGACATTTTTTAGGCTGTTGCTGCTTCTATTTCTTCAATTGTTTTTGGGGCATTCTCTGTGAGGTTCACTGGTCCGTTGTTTGTACAAACAATATCATCTTCAATTCTTACACCAATACCCAAGAGGTCTTTAGGGATCTCGTGCTTTACTGTTTTAGCATTCATCATTTCTTCTTTTTCTAATTTTGTAGCTTTCTCCATACCCATAATTTTTCTACGTTCTCTAATTTCATTTGGATCACGTTCAAGTAAAGGAAACTCTATTACAGGCTTTGTTGGTCTTATATAGATTCCTGGCTCTATGGTTGTTACCATTCCGTGCTCAAATGCTCTTGGTTGTCCATTAACTTCATTGCTTCCAGCATCATGAACATCAAGACCTAGCCAGTGTCCAGTGCCATGCATAAAGAATTCGAAAAAATGCATCATTGAGATTGTTTCTTCTACGCCAAGCGGCACTAGTTTTAAATTAACCAATGATTCAGATAACGTTTTTATAGTTTGTTGGTGTACTTCTTTCATGGAGTTGCCCACAACTACTCCTTCTATGCCTTCATTTTGTACCTTTAACACTTCTTCATATACATCTTTTTGAGGTGGCGTAAATTTTCCAGATACAGGAAAAGTACGGGTTACATCAGAAGAGTACATTCCATACTCTGCTGCTGCATCAATTAGAAGTAAGCTTCCATCATCAAGCTGATCTCTATTTGTTGAGTAATGAAGTATGCAAGCATTATCACCTCCAGCAACTATTGAGGGGTAGCCTAATCTTTCTGCGCCTCTATCATGAAATATCTTTTCCATCTCTGCGCCGACTTGATACTCATACATTCCAGCATTTGCAGTTTTCATTGCATGAATATGACCTTCAACAGTGATGTCACAGGCTTTTGTTAATAAGTCAACCTCTCCATCACTTTTAATTAATCTAAGTTCTGAAACTAATGGTTGCAGTGAGTACAGAGTTGCATTGCTGAAGTCAGCACCTCGTTGATCGTACGGAACTGCGTGGGTAAGTACTTTCTTATCATATTTTTCAAAATTATTTGAGGAGTAGTCACAATAGATATCATTAAAACCTCTGAGTAGGTTCGGAAGTATTTTTTCGTAGTCTTGAAATGAATAAGCTTTTAAAGCTTCATATTCATCAACCGCACCAGACTGACCTAAACGTTTTCCCTCCCATGTCTCCATTTCCTCGTTTCTGTCTAAAACAAATAAATGCAACTCGGGTTTTGAGTCTTTAATGAGGATTACAGCATGAGCATCAGGTTCAGGCCATTCTGTTAAATAATAAAAATTTGAATCTTGTCGAAATGGATACCACGTGTCATTATTTCTGTAAACAATGCTTCCACTATGTAGAATGACAGCACCATTTTTTATTTGTTTTGCCAAGTTTTCTCTGGCAATTTTTGAATTACCCATCACTGAATAAGAATAATCTATCAAGTAATAAAAAAGCTAGTGGTTTTTATATTGACACTAGAAATTCACGAAGAATAGGATTCCAGTGTGTTTCATTGTGCTTGCCTTTTTCTCTGAAAACGAAATTAGTTTTAATGTTGTTCAACTTAAGTTCCTCTTCAATTTTTTTAACACCAGAAACATAGAAATCATTATTATTTGAAAAATCTAAATCCCACTCTTTAGGAAATATGTTTTTTACTTGGTCACCAAAAATATCTCCCTCTTTTGTTCCAACTGATAAATTGCAAATAGATTTTTTACTTAAGTTATTTAGATCGTTAACTATCCCTGGAAATCCAAACCAAAATGCTGGAGAAAGAGAGATTATGTTCTCAAAAGAGGGGTTTAGAATACCTGTCTTTATTGACATTAACCCTCCCATCGATGCTCCCATGACAATTTTTTTTAAATTAACTACATCAACGTCGTAATCACCGTAAATCTGAGGTAAGTGATCTTCTAATATGGACTCTATGTGCATAGTTGCAAAGTTTTCTTGTTCGCCTCTTGGGTAGGGGTTGTATTGTTTTTGTCTGCTAGAGTTTGAGGTCACAGCAACCACAAAATAACCTCTGTTTTTTCTTTCCTCTAAATCAGTCAATAGTGATTCTAAATTAAAAAAATAACCGTATGAACTCTTTGATTTTAAGAATAAATTTTCCGCATCAAATGCAAGAATCATGTGAGTAACTCTCTTGAACTTTGGAAATCTGACCAAATAGTTATTTGTATCTCCAAGATTTATATCTACAACAGGTTGGCTTATGTAGATGTTTTCTAAACCTTTATCGTATTCTGAAAATAGCAGCATTAAGTTATTTTATATTATCCTCAATAGTCTTTGCTACTTCTCTTGCTTTTGATTCATCAGTAGAAATTATTAATACAACATTGTCGCCCGCAATTGAAGCAACAATATTGTCGATATATAAATTATCAATGGACTCTGCGATAACTTGTGCAGCAGCTGTTGTGGTTTTAACAACTACTTGGTTTGAAACTGGTTCTACATCGAGTACAAAATCTTCTAATGCTTTTTTAGCAATTTTAATCTGGGCATTGTTATCTTGATTTTTTGGAAGCACATATATTAGTCTTCCATTTTTTAGTCTTTTCTTGATTGCTCCAAGTTCATTTAGATCTCTAGATAGTGTTGCTTGAGTAATTTGAATGTTATTTTTCTTAAGAAGTCCTTTGAGTTGATTTTGTGAAGAGACATTTTCTGAATCTATAAAATCTGCAATTAATCTTTGTCTTTGAATAGTTGATTTCTTCATTGTATAAATATACATGTAAATGAATATTTATACAATTATAAATTATCGAAAGTTTCCTTGGCTAGTTTTATTGCTTCCTCTTTAGAAACTTCACCTTCGTTTATTCTTTGCTCGTATAAGGCCTTCATAATCACGCCGACTTTTGGGCCTGGTTCTAAATCAAAAAGACTCATGATTTCATCTCCGCTAATTGGTGGTCTAAGTTTTGACATTTCTTCTTTTTCTAAAACTTCTTTTATTCTTGTCTCCATCTCATCGAGTTTTTCAAAAATTTCTAGTGCTTTTTGTTTATTTTTAGTCGTTACATCAGCTCTAACTAAATTATTGAGATCTTCCAAAACTTCACCGGCATCAACAATATATCTTCTGACTGCAGAATCTGTCCAGCCCATTTTAAATGTATGCGGTCTCAGGTGCAGCTCAACTAAGCTAGCTACATTCTTAATAGTTTTTTTATCGTACTTTAAGTTTTGTAAAATCTTCTTTGTCATTTTTGCACCAACCACTTCATGGTGTCTAAAATGAACTTTCCCATTTTCAATACCTTTTGTATTTGGTTTAGCAATGTCATGAAACAAAGCTCCCAGTCTTCGGGTTAGTGTAGGTGATACATTGTCAACTACCTTAAGAGTATGTTCATAAACATCTTTATGGTGATGATCAGGATCGACCTCAATTTTAAGTTCGTTTAATTCAGGAAGGATATAAGAACTTAAACCACTTTCTACAAAGGTTCTCAGACCAAGTGAGGGATTTTTACCCACAAGTAGTTTAGATATTTCATCTCTTATTCTTTCGACAGATACTATTTTGATTCTTTCAACATTATCTCTCATTGCTACATAAGTATCGTTATCAGGTGAAAATCCGTGAGTACTTATAAACCGACAAACTCTTAACATTCTTAAAGGGTCATCTGAAAAAGAAATAATTGGATCATCTGGGGTCCTAATTGTTCCTGAAGCTAGGTCTTTTAGGCCTAAAAATGGGTCAACAAGTTCATTTTCTTTAATCGAATAGGCTATTGAATTAATTGTAAAATCTCTTCTGGAGAGATCTGTATTTAAGTCTGCTGCTGACTCAATAGATGGGTTTCTTGAAGAGTTTTCATATGTGTCTTTCCTATATGTGGTTATGTGAACTGAATTATCATCAATCTGTAGTTCAATAGTTCCAAACTCTCTACCAATTTCTGTTGTTTTATAACCATTACTGTTTAACAAACTTATTGAATCTTCGGGAGTTGCGTTAGTTGTAAAATCAAAATCTTTTGTATCAATATCTAGTATGCCATCTCGAACAGCTCCCCCAACAAGGTAAAACTCAAAACCATTTGATATGTAAAGATCTGAAACGATTTTTAAATATTCGTTTTTGTCAATTAGGTTTAATAAGGTTCTTGGTACCATATGGATAGCTTAGAAGAAGAATGGAAACAATAGAAGTATGAATTCAGTAGTAGATTTTGCAGCGGGTGGAATTGTTCTTTTGGAGCAGAAAATTCTAATTGTAAAAAACAAAAGGGGCGACTCACCAGAAGATGGCTTGTCTTGGTGGGGTTACCCAAAAGGTCACATGGAAGAAGGGGAAAAGCCTGCAGATGCGGCTGTAAGAGAAGTGTTTGAGGAAACAGGATTCGAAGTAAAAATAAAAAGCAACAAACCAATCGCTGAGTCCAGATACGAAATAAGTCGTGATGGAGAAAAGGTTCAAAAAACTGTTTGGTTCTATGAAATGGAAGTTATTGAGTCTTTCAAAAATGAACCTGATGATGAAATCGAGGAAATTGCACTAGTTGATTTTGATAGCGCTCTTAATTTACTAACCCACGAAGAAGATAAGAAAATTTTAAAATATGTTTTTAACAAATGAAAAAAAGAAACATAGCACCTGGCAAGGCACTTTTTATACTCGAAAATGGAATGACCAAACGCCTGTTGTTTATTTTGAAAAACTATATGGTGGAAGACCTTTATTAAAGAAGATTAATCAACTTGCGTTACAAGAAAATCTCATCTTTAACTCTTCTATGGTTGATGAGAGTAGTTCTGCAGTTTGGCAATCAGCTGGGTGGGAAGTCTCAGAGAAATTAAACGTACTGTCTCTAAATCTAAAAAACATTAAACAGTCTGATAAAAACATAGAAAATGTTGACATGTTTACGGATGCAAAAATTCCTGAAGTTCTCAATCTAGATCACAATATTTTTGACCCATACTGGCAAAATTCAAGCGCTGCATTTAAAGAGACAATTGAAAGTTGTGTTCATAATTATTTATTCATCCAAAAAGCTGATGATGATACGGCTGGTTATGGCATATTAGGTATAACTAGAAATTATGGATTTTTGCAGAGATTTGGAATTGTAAAAAAGTATCAAAATAGCGGCTTAGGTAAAAAATTACTCGAAGACGTTGTTGCATTCTCAAAACAAAAAAAACTAGTTAATGTTCGCCTAAACACACAAACTCAAAATAAACATGCTCAGAGTTTGTATTTAAATAATGGATTTGTTTATACAAAGACCAATTTTTTAATTTTGGCAACTAGCAACCATAAATAGAACTTCATTAATAATCCTCGTTAGCTTAATATAAGTTCTATGGAACAAGAAGATAGCTTTTTAGAATCCTTTGAAAGTTTGCTAGACACTATTAAAAGATTGGTTGTTAAACCGGTAAAAAGAGTTACTGGCTTTGCTTCATTAGGTTTCCTTTTAATTGTTTTGCTGTTCTTGTCGTTAATATTTATATTTATAGGAATAATAAAAATTATGCAGGGTTTGGGGTTGCTCCTCGGAGTTAACCCAACTGGTTTCGCATTTGCTTCTCTGGGTATTCTGTTTTTATTTTTATCAGTTAAAAGTTATTGGAGAAAAAAAGTATGAAAAATGTAGCAATAATTGGTTCCGGACCAGCTGGATATACAGCTGGAATTTATGCAGGTAGAGCAAATCTTGAACCAGTGCTTTTTGAAGGACTTGAATCTGGCGGTCAGCTAATGCTTACTACCGATGTTGAAAATTATCCTGGTTTTGTTGATGGAATAATGGGTCCTGAGCTAATGCAAGTTTTCAAAGGACAGGCTGAAAGATTTGGGACAGAAATTAAGACCGAGATTATTGACTCAATTGAAAATATTGATGGAGGTTTCAAACTAACAAGCAGTAAAGGTGAGTACGAATTTAAATCTGTAATTATTGCATCGGGTGCGTCAGCTAGGTGGCTTGGCGTTGAGGGTGAAAAAGAACTTCAAGGATATGGTGTTTCTGCTTGTGCAACCTGCGATGGATTCTTTTTTAAAGAAAAGGAAGTAGCAGTAGTTGGTGGTGGAGATTCAGCAATGGAAGAGGCTTTGTTTCTAACCAAGTTTGCAACAAAAGTATATGTGATACATAGAAGAGATCAGTTTAGAGCTAGTCAAATAATGCAAGACAGGGTTTTAAATCATGAAAAAATTGAAGTGATCTGGAACAGTACTGTTGAAAAAATTATTGGTGATGGTGCTGTGTCTTCTGTAGTTCTAAAAAATACTGAAGACGGTTCAGAGTCTGAACTTAACTTAGACGGTGTTTTTGTAGCAATTGGTCATGATCCAAACGTAGAGTTCCTTAACAATTTCGTTGAACTAGATGAAAAGGGATATATAAAAACTGGATTTACAACAGACACTAGTACTTCTGTTCCTGGAGTCTTTGCAGCAGGAGATGTTGCAGATTCCATATATAGACAAGCAATTACTGCAGCGGGAACTGGGTGTCAGGCAGCTATTGATTCTGAAAGATGGTTAGATCATTAATCAAGAAAACTTGAGTTATATTGATGAATTGTCACCTGATGAACTTTTAGATTTAAGTAGCAAAATTCAAGCAGCAGGGTATCAGTTTCCTAATGATTCAGTTGAGTGTAAGTCATTAGTAGAGCTTTTTTTAAATGATTACAATATAGAAAAAACTATTTCTAAAGAAAATCTCTGGTTAGAGCTTTTAAATCATGGTTACGACTTAGGTGATCGAATTCTCAATTTTTCAAATCCTGTATTAAAAGGGTCTGATGTAGAAGAGCTTCAAGAAATGTTGTCTCGACTTGGGTTTTATTCTGAGCCAATCAACTCTGAGTACACAAAAGAGCTAGTGAAATCTGTTGAAGCATTTCAAGAAAATCGTGGACTTAGTGTAGATGGTGTTGTTGGGTTAAATACAGCTATTGAGATTAAAAAATTGATCAGACCAACTTTGGATAAGTCTCTTAATGAGGCGATTAAGGGCTTTAAGCCAGCTGGCTCAGCATTGAATGTGTGTATAAACATTGAAAACAATGGCGAGTACAGAGAACAAGTAGTGTTTTATGAATCAATTAAAGGATCTGGAATAGAAAATGGAATGAATATTACTTTTGTTTCCGAAGCTGGGGAAGAGATGAGTAAAGAAAATATAATTTCTTTTGTAAATAAAATTAACCCTTCACTTTTCTTAACTTTTGAAAACAATGAAACACAGTCCGTAGACTATTTCAAAGGAAAGCACTCTGTAAGTAATATTGGTAAAAAATTAGCTGATGAAATTGGCACAAAATTAAACCTTGATTCAGTTGGTAAAAACAATATGCTACTCAAAAATACTAAAGCCGTATCTTTAGTAATAAATGGTAATTTTTACCAAATTAATACCAATACAGTTTTTGATATAGTTTCTGAGATTTATTCGGAAATTTTTTGAAACTAATTTAATTTCTCTATAAATTTTTTAAGTGCTTCTATATTTTGAAAGTTCAGATTTACTTTAAATGACTTTCCTGATTTTTTAACTTGAACTTTTGAACCTAGCGTGTTTTCAAGATTGCTCTTAAGGTGTAGAACTTCTTCGCTCACAGAAGACTTACCATTTAGCTCACTCACCTTCTCTTCAACCTGGCGACTATTTAAAGATAAACTAATAATTTCGGAAAGTAATTTGTCTTGTAAGTTTTCATCTAGAACTATTAAAGGTCTTGCTTGTCCAAAGGAAATCTTCTCTTCTTTTAAAGCTTCTTGAACTTTTTGACTCAGGTTTGAAATGCGTAATAAGTTAGCAATAAACGGTCTGCTTTTACCCACCAGAAGGCCTATCTCTTTTGCGTTTAAACCGTATGTTTCTTGTAGGCTTTTATAACCAAGCGCTTCTTCAATGGTATTAAGTTGTGATCTTTGTACATTTTCCACAAGACCCAAAACTGCTGCATCCTTGTCTGTTACATCTTTAACTAAACAAGGAATTGTTTTGAGTCCAGCTGCTTTACTTGCTCGAAGTCTTCTTTCACCTGCAATTAATTGATATTCGCTATTACCTAACAATTGAACAATTATGGGTTGGAGTACACCGCTTTTTTTAATTGATTCTGAAAGTTCGCCTAGCTTTTTTTCGTCAAAATATGTTCTTGCCTGCGTTTTGCTTTCAGAGATTTTTCCAACCTCAATGTCGACTACTTTAAATTCTCTAACATCTGTATTTTCTATAAGCGAACTTAGGGATCTTTTCATAAGCCAACCTTTTCTAGTAATTCACTGCTTAATGCTTCAAATTCAATTCTAGCTTTACTATATTCACTAAAATCTAATACAGTTTTAGCATAGAACGGACTATCTGCAATTTCAGTTAATTGTGATATATGTGTTGTAAACAACTTATCAGACAGTATTTGTTTTAACTCTGAAACAAAGTCATGGTAGCTTGCTCGTCTTGTATCAACCTGGTTCAGAACAACCCCTAGAAAATGAGGATCTGTATGGGGTACTTCAGAAATTGTTTGTTTAGCAAATGACATTGCCTGTCCAACACCCTCCACCGCTAAGAACTCTGGTTTACTTGGTATAAAGTAATAATCAGATGTTGAAAGTGCTTCCTGAACTAAAGAACTCATAGTTGGTGGTGTATCAATAAAAACTATATCAAATGTCTTTATGGTCTCATTTTGTCGAATTTTTCTCAGCTTTGATCCGCCTACTATTTTTTCTGAATTGTGTTTTTTAATGTCTACATCAGAAGTTATTAGGTATAAGTTCTCAAATACTTTGATAGGTTCTATGTTGTTTTCACCTTCTAAAATTTGAGTTGTTGAGGTGTTTAATTCAGAAGTTTTGTTTTGATTAAGGTATGTAGATACATTTCCTTGAGGATCTGTGTCAATAATTAGTGTTTTTAAGCCTTTTCTTGAAAGTACGCTAGCAAGATTGATTACTGTTGTTGTCTTACCAACTCCACCCTTTTGACAAACTACAGCAATTGTTTTCACTTAACATTTATAACATCAATGTGTCTTATATCATCTTTATTAATTTTAAAATTCTCGTGTTTCACGTGAAACAGGTTTGAATCGTAATCTAAGTTTTCTCCGTTTGATGAGACCAAATATTTGGTGTTTTTATCAGTTTTTAGAGAATTTATTACTTTTTCGCTTGAAATAAAGCATCTAGACACAAAAAAACCTCCTTTTTTAATGTGGTTATAAGCATCGTCCTGAATCGCAAAAATATTATTATTATTGAGTATTTTGATTAATCGTGAAAGTTCAAAAATTCTTTTTTCTTTTACATCAATTAAGTTAACTGTAATGTTTGTAGTAATTCCTATTGGAATTCCAGGTATTCCTCCTCCAGTTCCAAGATCTGAAACTACATCGACCTCACTAGAGAGTTCAGATAATATTTTTCCAAAATAAAGAGAGTGGATAACGAACTCATCCCATACAAATTGTTTGCTTTTTGGACTAATAAGTCCTGTTTTTATACCGGTATTACAAAGCCAGTCATGATAAATGATTAGCTGGTCTAAATTATCACCAACAAGTTGTTTACCCCAGTTAGGAACTTGGGGTTTAAAAGTCATTCTTCTTCTTCGGGCGCAAAGACTACTGATCTGTAGGGTTCTCTTCCTTCAGAATATGACTTTATTCCTTCAAAGTTTGCAGCTGCATCATGAAGGGTTTTACGATCTACAGAGTTCATTGGTTCTAACATGACTTCCTGCTTGTCTTCTAGTATTTGTTTACTTAGTCTTTCAGCGTAAATAGTAAGTGCTTCTTTACGTTTTAATGCATAATCTGCAACATCAAGTCTGAGTCTGGTTCCTGCACCTGTTTTTCTTTGTACCACTGTTCTGGTTAGTTCATGTAAAGATCTAATGATAAAACCTTTGTCACCAACAAGCGCTTCTGTTTGCTCTCCGGTAACTTTGACTACTAAATTATCATCTTCCAAACTACCCTCAACATCACCTTTGAGCCCGAAAGACTTGACTAGTCCTTTCAAAAAATCAATTGAAACCTTGAGTTGTTCGTCTTTATCAGCCTCAACCCTTGGTTTTTTTGAATCATATTGCTTTTTATACCCATTTTTATTTGGGTTTTTGGAATTGTTATTTCGATTATTATTGCGTCTTTTGTTTGTATAGTTTCTGGAACCACCGTTTCTTACAGAGACTCTTACAAGCGCTTTTGTGCCACCCACACCAAATACTCCGCCTTCTGGTTCTCGAAGTATGTTTATGTTTGCTTGAGTTGCATCTTCTAAATTTAATTCGTTTAGACCTGCTTTTATAGCATCATCAATCGACCTGGCTTCAACTTCAACCCATTTGTTATTTGCCACTATTTTCTCCTTCTTTTTTTGCGGTTTTTGCGAGGATCTTCTTGAATTGGATTTGACTGTGAATCTTCATTGTTTTCCTCTTTTTTTTCTTCTTTTTTAACCTCTTCGCGGTCGTCTAGCTTAACAATTAAAGCTTGTTGACCTATTCGAAATATATTTCCAGTTAAAAAGTAAACAACAAGCCCAGTGGGTAATGTCCAAGATATAAATCCAAAAAATATTGGCATTACTTTACCCACCATTTGCATTTGTTGGGCCTGAGGATTGTCGCTTTTACCTGTTTTTTTTGTAATTTGTTGTTGCTGATATAAAGCTGTCAATATAACAAACAATATCAGTATTAAATATGGAACCCTGTCAACCCAACCCGCTACTTCTGAGGGTGGAATTTGAAGGTCCATATTAAAAAATGTAAGACTTGTGCTTACTTCAAGATCTTTAAAAAGAACAGAAGTAGAAGGAATAAAACTTAGCGGTTCTCTTAAAACTCTAAACAAAGCAAACCATATAGGCATCTGAATGATGAGAGGCAGTATACACCCAAGAGGGTTGATTCCTTTTTCTTTATACATTGCAGCCATGGCTTTGTTGAGCTCTTCTTTATTGTCCTTATACTGTTTCTGAAGTTTTTTAATATCTGATTGTGCGTCTTGCATTCTTTTAGTAGATCTGGTTTGTCGAAGTGTAAGAGGGAAAATTATGACATTAATAATTACAGTTAAAATAGCAATTGCAAACCCATATGAAAGCGTAAAATCGTAAACATATGAGAGTAAAAACCCAATTGCGAGTGCGAATGGTTCTAATATTGCCAATTTTTACCAAATTTCTTATACAGGGGGTTACAAATTGCTATTCTTTTTAAAACAACAGGAGTGGTTTTAAACAAACCGTTTGTCTCAAGACTTTCAGTTATTACCTGGGAACAGGTTGGGTAGTATAAACAATTACCACTGCCTAATCCTAGGTAGGAAAGCAAAGATCTACAAACCTGGTACAGAACCGTTACAATTTTCATTTTTATGTCTTAAAGCAGTGGGTGTCTAGTTAATATGTTTATGATTTCAATTAATTTAAGCTCCGATGCTTTTGAGCTTCCCTCAACCAAAATGTCTAAATTTAACTCTGCTTCTAAACCCCTAACTGCTTCTTTAATCCTTCTTTTAAATCTATTCCTGTTTACAGCGTTGGCGTATTTGCTTGAAATGCTGATACCGAGTCTGTTTGTACCAACAGTATTCTCTTTTACAAAAACTTTTACGCCTTTATCTGCAAAGCAGAACTCTTCTTTTCTTAGGTTTTCAAAATGACTTTTTTTATTTAGTGCAGTAAATTTCACTAAAAACCTAGGCAGATATAATTTTACGACCTTTTTTTCTTCTTCTTTTAAGAATTTCGCGGCCAGCTCTGGTTCGCATTCTTGATCTAAAACCGTGTTTTCTGCTTCTTTTTCTATTACTAGGTTGATAAGTTCTTTTCATTTTTTACCTTTAACTAACAATAAATGAATAGAGTATTTAAACAAACCAAAATTATTTTTTAATTTCGAATGTTCGCGAAAACATTTTTTAACTCGCGAAAAACAAACTAACTAGGATTCTATAACCACAAGGAATTGTTGGTTATTTGATAGTTTTGAACATATAATCCTCAGTAAACATTGGGTTTCTCAAATTATTGATAAACCTTGTGAAAAATTAATATGTTTTTCACACTCTATGAAATTCTCACTCTGTCGTTTAAGTTTAATGAAGTTGTAAGCGGAGTTATGAATAGTAAGGTTGATAAATTTCTATCTTGTTTAAACAATGAGATAGAAAACAAGACAGATAAATATTGGTTGGAACAAGTTGTCTTCGAAATTGGGGATGATCAAAACCTAAACATTATTGTTAATTCAGAGTTTATTAAGAACTCTATTGAAAAGAAGGTTTTAGAAACCATAAAAAGAGTTTATAAAAACATAAATAAGTTTGGTGATTGTGTTTTTGTTCTTGATCAAACCTTATCTATTCCTACCAACGAGTTTGAGATTGTAGAAGAAGTTGAGGTTGTAGAAGACACACCTGTTCAAAATCAAACCGCCTACGAACTTGGTGTTTTTGACGAGCTGTTTATAGGAAGTTGTAATAATCTTGCAATAACTGCTGCTAAAAATGTTGTAACAAGTCCCGGAAAAAGGTTTAACCCTTTGTTTGTTTATGGAAAACCTGGGGTTGGCAAGACCCACTTACTAAAAACAATTGAAAGGTCTTCGTTTTCTTCTTTTTATATTGATTCTGAGTCTTTTCTTGAGTCATATATAAATGGAATTAAAAATAAAGACATAGATGTTTTTAAAAATAAAATAAGGTCGGTGGATATTTTGCTGATTGACGATATTCAGTTTTTTCTAGGAAAAAAAGGGGTTTCCGAAGAACTATTTCATACAATTAATTACTTTCTAAACAACTCAAAAGCGGTGGTGTTGGCATCAGACCAAAAACCCCAAGAACTTGTTGGTTTTCCTGAAAGGTTGGTTTCAAGAATTCTAAATGGATTAGTTACAGATATTGAAAAACCTGATCAAAAAATGTTTTCTGAGGTTTTAAAAAGAAACAACCTTGAATATGGTGGGAACCTTATAACTAAAAAAGAGTTTGATTTATTAACTTCTTTGGAGTTTCAAAGCTTCAGAGAAATTAATGGTGTTGTTAATAACCTTATAATCAACAAACAAACAGGAACTGGAAACTCTAACTATGTTGCAGAACTTGTTTCTATGTACTCCAACAACAAAGTGTTGGAACTTACCCCAGAGTTTATTCTTGATTATTGTTCTGATCTATACCAAGTAGATAAAAGGTTAGTGTTGTCAAAAAACAGAAGCGAGCAAGTTAGTAATGCTAGACATCTTTTTATTTACTTGATGAGAAAACACACCGAGTACTCGTTGAATCAAATTGGTTTATACGTAGGTAATAGGTCTCACTCTACAGTTTTATCTTCAATTAAAAAAGTTGAAGACTCTCCTGGTTTGAAGAAAGAAATAAACATTTTCAACAATAAAGTTTCTTCTAAAGAAAATCTGTTAACAAGGGTCTAAAATGTTTAAAACTTACAACATAAATTTGTCGTTGTTTAAGTCTTTAATGGGTTTATTAAACAATTTAAACAGTTTTATTGTTGTTATATATATAAAGGAATGATTTGAAATTTAAAACAAAAACAAAAGATCTAAAAGAAGTAGTTTTATCTGTTTCTAGAGCTGTTGATGTTAAGCCATCCACCCCTTCTCTTCAAGGTTTATATATAAAGGTTGAAGATGGTTCGTGTGAAGTTATAGGCTCTGATTTGGATTTAGTCATTAAGGCAAAGCTTAATGTTGACTCAATGGTTGATGGAGAGTGTTTAGTTAACGCAAGAATTTTATCTGAAGTGGTGAGAAAAATGTCGTCAGGAGAAATTGTATTCTCCGATCTTGGTAATGAAGTAATGATTGAAGCTGATAAATCAGAATATAAACTAAGAAAACTTGATCACCTAACATACCCCAAAGCTTTACTAGAGAACTCTTTTGAACAGGAAAACAGCCAAAAACTAACTCCTTTTGAACTTTTTACAGCACTCAGAAAGGTAGGCATAGCAGCATCTCCAGAAGGAGGAAAACCAATACTAACCGGTGTTTTCTTTGATAATAATGGAGAAAAAACAACACTTGTCTCGACAGACAGTTACAGGTTGGCAACAAACACAATATCCAACTTACCCATAGACGATGCAGGAATTGTTTCTTACAGGTCTCTAAACGAAACTATAAAACTTTTTGAAGACAGTGAAAAAGACATTTTTATAAACTCAACAGAAAGAGAACTTCATTTTTATAACGAAAAATATTACACATCTGTTAGAAAACTTGAGGGAAACTACCCCGAATACCAAGCTCTTTTTCCAAAAGAGAACGTTTTCTCAATAGAGGTTGATAAAAAAAAGATATTGGAATCCCTCGACAGATCGACTGTAGTTGCTGAAGGGTTTATACCTGTGACATTAAAAGTGGTTGACGAAAACAATCTCAACATATCTTCCACAAACAAAGATATTGGTGGTGGTGTAGAAGAAATAGATATAAAAATTCTCGGTCTTGAAGTAGGAGATGTGACAGATTTTCAAATCTCCTTTAACCCAAATTATTTAATCCAAGGCATAGAAGTCTTAGATGGAAACAAAGCCTTTTTACGATTTTCTGGAAATGACAAACCAGCTGTTATTCAAGGTGAAGAAGAAACATATCAGTATTTACTTATGCCTGTTAGAACTAACGAATAGTGCTGAATAAAGAACCAGAAAAAATTAATCCAAACAATAATTCTTTAGGAATAAATTTTAAAAATTCTAAAAAAATAGAAAACTACATTACTAACAGTCACTACAAATGGGTAGACGATGTTGTGACAGGACCAGTTTTAGGAGACACCTTAGTGGTTTATGTTGATAACTCCAGAGTGAAAAAAATCGTACAATTAGACGAACAAAACTTAATCGTAAATATTGAGAAAAGTACCAAAATAAGCCTTAAAAACATAGATATTCAAATATCTAATCTCAAGCAATAATCTAGAAATCTAGTAAAATAGGAGTTCAGCAGGGGCTGTAACAAATAAATAGAAGCGTATCTTGGAGATAATTCGTGTCTAAAAAAGATTCAAATAGTTATGATTCAAAAGATATAAAAATTCTTGAGGGTCTAGAAGCAGTAAGAAAAAGACCAGCAATGTATATTGGTTCGACCGGACCAAACGGTTTACACCATCTTATCTGGGAAGTGTTAGACAACTCTGTAGACGAAGCTATGGCCGGAAGGTGTTCAACAATCAAAGTAGCTCTAGAGAAAAATGGATCTGTTACGGTGGAAGACGATGGAAGTGGAATACCAGTAAAACCCCATCCGAAAACAAAAGTTTCAGCACTTACTACAGTTTTAACCACACTTCATGCTGGTGGAAAGTTTGAATCCGGAGCATATACAGTTAGCGGTGGCTTACACGGAGTTGGAATTTCAGTGGTTAATGCTCTATCAACCTTTGTAAAAGTCGAAGTTCAAAGAGACGGGCATTTTTGGAATCAGGATTTTGATTTAGGTAAACCAAAATCGAAAATTAAACGAGGAAAAGTTTCAAAAAAGACCGGAACAAAAGTCAACTTTTTAGCTGACCCTGAAATATTTGATGAAACACAAACCTACGACTACAACATTGTTTCCGAGAGACTGAGACAAACTGCTTTTCTAAATAAAGGCTTGAAAATAACTCTTGTTGACAACAGGGTAAAACCAGCAACAAAGGAACAGTTTCACTTTAAAGGTGGATTGGTCGATTTTGTTGAGTATCTAAATGAGGGATTCGAACCACTACACGATAAAATCATATCTTTTTCAGATCAAACAAAGGACTCAGAGATAGAAGTTGCTCTACAGTGGAAAAACGAAGACGATGTTACGGTAAAAAGCTTTGCAAACAACATTCACACACTTGAAGGTGGTACTCACGAAGAGGGACTTAGAACTGCAGTAACAAAAGCCATTAATGATTTCGCAAAAAAAAGAAACCTACACTCCGATATTTCACTAACTGGAGATGATATTAGAGAAGGTATGACAGGAGTTGTTTCAGTCAGGGTTAAAGAGCCACAGTTTGAAGGTCAAACAAAAACAAAACTAGGTAATACTGAGATGAAATCCAAAGTCCAGGTATTAATCAATGAAGAGTTTCCAAAATGGCTTTCAAAAAACACAAAAGAAGGTAGAGCAATTGTAGAGAGATGTGCTGTAGCTGCAAAAGCCCGCATGAGTGCAAAAAAAGCAAGAGAACTAACAAAAAGGAAAAGCATTTTAGAGACCTCTGGATTGCCCGGAAAACTTGCAGACTGTTCATCAACAGATCCAACCGAAAGCGAACTCTTTATTGTTGAGGGAGATTCTGCTGCTGGTCCGGCAAAACAAGCTAGAGACTCTAGGGTGCAGGCCATACTTCCAATCAGAGGAAAAATTA